>CAYSAC010000043.1:0-17416 GCA_964428815.1 uncultured Acidimicrobiaceae bacterium | reverse complement strand
ATGCACAAGTACAACAACCAGGACCACGCCATGCTCACCGCGATGCTCACGGTGGAGAACATCCTCGGCGCCGACCATGACATCTGGGCGGTCAACGTCGAAGAGGAGTACCACGAGGAGACGTCGCAGCCGGAGCGGGGGACGGGCCGCGACGCCCCGATCATCCCCCGCGCTGTGGACCCGGCGCGCCGCGCTCGCTGAGCCTCGCGAGCACTACCGCCGCGCCGATGGCGAGGAACGGCACGACCGGCACCTTGAACCGCGGGTCCCCGAAGAACAGCAGCGCGGGGATGCCTGCGGCCACGGCGGAGGCGACGATGAGCCGGCCGATCGGCTCGTCCCGCCGGCGCCCCAGCATCACGAGTCCTACGACGCCCAGCAGGACCACGACGGTGTACCAGCCGTCGGCCGCGACCCGCAGCCAGCGCCGGTGGTCCTCGTCGAGGAACGGGTCAGCACCGTAAGACTCGACCGCGGCGAGTCCGTCGTGGTCGTCGCGGAACGTGTGGAAGGCGCGGCGCGCGACCAACTCGGCCTCATCGATCGGATGGGTCACCGCGTAGCGCAGCGCCTTGCCGGTCAGCTCGCGGTTGCGCCGTAGCTCATCCTCCGGCCCGCGGTAGTCGTCGAAGCAGGCGGTAGGGATCTCGAACCCCCCGCTCGCCCCGTCGTGGTGCCCAATGCACAGGTTGTCGCCGAGGTTGGATGAGATGAGTACCGGGGCGTCGAGCACGACGAGGTTCCGCACCGTCCATGGCAGGACGACGACGACAGCCGCGGCGCCCACGAGCACGGCGCGGCGCAGCGAGCCGCGCCAACCCGTCGGCTCGCCGGCCGTCCACATGAGTGCGATCGCTGGGATCAGCAGCAGCGAGATCGGCCGCACCAGGGCGGAGGCGCCGATGAGCGCGCCGACCGCGAGCAGCCGCCCCCGACCGACCGGCCCGATCTGCCCGGTGACGAGCACCGCCAGCGCGGCGAGCACGAGCGCGTTGAACAGCGTCTCGGAGAGCGCGACCGAGCTGTGGAACACCAGGTTGGGCCACAGCCCATAGAGCGCGGCCGCCAGCAGCGCGGTGCGGGGCTGCTCGGTCGCGCGCCGGGCGACGACGAAGACGAGCGCGACCGACGCCGCCGCCAGCACCACGTTGAGCAACCCGACGAGGCCGTCGAGGTGATCGGGGCCGGAGAAGCCGAGCCGCTCGGCCACCCACACCAGCGCGCCCAGAGCCGCGGGGTAGCCCACGGGGTAGTACGCGGACGGCCGCAGGCCGAGGTACGTGTAGCCCCTGCCGGCAGCGAGGTCGAGCGCGCTCCCCCGGTAGAACGTCGGATCGATGAGCCCGACGGGTGGGCGGGCGGTGTGAGCGATCCAGGCCACACGGACC
The DNA here is from genome assembly GCA_964428815.1 of uncultured Acidimicrobiaceae bacterium. GTDB lineage: Bacteria > Actinomycetota > Acidimicrobiia > Acidimicrobiales > CAYSAC01 > CAYSAC01. Next base: position 16,028 of record CAYSAC010000043.1, on the reverse strand, counting down.
GCGACGGTCGCGGCGATGACGACGACGAGACCGATGCTCTGCGCGCGCCGGCTCATCTAGTGGCCTGTCGCCGAGTTGGCGAGGTGGATCCGTCGAGCCAGAAGCGCCGTTGACAAGGAGCCGACGACGCAGTCGTAGCCTTGCCCTACCACAAGGAGGAGCGACGCCGTCAGCGACGCCACTGGCCGGCGAGACACCTCGTCAATCCGGCGACAGGTCACTAGTGCTCGCGCGCTCGGCGACGCACAGCAGCGACGTGCCCAGCGGCAGCGAGAGCCGTCCGAGGAGCAGCCGTTCGAGGGTCGTGAGGACGAGAGCGGTCCGGTCGATGAGCACTGAGGTCCGGTCGAGGCCGAGGCGCGCCTCCCCACGCGACAACCGCCGCTCGGCCCACACGAACGGCACCAGCCAGCTGAAGACGTGGCCCATCAGGACCGGCTCGAAGCCGGCCGCCGCGAGCTCGGCGCGCAGCAGCCGCCGGTTGTAGCGGCGGTGGTGCCCGAGGTGCTCGTCAGCCGCGCTCCAGAGCCACGCGTGCGCAGGGACGTTGATCACGAGGCGGCCGCCGTCGGCCAGAACGCGATCCGCCTCCGCCAGCGCGGGCGCGGCATCGGCCAGGTGCTCGATGACGTCCAGGAGGCAGAGGACCTGGGCAGAGCTCGCCGCGAGCGGCAGGGGGTTCACCCTCGCCTGCACCGCAAGCAGCCCGTTGGAGCGGCGCGCATGCTCGACGAGCGCGCGCCCCCCTTCGATGACGACGACGTGCTCCGGATCCCAGCCGATCATCGCGGTGACGCCACCGGCACCGGCACCCACATCCACGAGCACCCCGCCCTCCCGCCGCCCGCCCGTCCGGCGCAGCGCGGTGGCGACATACGCGGCCTTGCCCCGGAACCACCAGTGCGTCCGGTCGGCGGCGATGAGCTCTTTGGCGTGCTGGCCCTCGAACACCTCGTCGAGCGGTGCGATCGGTGGGCGCTCGACGCGTGCGACGGCTGCCTCGCGAGCGCTGCGCCAGATCTGCCTGGTCTGGAGCACCATCTTGATGCCGTCGCGCCCGACGTTGATCTTCGAGCGCTCGTCGTGGCGCCACTGGATGGGCACCTCCTGCACGCCCATGCCGAGCGACTGTGCGACGGCAACCACCTCCGCGTCCCATGCGAAGCCCCGCTGCCGGCAGTACGGCAGCACCGCGCGCCAGACGTCGCGGGACGCGGCCTTGGCACCGCACTGGGTGTCGACGATGCCGGGCGTGACGGTTGCCTGAAGCAGACGGTTGTAGGCGCGACCCAACGCCTCCCTGACCTTGCTCTCGGCTTGGACCAGCGTCGAGCCCGACAGGTCGCGCGACCCGATGGCGAGGCCGCCCGATCGCGCCGCGGCGTCGATCACCCGCCCGAGCTCCTCGAGCGGCGTGGACAGATCGAGGTCGCAGAACGCGCCGAGCGGAGCGACGAGGGAGTTGAGCCCGGCGGCGACGGCCGCGCCCTTGCCCTCGTGCGCACGCCGCAGCAACCGCACCGGCAGGTCGGGGTGGGCGGTGATGAGCTCGTCGACGAGGCGGCAGGTCCCGTCGCTGCTCCCGTCGTCGACGAAGACGAGCTCGCTGCCCGGCGCCTGGTCGGCGATGAAGTCCACGAGCAGCTTGCCGTACTCCTGGAAGCGGATCTCCTCGTCATACATCGGCACAACGAGCCCAACCGCCGCCCGGGCGGGAGCAGTCACGCCAGCTCCGCCGGGCCGAACCCAGCGAATGTGGTGCAAGAAGTGCTGTCATGACTGCACTTCGTGCACTGAGTTCGCTGAGTTCGCTGACGCCTCGAGAACCGGGTCACGAGGGCTCCTCGAGGGGCGCGATGAAGACCGCGACCGTGTGGTGGTCCCAGCGTTCCTGGAGGTCGCTGAAGCGCTCGAACCGGTCACGCCAGGCAGGGTCGATGGGCGCCAGCCGCTCGCGCACGATGAGGATGATCTCACCGCTGGCGATCAGCGGATCGACATCGCGCACCTCAGTGCCGATGCTGGTGAAGAAGGGCAGCGCGTCGATGCTTTGCGCTGCCCTGCCGCGGTCGTTCAGCCGGAGGCCGCTCTCCCTCACATAGCGACTGATCTCGGCACGCAGGTCGGCCAGCTCGTCGCGCCGCCGGTCATCGAGCCCGAGCACGCGGGCGATGACCCGTCCGCCGGACGGGGGCTCGAACGCGAAGTCGCCTTCGCGCAGCACCAGCCTCGACTGCGCCTCGTTGAGGGCGCGGGAGTCACCGAGCTGGCGGATCATGCCGCTGTCGTCGAGCTCGAACTCGATGCCTCGGCGCTGCAGCTCCGCCAGCACCGGCACGCTGTAGGGCTCGGCGAAGCGCAACCCGCGGACGTCGAGGAGCAGCGGGCCCTCGCTCTCGAGCGACCCCAGCTGCGCGATCAGCGCGCGGGTGGCGGGGATGGCGTCGGCATCCGCGCTGGGACCGGCTTGCGGGTTGTGCGCGGGCAGGCTCAGCAGACCGAGCACCACGGCGATCGCGGTCAGGCCGACGACCGCTGCCGTCGTCCGGCCAGCGTCCGCGAGCCGGCGGGCGACGACCAGCACGACGGCGAAGGTCACGAACGCTCCGATCGGCCACAGCCATCGCAGCTGATGGGGCGCGACCCCGAAACCGCTCAGCGGCAGCGCGACCGCGGTCAGCTCCGCCGCGATGAGCGCGACGGCCGCGGCGAGCACGGCGCTGCGCCCGAGCTCATCACCGCGGCGGTGCGCCCACGCGCCGGCGGCGACGACGACGAGAGCGAGGGCGCCGAGGGCGATGACCGCGGAGGCGAAGGACGGCAACCGGGCCAGGCCGAGCAGGACGAGCGCCTTCTCGAAGGACGGCCGTCCCCAGAACGGCGGGAGGGCCATGACCGACGCGACCAGGCGCGTACCGAGCTTGATGCCGACCGGCGTGTCGGGCGTCCCGCCGGCGGTGGCGAGTCGGTGGAGGTTGCCCTCCCCATCGCCGGTCAGCTGCTCGATCACCGGCTGGGCCCAGCAGACGGCGAGCACGGCGACGGTGATCACGCCGATCCGGAGGACGCCTGGATGTCGCCGGCGCCGAAGATCGACGGCCAGCATGACGAGCCCCGACGCCACGAGCGCGGCGATGAGGTACGCGTAGCTGAGGTGAGTCTGGACGATGTAGCTCGCGACGAAGGCCGTCCACGGCAGCGCGCCGAGATCGCCGCTCGCCATCGCCCAGACGAGGGTCATGAGGAGGAGGAACGGGAGCAGCAGCGCGTGGGGTTGCCACGGGTCGAAGAGCAGCTCGCTCCCCATCGCCCAGACCAGGGCGGCCGACATCGCCATGGCTGCGGCCGCGGCCACCGGTCCGCCGCGCCGGCGCGCGACAAACAAGATGCCGACGACCGCGCAGATGTTGAGCACCGCCACCCCGACTGCGAGCCCGGCAGCGCCGTCGATCTTCGCCGGCAGCGCGAGCGCATCGAAGTAGATCGGGCCTGGGTTGTTGAGGTCCTTGCCGAGGCTCTGGGAGGCAGAGGTCCACGTGCCCAACAGCGGGTGGTGCCCGGTCAGGACGTCGCGAGCTCGGATCGCGAAATAGGCGTTGTCGCCGATCGGCAGCCAGTCTTCCGCGATCGCCCGGACGGTCGCCACGACGATCGGAACGACGGCGGCGAGCGTGGCGAGCCACAGCACCCACCTGTGCACATCGCGCTGCGTCGGTCGTGCACCACTGTCATCGATCGACCGCTCGAGCGCGTCGAGGTCGGCCGGATCGGCGCTCATTGGCCGGCGCCGACCGGCGCGATGAACACCGCTGCGGGCATGCCGAGGTCGAGCATCCGAGCAATGCGCTCGCGGGTCCCTTCGTCGATGCGCCGGTCGATCGACGCGCCGAAGAGGTTGCGGTCGATGATCGGGACGATGTCATCGAGGCCGGCGCGCGCCAGCTCGCCGATCACCTGCTCGCGAAGTTGGAAGAACTCGACGCGCTCCGCCGCGGTGCGGGGTTCGATGTACGCGACCTCGACCGCGCCAGGCGTCTCTCGCCACTCCTTGACGTAGATCCCGCTGGCGAAGTGCACCTCCGCCGTCGCGTCCGCGGGGTCGATGACCCGGTAGCGCGTCATCGGCGCGCGGAGCCCGTGCGTCACCCGAGCGTCGAAGCCCTCGCGCTCGAGCTCGCTGGCCAGCCCGTAGCCCTGGGAGCCGATGTGGAGCGCATCGCTCCAGGCCACGAGGTAGTGGCCATCCCGCCCGGTCGCGAGGCCGCGGCCGTCCTCGAGCGCCTCCACCGTGCCCGGCACGAGCGCGCCGAGGGTGGCGGACAGGCGCGGCGCCGGCACCTGCGCATCGTTGGCGTCGGCGGTGAACACCGCACTCGACATGACCGTCACCGCCACCAGCGCCCACCCCGACACCTCCACGAGGCGTGCCCGCTCGCGATCACCGAGCCGGGGCGCGACGAGGTCGACGATGCTCCACATCGTCGCCAGGACGAGCAGCGCCGTGATCGCCCACGCCCAGAGCATCAGGTAGAACCACAGGTCGCCGAAGATGCGGCTGAGCGAGATCGCCGTCAGCACGAGCCCAGCTGCGACCACGATGTGCAACCGCACGAGTGCTCGGTTGCCCCGCCTCACCGTGAGCGCCGCGGCCCCTACCCACAGGATGAGCAGCACGAGGCCGGGCACGATCGAGCCGTCGGGCGAGGACGTGGCGTTGACGAGCGACCCGAAGGTGCCGTTCTGATCGGTTGCGAAGCGACCGATGTCGAGGTGCAGGAGCAGCAGCTCGACGCCCTTGCCCAGACCGACCGGCCCCTCTGGCGGCGAGGTGAAGTGGTGGTACAGGAGACGCAGGTTGCCCGGGCTCTGCGTGACCTGGTCGATGACCGGCGGGATCCACAACACGACACCGAGCGCGAGGGCGGCGGCGCCCCACCGGAGCACGCGTCGTCGCTCATCGGACCCCGCCGGCGCGCGGCGGTGGTGCAGCACCGCCGCTATGACGGCCACCGCGCCGAGGCCGAGCGTCATCGAGAGATAGGGGACATGGGTCTGTGCGCAAAACGACGCGGCGAGGACCGCGACCGGCAGCAGCACCACGTCACCGACGGTGACCGACCACACCGCTAGCAGGAAGACGACCCACCACAGGAGTGGCATGTACGGGTTCCACGGCTCGGTGAGCGTGCTCAGCCCGTAGCCCCGTGTGAGGAGCGCGAGGAGGGCGGCCACGGCGAGGACCATCGGCGTCCCGCCACGGCGGCGAGCGATGGCCAGGCCGACGCCCATCGCGACGGCGTGGATCACCAGGGTCGCGACCTGCAGTGCCCACGCGCTCGACCCGAGGAGCTTGTAGGTGGGCGCGAGCGCGTAGAAGCTCAGGGGGCCGGGGTGGCTTCCCTGCTCCTGGAGCGTGCCGATCCGCCCGGGCAGGCCGATGAGCGGTGTGTGCGACGTGCCGACGTCGCGGACACGTAGCTCGGTCATGGTCAGATCAAGCGCCGGGAACCACTGCTCGCGACGCAGCGCGACCGCCGCGACGATCAGCGGGGTGACCAACGCCACGAGCAGCGCGACGAACGTCACGCGGTCAGGCGCCCGCCGAGGCTCGACCTCGTCAGGCAGTGCCGTGACCATCAAGCGAGCCGCTTGAGGAGCCGGAGCGCGCCTAGCCGGACCGGTGACTGGTGGTGCGAGCCGCCGCCGACGGCGAGCTCGTCGCGGTGCTGGAGGAACCACTCGTAGGACTCGATGAGCATCGAGCTGTTGGAGCGGGTGGCCTCCCAACCGAGCTCTCGTCGGGCGCGGCTGGTGTCGAACCACAGCGACTCGCCGTAGAGGAGCCAGTGGTAAGGCGCGAACGGCGCCTGGCCGAGGGCGCTGGCGACCTTCATGCCGAGACGGGCAGGCGCGGTCGGCAGCGACCGCACGGCCGAGCCGGTTGCCGCGTGCTCGACGAGCGCCTCCAACGTCTCGCGCATCGTGCCGAACTCGGTCGCGCCGATGTTGTAGACGGACGGTCCAGGACGGCCTGCCGCGAGCAGGCACGCCTCGGCCAGGTCTTCCGCGTGCACGAACTGGTAGCGGTTGGCCCCGCCGCCGAGCACGAAGACGGGCGCGCCCTCCGCCACGAGCTCGAAGAGCACGGCGATGATGCCGAGCCGTCCGTGGCCGAGGATCGTGCGAGGCCGGATGATCGTCACGTCCAGGCCACCCGCGACAGCGTCGCGGCAGAGGGCCTCCGCCTCGAGCTTGGCCCGCCCGTACGCCTCCAGCGGTCTGGGCTGCGTGTCCTCGGTCACCGGGTTCTGCTCGGGGATGCCGAAGATCGCCGACGACGACGTGTGCACCACCTTGTCGACGCCAGCGTCGCGCGCGCCGAGCAGCACGTTGGCCGTGCCCGTCACGTTCACCGAGTGGAACAGATCGCGGTCGCGAGCCAGCGGGACCTGCGCGACGTTGTGGAGCACGATGTCGGCGCCTTCGCACGCGGTCCGAACCGCGTCGCGGTCCCGCACGTCGGCTTCGATCGCCTCGACCGGAAGGTCGCGCGGCGCGGGCGGGTTCAGGTCGAGAACGCGGACGCGGTCGCCGCGCGCAAGGGCCCTGTCCACCAGGATCGAGCCGAAGTAGCCGCTGCCACCGGTGACGAGGACCGTGCGGTTCACAGCGACGCACCACGCTCGAGGCACCACCGGATGCTGATGCGCATGCCGTCGAGCAGCGACGTCTGCGGGTCGTAGCCGATCTCGGATCGCGCCACGGAGATGTCGCACGCGATCGTGTCCTTGAGCTCGCCCAGCACGTGCAGCGCCTGGCTGTAGCGACCGACCGACTGCAACGCGCCGTCGACCTTCTCGGCGACCACGCCGGCGAGCCGCGGGAGGCGCGGCTGGCCACCGCTGACAGGAAGCCCCTCTGCGTCGAGCGCGTGGCGCACGGTCTGCAGCACGTCGCGCATCGCGTAGGGCTGGGGGTCCGCGATCCAGTAAGCGTTCCCCGGCGCGGCTGCTGCGACCTCCGCGCGCAGCAGGCCGTGCACGAGGTTGCCGGTGAACACCATCGACCGCTGGTTCGTGCCGTCGCCCACGAGCGGGAACCGGCCCTTGCGGACGGCGCTCAGCCACTGGGTCTGACGAGCCGGCTGGAACGGGCCGTAGAACCACGGCGGCCGGAGGACGACCGCGGCCAGGTCGCCCCGCTCGTAGCTGCGCGCCACAAGGTGCTCGGCCTCGAGCTTGGAGCGGCCGTACGCCATGTAGGGGTTGAACGGCGACGCCTCGGTGAAGCGATCGGCGGGCGTCGGGTTCGCGCCGAACGGCGAGTTGGACGACACGTGCAGGAACCGCGCCGCGCTGGCGCTGCGGGCCCGGTCCAGGACGAGCTGCGTGCCCCCGACGTTGACGTCGTAGAGCTCGCGCGGCCGGCGCTCGGGGTGGATGATCGCAGCCGCGTGCACGACCGTCACCGCAGAGAGCCCATCAAAGAGCCGGTCGATCACCGCGGGGTCGCGCACGTCGCCCGCCACCACCTCGACCGAAGGGCCGGCCAGCTCGAGCAGCGCACCTTCAGCGCGGTCGTGGACCAGGCACCGCACCCGTTCGCGCTCTGGTGCCAGCGCGCGCACGAGGTTCTGGCCGAGCCAGCCGGCGGCCCCGGTCACCACCACCGTGGCGGGGCGCGCGACGTCCGGCGCGAGGCGCGGGGGCGTGTCGCTCATGACGCCAGGAAGTGCTCGGCGTTGCGCAGCGCGATCGTCATGATCCCGGCTTGGGGGTTGACGCCAGGCGCGTCCGGCAGCAGCGAGGCGTCGTTCACGCGCAGGTTCCGGTAGCCCCACACCCGCCCGTAGCTGTCGGTGCCTGTCAGGTCGCGCGCCTCACCCATCCGCACCGAGGACGTCAGGTGCACCGTCATCAGGTTGCTGTGCGTCCGGTCGACCGCATCCCACCACGACGCCAGCTCGTCGACGCGACGGACGACCGCACCGCCCTCGACCGACGGATAGAGCTCGGTGGCCCCGGCCGCGAGGAGTAGCTCGCCCAGGTGGACGAGGCCGCGTGCGAGGCGGCTCATGTCACCATCGGTCAGGCGGTAGGTCACCAGCGGCGCCTGGACGCCCGGGATCGCCAGCACGCGACCACCCGCCTCGCTGCGGATGGCGGCGTAGTACACAGAAACGTTTTCCCAGTCGGCCATCGCGTCCGCGTAGTCGGCTGAGGAGTCCGCGAGCGCGAGCACGATGTGCCCCCGCCTGCTGGCCGATCCCCCGATCGTAAGGTTCGGCGCGAACTCGGTGATGCGGTGCATCGGCACCTCACCGTGGTCGACCGGGTGTGGGAAGCGAGCGGCGATCTTGATCGTCGGGTGCAGCTTCAGGCCGGAGCCGATCCGGCGGCGGATGCCGCTGCGCTGGAGGAGGGCGGGCGTCTGGATCGCGCCGCCGCACACGAAGACCTCGTCGGCCGCGATGGTCACATCCTCGACCGGGCCGTCCGCCTGGTGATGACGGCAGCGAGCGCCAATGACGCGGTCTCCTTGGCGCATCAGCTTGAGGACGCGCATGTCGGGCAGCACCTCGGCTCCCGCGGCCACCGCCCGCGGGATCAGCGTGCGCGCCATCGTCTGCTTGGTGCCGCGCCCGTCGCTCTCATACCGGAAGACGCGGGGGAACTCCATCGAGCGCCAGCCAAGCTTCGTCGCGCCCCGCTCGAGTAGCGCGGACGACAGCGGTGGCGCGGCCGGGACGAGCGACACCGACTGCCATGCCTCGACCCGCTCGGCGTACGCGGCCAGCTCGTCGGGCTGGAAGCCGTCGATGCGGTAGAGGCCGGACCACTCCTCGGCGAGGTCGGCCGGGAGCCGGTGCCACAGACCGCTGTTCACCTCGGTGCTGCCACCGACGCAACGCCCCTCCGCGTACGCGACGGGCGGCGCGCCGAGCGCGGCCGAGGATCCGTGATGGCGGTACTTGAGCACCATCTCCTGCAACGAGAACGGCTCGACGGCGTCAGGATCGACCCACGGCCCCTCCTCGACGACCGTGACCGTGCGGCCGGCCTCGGCCAGCACCGCGGCCGTCGTGCTGCCGCCTGCACCGGAGCCGACGACGAGGACCTCGGTCTCGACGTGGCGCATCAGGCCGGCGCTAGCTCGTGCTCCGCAAAGAGCACGAGCGAGCGGAACAGCCGCAGGTACTGGCGCACCAAGCCGATCGGGCTGCGCTCCAGCAGCGCGACGAGGCCTTGGAGGTCGCCCGACCGGCGGGCTCGGGCGAGCGCCGCGAACGCGAGTGACTCGGCGAGGACCCCCGCCCGGAGGTGCTCCGGCATGGTGTCCAGGGTGCCCGCCACGAACGCCTCGACCCCGGCGCGCTGGGCCGGATCGGTGGTCGTGATCAGCGTGGCCACGAGGTCGCGCTCGAAGCCGATCATGAGGGGCGAGCGTAGCCCCCACCCCCACCAGCCCCGAGCTTCGCTGGCGCGCCACGAGGGCGCCGCTACCCTCCCGGCGGATGGACCACGGGCGAGGTTGGCACCGGTGGGGGCCGATCGCGGCGGTGGCAGTGGCCTGCCTCCTGCCCTTCTGGGGGCTGTGGCGAGCTCCGGGGCCACCGATGGAGGAAGGCTTCATGCTCGTCTTCCCCGAGCTCGTGCTGAAGGGCTTCGTGGCCAACCGCGACTTCCTGCACCTCTACGGGCCCGGGTCGCTGTGGATGCTCTCCGGCGCGTTCGAGCTGTTCGGCACGCGGCTCGAGGTCGAGCGCCTGATCGGCTTCGCACAGCAGGTAGGCGTCGCCTACGGCGTGTTCGTGCTGCTGCGGCCATGGGGACGGTGGCTGGCTGCCGCGGGTGGCGCGGTCGCCGCGGTCGTCGTCGTGCCGCCCATCGGGCTGACCGCGCTGGCGTGGGTGGGCGCGGTCGCGTTCGGTCTGTGGTCATTGCACCTCGCGCTGGGAGCGCTCGACAGCGATGACGATCGTCGGCGCCGCCAGCTGCTGACAGGCGCGGGCCTGCTCGCCGGCGCCGCGCTGCTGTACCGACCCGACCTCGTCGTCGCGGTCGGGCTCTCCGGGTGGATCATCGTCCGGGCCCTCGACGGTGGGGGACGGCGGCGCTACGGCGTCGCGCTGGCGCTCGGCCTTTCGCCGTACCTCGTGCACCTCGCGATGGCCGGTCCCGGCAACGTGGTCGACGGACTCTTCGTCGAGCCGGTGCTCGACCTGCGCGGCGGTCGTCGCCTGCCGCTACCGCCGACGTGGAGCGAGTTCGACGGCTTCCTCCAGAAGGCCGGCCGGCTGGCCGAGCCGCCCTGGCCGCTGCCCGCGCCGCCGTCGCCGGCGCAGCTCTCGTTGTGGCTAGGGCTGCTCGTCGCCGCCAACGTCGCGCTCGTCGTCGCCGGCGTCCGCGCCGCCCGCCGCGGTGACCGGCGCCTGCTCGCGATGGCCGTGTTCTCGGCAGGGCTGCTGCCTCAGGCGCTGCAGCGCGCAGACTCGACGCACCTCGCGTGGGTCAGCTGCGTGCCCCTCGGCCTACTTCCCGCGGCGGTGGTCGAGCTCGTGCGCCCCCTCGTCGCGGCCTGGCCGTCGCGGCGGCTCGGCGCGCTGGCGGCAGCGACACCCGCGCTGCTGATGCTCGTGCTCGTGCCGCACTTCACCTGGCGGACCTACGGCGACTATGTCGCGCAGAGCGTCGGCGTCCACCGCCAGTCGCACACGATCGACCGAGGCGACCGGACCTTCTACTACGGCCGCGAGGACGCGGCCGTGGCGGTGCGTGAGCTGCTCGACGCGGTGGACGAGGTGGCGCAACCGGGTCAGAAGCTCTTCGTCGGCACCGGCGATCTGCGCAAGACGCCCTACAGCGAAGCCTTCCTCTACTACCTGCTGCCCGAGCTCGACCCGGCGACGCGCTACATCGAAATGGACCCTGGCGTCGCCAACGCCGCCGACTCCGGGTTGGCCGACGAGCTGGCTGCGTCCGACATCGTGATCCTGTCGTCGATCCGCGACGACTGGGTCGAGCCCAACGACTCCCGGCTGTTCGGCCCCGACGAACCGAACCAGGTGCTGGCCCGCGACTTCTGCCAGGTCGGCTCCTACGGCGTGGGACTCTTCGGGCGTGGCCTGTACGAGCTGTACGCGCGCTGTCCATGACCGACCTCCAACTACGCTGCGCCCGATGCGGACTCTCGTCGTCGTCCCGACCTACGAGGAGGCCGCCAACATCACCGAGGTGCTGCACAGGGTCCGCGCCGCGGCGCCGGAGGTCGACGTTCTGGTCGTCGACGACAGCAGCCCCGATGGCACCGCCGACCTCGCGAGGGCCTCGGCCAAGGAGCTCGGCCAGGTGGACGTGCTCGTCCGCGAGCGCAAGGACGGGCTCGGCAACGCGTACCGGCACGGGTTCCGCGAGGGCTTCGACCGGGGCTATGAGATCCTCGTCCAGATGGACGCCGACCTGTCGCACGATCCCGCGGAGCTGCCGAACCTGATCGGCGCGATCGAGGGCGGCGCGGAGATGGTGATCGGCTCGCGCTACATACCGGGTGGCGAGATCCCCCATTGGCCGTGGTACCGCCGGGCGCTGTCCCGGTATGGCAACAGGTACGCGTGCCTCGTGCTCGGCATGGACGTGCACGACGCGACGTCCGGCTACCGCGCCTACCGGGTCGACGCGCTCAAGGCGATCGACATCTTCTCCACCCGCTCGAAGGGCTACGGCTTCCAGATCGAGACCGCCTACCGCGTCTCTCGCTCGCAGAGGTTGCTCGCCGAGGTGCCGATCGTGTTCACCGATCGGGTCAGGGGTCAGTCGAAGATGTCCCTGAGCGTCATGTTCGAGGAGCTGACCCTCGTGACGTGGTGGGGCATCCGCGATCGCGCGCGGTCGCGGTTCCGGCGACCGCGCGCCTAGCCGGCGAGCGTCTGCAGCAGGGCGCGCGTGCGCGCCCTGGACGCCTTTCGATCCGCGCCCACCGGGAAGATCGCCGCCCAGATGTCAGTCGCGCCCGCGGCCACCAACGCCTCGAGCTGCGCGGTGACCGCGCCCTCGTCGCCGACGATGGCCGCGTCGGCCGGGCCGTCGGCCGCGCCGATGTCGAGGATCCGCCGGTAGTTCGGCAGCACGCCGTAGCCGGCGAACATCTCACCGGCTGTCCGTCGCGCTTCTTCAACGTCGTCGTGCACCGCCACGGGCAGCCCAGCGACGATCCGCGGCGCGGGGCGGCCGGCCGCCGAGGCGGCAGCGGCGATTCGAGGGGCGACGTGCGCCTCGATCGCACGAGCGTTGCCCATCCAGAGGATCGTGCCGTCGGTGTGCTCGCCGGCAACTCGCAGCAGCCGAGGGGCGAGCGCGGCGACGAGCACGGGCACCGGGAACGGTGGCGGCGCGACCCGGCCACCGGAGTGCAGGCTGACCTGCTCACCGTCGACATCCACGGCCTCACCGCGCAGGAGCGCCGTGAGGATGCCGACGTACTCCTCGGTGTGACGACCCGGGCGGGCGTACGACATGCCGTACGCGCCCTCGATGACCGGCTCATGCGACGGACCTATGCCGAGCGTGAAGCCGGGCCGCCCCATCGCTGCCACCACCGAAGCAGCGCGGTTGGCCAGGAGCGCGGGGTGGGACGTGTAGCTCTGCAGGACCGACGTCCCCAGCTCGATCGAGATCGTCGCCCGCCCGGCGAGCGCCATCGCGACGAGCGGGTCGCCACCGATCGCGCTGGCGTACCACAGGCTCGTGAACCCGTCAGCCTCCGCCTCGACGGCCTGCTCGACCATCCGGTCGACGGTCGCGGCTCCCCCGCTCAAGCCGATGCGCATGAGCGGCAACGTACTCGCATCATCAGTACGGCCAGGGGCCTCGCCGGAGCCTGAGGACGATCAGCACCTTCCGAACGACGTTGGTCAGGAACCACGGCAGCTCACCCAGCTGGCGCGCGGCGTTGGCGACCCGGGCCGTGCCCCGCACCGCCTCGCGGTGGTATTCGGTGAGCGACCCCGACCGACCGGCGTAGCGCCAACCGCCGTTGAAGACGACCGCCCGCAGCACCGCGAACGTTACGCCGATCGAGCTGAACGAGTCGTGGACCAGCAGCGCGCCACCGCCCGCCACCCGATCGCCCCAGCTGCGCAGGTCGGCCAGCGCGGGCCCGTGCCGGTGGGCGCCGTCGACGAACAACAGGTCGATGGCACCGCTCACCTCGTCGTGCGCGGCGTCGGAGAACACCCGCACGTGGCGGACGCGCTCAGCCACGCCGGCACGCGCGAGGTTGGCGCGGAAGACCTCGTTGTCGGTGGCCGCCTCCGCCTCGAAGCCGTCGATCTCCTGCGGGCCTCGGTCGTTGCCAGCGTGGGGGTCGATGGCGACGATCTCGACCTCCGGGTCGGCTGCCAGCGCCAGCACGATGGTGGATCGTCCCCGGAAGCTGCCGATCTCCACGATCCGGCCGCCGGGTGTCACCCGCGCTGCCGCGTCGAACAGCCGGCGAGCCTGTGCGGCCGTCAGCCAGCCGTCGACCTGGTCGATGGCGGCGAGGGCGACGTCGGCGGTGGAGGGGGTCATGCGCGTTCGGGTCATGGCCCAGGGTCAGTGAGCGGAGCCCTAGCATATGGGGCCACCGGGCCCGGCCAACCGCCTCCGGTCTCGAGCACCCACGTGACGCCACCGCCCACCCCCGCCGACCCCAGCACCAAGATCGGTGACCTCGCCGCGGAGGCGGGAATCCGCCGCATCCACGTGTTCGCATGGCGCGACCTCAACGACGTCGAGGCCGGCGGGTCCGAGGTCCACATCGCCAACGTCGCCAAGCTGTGGGCCGCGGCGGGCCTCGAGGTCATGCTGCGCACGTCCTACGCCCAGGGCCACCCGCCGACCGAGCGCCGCGACGGCTACGAGGTCGTGCGCCGCGCCGGGCGCTACCTGATCTTCCCGCGGGCGGTCGGCAGTGAGCTCATCGGGCGCATGGGGAAGCGCGACGCCCTCATCGAGATCTGGAACGGCATGCCGTTCTTCAGCCCGCTATGGGCCACGGGCCCGCGGCTCGTCTTCCTGCACCACGTCCATGCCGAGATGTGGCGCATGGTGCTCCCCGAGAACCTCGCCCGCGTCGGTGATCTCCTCGAGCGCCGGATCGCGCCGCCGATGTACCGGCGAAGCCGCATCGTCACCCTGTCGGAGTCCTCGCGGCGCGAGCTGATCCACGACCTCGGCTTCCGCCCCGACCGTGTCGACGCGGTGCCGCCCGGCATCGATCCCCGCTTCCGTCCCGGCGGACGGCGCGCCCCTGAGCCGCTCGTCATCGCCGTCGGGCGTCTCGTCCCAGTCAAGCGCTACGACGTGCTCATCCGTGCCGCACAGGCGGCGCGCGCCTCGGTGCCGAACCTCCGGCTGGAAATCGTCGGCGAGGGCTATGAGCGCAACGCGCTGCAGGGTCTGATCGACGAGCTGGACGCCGCCAGCTGGGTGCGGCTGCGCGGCGCGGTCGACGACGCCGAGGTGGTGCGCCTCTACCGCCGCGCCTGGGTGGTCGCGAGCGCGTCGGCTCGTGAGGGCTGGGGCATGACGATCACCGAAGCAGCGGCGTGCGGCACGCCCGCGGTCGTCACGCGGATCTCGGGTCACGAGGACGCGGTCGAGGACGGTCAGACCGGCCTCCTCGCCGACTCCCCCGCCGACCTCACGGCTCAGCTCGTCCGCGTGCTCACCGACGACCGGCTCCGCGACGCGCTCGGTGCTGCCGCGATGGCCAAGGCGTCGGGGTACAGCTGGCCGGCCACGGCCACCGAGCTCATGCGGATCCTCGCCGACGAGGCCCGCGTGCGCCGGCGCTCGAGCTCGCGCCTCCGGTGACCCGGCGGAGCTCAGGGGCCGAGGGTCGCGATCGCGCGCCGCTGCTGATCCTCGCCGCGATCACGACTGTCCCCCTGCTGCTCAGCGCGCCAGGGCGCGTCGTCGCCGACACCAAGACCTACCTCTACCTGGATCCGGCGCGCCTGCTCTCGCGCGCGCCATCCATGTGGGACGCGCACGTCGGGATGGGCACGGTCACCCACCAGAACATCGGCTACCTCTGGCCGATGGGCCCCTACTACTGGCTCATGGACCGCGCCGCCATGCCGGACTGGGTCGCCCAGCGGCTCTGGCTGGCGGCCATCATCTTCGCCGCCGGCGCGGGTGTGCGGTTCCTGCTGCGGACCTTCGGCTGGCGCGGGGTCGGCGTGACGGTCGCGGCGTGCACGTACGCGCTGACCCCCTACGTCCTCACGCTCGGCGCCCGGCTGTCGGTGATCCTGTTGCCCTTCGCCGGCCTGCCGTGGCTGCTAGCGCTGACGGTCCGCGCGCTGCGCCGCGGCGGCTGGCGCGATCCTGCGCTGTTCGCGCTCGTCGTCGCGACCATCGGCAGCGTCAACGCGACCGCTCTCGTGCTCGCTGGCCTCGCGCCCGCGCTGTGGGTGCCGTTCGCGGTCTACGTGAGCAAGGAGGCGACCGCCCGCCAGGCCGCTGGCGCGCTCAGCCGAATGGCCATCCTCACGCTCGCCGCGAACGTCTGGTGGCTCTCGGGCCTTGCGGTGCAGGCCTCCCACGGCATCGACGTGCTCCGGTACTCCGAGACCGCGGCGATCGTGGCCGACACCTCGTCCGCTCACGAGGTCCTTCGGGGCCTCGGCTACTGGTTCTTCTATGGCAACGATCGGCTGGACCGCTGGGTCGAGTCCAGCGACCTCTACACCCAGAACATCGCGATGCTCGCGGTGAGCTACGTGATCCCGGTCCTCGCACTGCTGGGGGCCGCGCTCGGGCGATGGCGGCACCGCGCCTACTTCGTGGGGCTGCTCGCGCTCGGGACCGTCGTCGCGGTCGGCGCCCACCCGTGGGACAGTCCATCCACCGTCGGCCGCGCGCTGAAGGCCTTCCTGCTATCAGAGCGCGGCCTCGCGATGCGCAGCCTCCCGCGGGCGGTGCCGCTCGTCGCGCTCGCGCTCGCGGTCCTCCTCGGCAGCGGCGCGGTCGCGTTCGCCCGTC
>CAYSAC010000042.1:0-17635 GCA_964428815.1 uncultured Acidimicrobiaceae bacterium | reverse complement strand
GCCCGCGCCCGCCCAGCCGGCACCCGCGCCCGCCCAGCCGGCAGCGCGGCCTGGCGAGCGCGACACGGTCCTGGCGCTCAACAACATCCGCAAGCGGACCGGCGAGCACATGGTCCGCTCGAAGCAGACCTCGCCCCACGTCTACGTCGCCATCGAGGTCGACTTCGAGGCAGTCGAGCAGGTGCGCACCGCGGCCAAGGAGGAGTGGAAGGCGGCGGAGGGCTTCAGCCTCACCTACCTCCCGTTCATCGCGCGCGCCGTCGTCGAGGCGCTCGCAGAGTTCCCGCAGGTGAACGCCACCGTCGGTGAAGGCGAGCTCATCGTCCACAACTACCTGAACCTCGGCATCGCGGTCGACCTCGACTTCCAAGGGCTCATCGTGCCCGTCGTCCATGACGCCGACGGCAAGCGGCTGCGACTGATCGCGCGCGAGATCTTCGACCTCGCCGGTCGGGCGCGCAGCAAGAAGCTCGGCGCCGATGACATCACCGGCGGCACGTTCACGATCACGAACCCTGGCCCGTACGGCACGTTCGTCACGATGCCGATCATCAACCAGCCCCAGGTCGCCATCCTGTCGACCGACGGTGTGAAGCGGCGGCCGGTGGTCGTGAGCCTGCCCGACGGCAGCGAGGGCATCGCGATCCACTCCACCGGCAACATCGGGCTGACCTGGGACCACCGCGCGTTCGACGGCGCCTATGCGTCGGCGTTCCTCGCGCGCATCAAGCAAGAGCTCGAGACGAGGGGCTGGAGCTCCGAGCTCTAGATGCTCAGGGTGAGGTGGCTCGGGCGGGTGGCGTACCGCGATGCGCACGCGCTCCAGACGGGGCTCTTCGAGCAATCGGCCGAGGACCACCTGCTGCTGCTCGAGCACCCGCACGTGTACACGCTCGGCGTGCACGCCGACCTCCGCCACGTGCTCGTGCCGCCCGCGAGCGTGGGCGCCGACCTCGTCCGCACCGACCGCGGAGGCGACGTCACCTACCACGGCCCCGGCCAGCTGGTCGGCTACCCGATCCTGACCGTCCCCGGACGGCGCGGCGGCGGACTGGCCGACACCCGCGCCTACGTCTGCTCGGTCGAGCAGCTCGTCATCGACGTGCTCGCCGACCTCGGCTTGGCGGGCGCCGGTCGGTTACCTGGCTACCCGGGCGTCTGGGTCGACGCGGACGGCGAGCGGCCACGGAAGATCTGTGCCATCGGCGTCCGGCTGAGCCGCGGACGGTCGATGCACGGCTTCGCGCTCAACGTCGCTCCCGACCTCGCGATGTTCGACCACATCGTCCCGTGCGGCATCGAGGGCAAGGCCGTCACCTCCCTCGCCGCGGAGGGCATCGACGCCGAGATGCGTGAGGTGGTCGACGCCGTCGCCAGCCGGGCTGCCGAGCGATGGGGCGAAGGCGGCTGGGAGCGCGAGGACGTCGTCTGGCGCCACACGCCGTCCGACCTCGCACCGTTCTCTCGTGGCCAGGGGCCGGGCGTGCCAGTCCGGCTGGCCGGGCGCCTAGCCGAGGCCGGCGTCACGGCCGGCTTGGCGATCGCGAGCCGCAAGCCCGAGTGGATGCGAGCGAAGGCACGCATCGGCCCCGACTACCTCCGCCTGAAGCGCACAATGCGCGACCTCGCGCTGGTCACGGTGTGCGAGGAGGCGGGTTGCCCGAACATCTTCGAGTGCTGGGCTGATGGCACCGCCACGTTCATGATCAATGGCGAGCGATGCACCCGCGCGTGCGGGTTCTGCCTCGTGGACACCCGCCATCCCCAACCGCTCGACGCCGAGGAGCCATCAAGGGTCGCCGAGGCGGTGGCGCGGATGGGTCTTGAGCACGCGGTCGTGACCGCGGTCGCCCGCGACGACCTGCCGGACGGTGGCGCCGCTGCGTTCGTGCGGACCATCGCCGCGATCCGCGCCCGAAACCCGGCGACCGCGGTCGAGGTGCTCATCCCCGACTGCAAGGGGGACCCGGCCGCGCTGACGACGATCTTCGAGGCTCGCCCCGACGTCCTCAACCACAACATCGAAACGGTCGCTCGCCTGCAGCGCGCCGTCCGGCCCTCGGCTGGCTACGCCCGGTCGCTGTCGGTGCTCGCCAGGGCCAAGTCCGCCGGGCTCAGGACCAAGTCGTCGATCATCGTCGGCATGGGCGAGTCGGAGCAGGAGGTCCTGGCCACGCTGGCCGACTTGCGCGGCGTCGGGGTCGACATCGTCACCATCGGCCAGTACCTCCGGCCGACAGATCACCACCTTCCTGTGGCGCGCTGGTGGCGTCCTGAGGAGCTCACCGCGCTCAAGGCCGCCGGAGAAGGGCTCGGCATCGCCCACATCGAGGCCAGTCCGCTCACCCGGTCGAGCTATCACGCCAAGCGGTCCGCCGGCGCCGCCGCAGGCTGAGCAAAGTAGTCGCCTCGTACACTGGCGTCGTGGCTGGGCCAGACGTGCAGTACGCGCAGAACGCGGGCGTGAACATCGCGTACCAGGTGTTCGGCGAAGGCCCGCGAGACCTGGTCTTCGTGTGCGGGACCATGTCCAACCTCGACCTGTTCTGGTCGGATCGGTCCGCCAGCGTCATGCTCGAGCGGCTCGGCCGCTTCAGTCGCGTGATCCTGTTCGACAAGCCGGGCACTGGCCTGTCAGACCCCATCCCGGCCGCCCCGACGGTCGACCAGCGCACCGCCGACATCGTGGCCGTCATGGACGCGGCGCGGTCTGAACAGGCCGTCGTGATCGGCTACTCCGAGGGCGGCATAGCAGCGATGATGCTCGCTGCCACCCAGCCGCAGCGGGTTGCGGCGCTCGTCCTCCTCGAGACGCTGGTGGCGATGGAGTGGAAGAGCGACATCGACGTACCCGAAGAGGAGTACGACCGCATGTGGGGGGTGATGGACGAGTCGTGCGAGCGCTGGGGGCAGGGCGTACTGATGGCGGCGCTCGCTCCGACCTGGGTCGACGATCCCTTCTATGGCGCATTGCTCGGCGCGATCGAGCGGCGCTGCATGAGCCCGGGGATGGCGAGATCCGTGTTGCAGGGGTATCGGGGAATGGACATGCGCGAGGTGGCGTCGTCGATCCATCTCCCAACCCTTGTCCTTCAGAGTCACAACCGGTTCGTCACCCATGGAATGGGTCAGGACCTGGCGCGTCGCATCGATGGCGCCCAGTTCGTCGAGCTGACCGGCCCGGACCATGTGGTCTGGATCCACAACGTTGAGCGATTTCCTGACGCCGTCGAGGAGTTCCTGACGGGGCAGCCCCACGCGCCGAGCGACGATGACCGTGTGCTGACGACAGTCGTCTTCACGGACATCGTCGACTCCACCCGCCAGCTGACAACGGTCGGCGATGCTCGGTGGCGGATCATCTTGGCCGACCACGACCGTCACGTGGACGACCTTCTGGCGCGGTTCGGCGGGCTGGCGGTCAAGCACACCGGCGACGGACGGTTCGCGCACTTCGCGCGTCCCGCGCGGGCGGTGCGGTTCGCGAAGGCCATGACGGAGGCGGCACGCTCGTGCGGGCTCGAGATCCGCGCCGGCATCCACGCCGGTGAGTGCGAGTCAGTCGGCGGCGACCTCATCGGGCTCACCGTCAACATCGGTGCTCGTGTCGCGGCCCTGGCCGAGCCGAGTGAGGTGCTCGTCTCGTCGACGGTCAAGGACCTCGTGATTGGTTCGGGTCTCGTGTTCACTCCACGCGGCGAGCACGAGCTGAAGGGCGCGCCAGGCCACTGGGCCGTGTACCGGTGCGAAGCCGACCAGCCCGGCCCACTCGTCGCGGCTGGCTATGACACAGATGTGCGGAACGAGAGCGCCGCTAGTAGCTAACTGTCAACTGGCCTGCCCGGTTCCAGATTGATTGGCGAATTTCGGTTGCGAACGTGCGTTCGTCAGTGATAGGTTGTGTGGACCGTTCGAGCTTCGGCTCTGACGGTTTCGGCGCCTTCGGGCACCCTCCTGTTCCGCTCGTTCCAGCGAGGCGCGTGATGGTTGGTGCCGTCGAAGCCGCAGCAGTCCGTGATCGTGTTGCTGGGTTCGCGCGCGATCTCGACCCTGCGCTGCTGAGCCTGGGCGACGCGAGCGCGGCGCTCGTTGCCGTCACCGCTGCGGCCAACGCGCTCGCAACAGTGCAAGGCCAGCTGGCGAAGCGCGTCGCCGACACCGGCGAGTGGAAGCGGGCCGGGCATCGCAGCGCCGCTGACCATCTGGCCGCGCAGTGCGGCACCTCACCGGGGCGCGCCAAGCAGCTGCTCGACACCGCCGAGCGGCTCGAGACCCAACCCGAGGTCGCCGAAGCAGCCCGCGCTGGCGCACTCTCAGCAGAGCAGGCGGCCCGTATCACCGACGCCGCGGCCGCCGACCCTTCCGCCTCGGCGAGACTCATCGACACGGCGGCGGCGAGCTCGCTCAAGGAGCTGGGCGAGGCCTGTGACCGCGTGAAGGCCGCCGCCGACCCTGACCCCGACGCCACCCACGAACGCACCCGATCCGAGCGGGCGCTTCGGTTCTGGTCAACCGCTGGGGTCGCCAAGCTGTTCGCGCAGACCACACCTGAGCAGATGGCCACGATCAAGGCCGCGGTCGAGTCCCGAGCGGGCCAGCTGTTCGAAGCCGCCCGCAAGACGGGCCGCCACGAGCCCCGCGAGGCCTATCTCATGGACGCGCTGGAGCAGATCTGCAGCGAGTGGATGAGCGGCCCGACCGAGTCGCCCGCCCCGAAGCGCAAGCCCGCCTACCTCGGCCTCATCCGCATCGACCACGGCGCCCTCCAACGGGGCCGCGTCGAGGGCGACGAGCTGTGCGAGATCACCGGACTCGGCCCCGTGCCCGTCCGCACCGCTCGAGAGCTTCTCGGCGACGCCGTGCTGCACCTGATCCTCACCAACGGCACCGCCGTCGGCACGACCGTGAACCTCAAGCGAGGGCCGACGGTGGCGCAACGGATGGCATTGCTGTGGTCGTCGCCGATCTGTGCGATCGACGGCTGCCCGGTGCCCCGCGTCGAGATCGACCACGGCCGGCCGTGGACCGAGTGCCGGGAGACCTCGCTGGCGAATTTGCGGCCGCTGTGCGGCCACCACCACGACCTCAAGACCTACGACGGGTGGGCCGTCATCGACCACGACGGCCAGGTATTGATGGTCCCGCCCGACGACCCCCGCCACCCCAACAATGGCCCCCCGCCATGACCGCGCCCGCTGCTTACCGAGCGTAAGCGTCGACCAGTGAGGTTGGGCACTTCGTCCTGCTCAGAGACATGTCATGGTCACTCTGGGTGGTGACAATGACCCGTGCGATGCGTCAGATGCCCGGCATAATCACCCGGATGGGTGGGATCAAACACACCGCGCGGGTCTGACGTGGACACCCACGATCTCGTCGAGCTGCTCGAGCACTCGCCCGATGTGATCTGGCGGATCGAGGTCGAGCCGTCACGGTTCACCTACATCAGCCCGGCCGTCAAGGACGTGCTCGGTCTGCCCGCGTCGGCGTTCCTCGAAGACGTCGAGCTCTTCTGGCGCATGGTCCACCGCAAGGACCTGGCCCAGACCGGCGTCGGTGGGACCGTCGGGGGGATGGAGGCGCCAGCCGGCAGCTACCGGGCCCGCGTGTTCCGGCCCGACGGCCGCATGATCTGGGTCGAGGTGCGCTGGGTGCGCGTGGCAGACGAGGCCGGGGCGACCGTCTCCATCGACGGCGTCACCCGCGACGTCACCGAGGAGGCGGAGGCGGTGCAGGCATTGCGCCGCAGCGAGGAGGGGCTGAACGACGCCCAAGCCATCGCCATGGTCGGCAGCTTCGAGTGGGACCTCGTGCGCTGGCACTGCGACTGGTCGAAGGAGCACTACCGGATCTTCGGCGTGATCCCCGACGAGTTCGACCCGACCAGCCGTGAGGACTTCCGCCGGATCGTCCACCCCGATGACGTCGTCCTCGTGCAGCAGGCGTGGGAGCGGATGCACTCCACCAACGTGTTCGAGGCTGAGTACCGCATCGTGCCGCCGGACGGCCGGCAGCGGTGGGTCGTCGGGCGCGGCCGCCTCGTGCGAGACGACGACGGCGAGCCGATCCGCGTCCACGGGACGGTTCGCGACATCACCGCCGAGAAGCGCAGCGAGGACGCGCTGCGCCGCTTCATCGGCGACGCCGCCCACGAGCTCCGCACGCCGATCGCCGCGGTCATCGGCGCGGTCGACGCGCTCGGCGCGCGGCGCGACCGGCTTGGTCCAGAGCAGATGGAGACGGTTGTCTCGGTGCTGGCACACCAGGCAACCCGCCTTCGTGACATCAGCAACTCGATGCTCGACCTCACGACCCTCGAGCACGACATCGGCCGCGTGGACCTCGAGCCCATCGACCTCGGACAGGTCGTGGAGGCTGCGCTCGCAATCGCGATGCCGCCTCCGCAGACCGACGTGCGGTGCGACGTCGTGCCGGGCACGCTCGTGCTCGGCGAGACGAGCCGCCTCGAGCGCGTGCTGCTCGACCTGCTGACCAACGCCTACCGCTGGGGTGGTCCGAAGGTGAGCATCGAGGTCGAGTGCGACGGCCCGTCGACGGTCGTGCGCATCGTCGATGACGGCCCTGGCATCCCGGAGGATCAGCTCGCGCACGTGTTCCAGCCCTTCAGCCGGGGTGGGCGCCACTCTGGTGAGGGCACCGGCCTCGGGCTGGCGATCGTCCAGCGGCTGGTCACGGTCCTCGGCGGCGAGATCGCCTACGAGCCCCTCGACGACGGCGCCTCCTTCGCCGTCCGGCTCCAGCGCGCATAACCTCGACACGCCTTCGGCGTCGTCGTTGCGGCTGCTCGCTGGCGCTCGCGACGCCGCCGGTGCTGGGACCGGCCGCTCACGTCCTACCCTCGGGCGCATGCATCGTGAGCGGATCGAGCGCGCCCGGGCCCGGATGGCCGAGCTCGGCATCGACGTGCTGCTGCTCTCAGTCGGGCCCGACCTGCCGTACCTGACCGGCTACGAGGCGATGCCGCTCGAGCGGCTGACCATGCTCGTGCTACCAGGTCAGGGTGACGCCACCCTCGTCGTCCCTCGGCTCGAGGCGCCGAGGGTCAAGGAGCGCCCTGACGTCTTCGCCATCGAGGCGTGGGAGGAGACCGACGATCCGATCGCGCTCGTCGCCCGGCTGGCCGGTCCGGTAACCAACGCGGCAATAGGTGATCGCACATGGGCTCGCTTCCTCGTCGACCTCGGGACGGCGATGCCGGGCACGACGTTCCGCAAGGGCAGCGAGGTCATGGGGTCGCTGCGCGAGGTGAAGGACGCGGCGGAGATCGACGCGCTGCGGGCCGCGGCCGAGGCCGTCGATCGCATCGCCGCCGAGCTGCAGGCGGGCAGCATCCCCCTCGTCGGGCGGACCGAGGCGGAGGTCTCCGCCGACCTCGGTCGCCGCATCAGGGCAGAGGGGCACGCGCGGGTCAACTTCGCGATCGTCGCCGCCGGGGCCGACGCCGCCAGCCCCCACCACGAACCCGGCGACCGGCTGATCCGCGAGGGTGAGGTCGTGCTCTGCGACTTCGGCGGCACGTGGCAGGGCGAGAACGGGGTCGGCTACTGCTCCGACATCACGCGCTGCGTGCACGTCGGCGAGCCGCCGGCCGAGGTCGCCGAGGCCTACGCGGTGCTGCACGAGGCGCAGCAGGCCGCCGTCGCGTCAGCGACCGTCGGCACGCCGTGCGAGGAGGTCGACGCGACCGCGCGCCGGATCATCTCGGATGCCGGATACGGCGATCAGTTCATCCACCGCACGGGTCACGGCATCGGCATCGAAGAGCACGAAGACCCCTACATCGTGGCCGGCAACCCGACGCCGCTCGCGCCTGGCCACGCGTTCTCCGTCGAGCCCGGCATCTACGTCACCGGCCGGTTCGGGCTCCGCTTGGAGGACATCGTGGTCTGCACCGAGCGCGGGCCCGACGCCCTGAACCGGGCCGATCACGGGCTGGCCGTCGTCGGCGGGTGATCCGCCTCGACGCCGCCACCGTCCTCCTGCAATGGGCGACCGGTGGCCTGTTCTTCCTCTGGGTGACGTCTCGCGGCCGCGAGGTGGGCATCGGCTACGGCTGGCTGCTGCGCGGCACGTACCTGCTGATGGCCGCGAGCTCGGCTGCCATCGGCTTCCTGCTCGTCGACACCGTCCCGGTGCGCGATGTCGCGGCCGTGAGCGTCGCGTTGGCCGCGCTGCTCGCGCTGGTCGTGTCGGTCATGCGCCGGCGCGCCGGCGTTGCAGGGGAGCGGGAGCGGGTGGCGGCGCGCTCCGCGCGGGTCGCGGCGATGACCGGCATCGACCGCTCGCCTGACGGGCCCGATCCCGACGCCGCGGAGTTCCCACCCGTGCTCGACCTGATCGCCCCGTTCATCGGCCTGATCGGCCTCGTCGCGGCCGGCGTCGATGCCGGCGATCCCGCGGCGCTCTCCGTGGCGCGGACCGTCGCCGGCGCCGCGTTCCTCGGCTCGGTCAGCGACGCCATGCTGCTCGGCCACTGGTACCTCGTGCAGCCGGGGCTCGCGCGCGGACCGCTGCTCGAGATGGTCCGGTGGCTCGGCGTCGTCTGGCCCTTCGAGGTGGCTGCCCTCCTCTGGCCAACCGGGATGCTGTCGGTGCTGAGCGGCGCGATCGACGACGGCTACGGCGGCATCCTCGGGTGGTTCTGGATCGCGTGCGCGGTGACGACCATCACGCTCGTCGTCGTCACCCGTGCCGCGCTGCGGGAGCGCCAGTACTCAGCCGTGATGGCGGCGACCGGTCTACTCTACCTAGCCATCCTCACCGCGTTCGGTACGGACCTCGTCGCGCGAGCGGTGCTCGCCAGTTAGCCGAGCGCGCGTCCGGTTCGAGAGCAGCAGCGCGAGGCCGAGCACGATCAGCACGAGCGGCCAGAGGTAGCGGGTCTGGTCTGCGAGCGAGCCCGGGTCGCCGGCCAGAAACACGCCCCCGACGACGAGGAACAGCAACCCGGCGAGCAGCGAAGTGAGGTCGGGGTCGTGCTTATCCATGGATCACCACGATCGTGCCGAAGCCGACCGACAGGTCGAGCACCACGGTCCCGGCGCCGGCTCGAGTCGATGGCAGGTCATAGTGCTGGGCGACATCGAGGCCGCTCTCCGTGAGACCGGACGGCGCGGTGATCTCGCCGCCGCCGATATCGGCGTCGACCTGCAACCGCACGCCACGCGGGACGACGACGGTCAGCTCGCCGAACGCGACGGATGCCTCGATCTCGTGGGTGCCTTCCCTCGGCAGGTCGGTCAGGTCGATCAGCATGTCCCCCCCGATGAGTCGGTACGCGTCGGGGACGTCGTCGCGGCGCGCCGGTGTGTAGGACCGCTCGCCGAACCCTCCGGTGAACGGCATGTCGAGCATCGAGATGGCTGACAACGGGAGGATCAGCAGCACTCCCACCGCGATCAGCGCCCGGCTGCGTCCATACCACGCACCCACCACCAGACCGAGGCCGACGACGATGAGCGCGCCGGCCAGCAGGTCGCCGGGTTCGGCCTCCACGACGTCGGCGACGTCGAGCAGCCACACCGCACCGCCGGCGAGCAGCAGCGTGCCGAGCACGAGCGTGCCGAGGATCGAGCGCGGGGGAACCGGGCGGGGCTGATTCGGGGGCCTGCTTGACGACGGTGACGGCGGAGGTGTCCAGGGCGGCGGCGTCCATGCCGGCGCAGGCTGCACGTCGGTTGCGTCCAGCTCGTCGGTCAGCACCGTGGGGGTCGCAGCGGTCGGGTCCCACGGTGCTGGCGACGGTTCGCTCGCGGTGATGCCGTCGCGGTCGCGGAGCAGGAGGTAGGCGCCGGCGGCGAGGAGCAAGATCGGCAGGACGGGACCGTCGTGCCAGTCCCAGCCATCGTCGAAGATCACCAGCAGCAGGACCCCGACGAGCGCGATGGCGGCGATGCCCCGCTTGTCGTCGATCGGGACGCGGGCGGCGGTGCCGTCGTCCTCTGGCAGCACGAGCCAGGCGATGATGTACGCGAGCACGCCTGCCCCGCCGACGATCGTCAGCCCGACCGCGGCGAGCCGAACGAGGACGGGATCGACGCCGAGGTAGTCGGCGATGCCACCGCAGACACCGCCGATCACCCTGTCGTGGCTGCGCCGGCGGAGCCGCCGCGGCACCGTCGTGGTCTCCTGGTCCATGGCGTGATCATCCGGCCCGTACGCCGCGACGACAATCGGGGATGACCCTGAGGCCGTGCCGCCGATGTCGGGGGCAGCGAGGGGCGCTCACCGGTCGTGTCCGCGAGGGGCCTGTGCGATCATCCGGACGATCAGCACGATGTCCCGGCCTCGCACCCCCTTCCCAGCTCTGCCGGCGGGCCTCGCTCGCCGCGAGGACGACCGCTACATAGCGGGCGTCGCCGGTGGCGTCGGGCGCTGGCTCGGCGTCGACCCGATCGTCGTGCGCCTGTCGCTCGTGCTGCTCACCATGGCCAGCGGGCTCGGGGTTGTCCTCTACGTCGTCGCCTGGGCGGTGCTCCCGGAGGACAGCGCGGACGAGGTGGCGGCGCGCGCCGACGGCCGGGCCACCGAGCACGCGATCGCGTTCGGCTTGCTGACCGTCGGGTCGCTCCTGCTTCTGCGCTCGTTCGGCGTCTGGTTCCCCGACCAGCTGGTGTGGCCGACGGCGCTGGCCGCGATCGGCGCGGGCATGGTGTGGGCGCGCAGCGACGACGCCGAGCGCGAGCGGTGGAAGACCCGCGCCGCGGAGCTGCCCGGCAACCCGCTGGCCGCGCTCGCCGGCTCTCGCGGCCTCGCCGTGCGCACCGTCGCCGGAGCCATCCTCGTGATCATCGGTCTCGGCACCCTGTTCGCCACGACCGACGCGTTCGGCACGTTGGGCCAGGTCGGCGTCGCGGTCCTAGCCACGGCCGGAGGGCTGGGCCTGCTGCTCGGCCCCTGGGTGCTCCGGTTGTGGCAGCAGCTGACCGACGAGCGCGGCGAGCGCATCCGGTCAGAGGAGCGGGCGGACATGGCCGCGCACCTTCACGACTCGGTCCTGCAGACCCTCGCCTTGATCCAGCGCAGCGCGGGCTCCCCGCACGACACGGTGAGCCTCGCCCGCCGCCAGGAGCGTGAGCTGCGCTCGTGGCTCTACGGCGATCGCACCGACACCGGTGACCGCACGCTCGCCAGCACCCTCGACGCGATGGTCAGCGACGTCGAGGCTCGCCACGAGGCGACCGTTGATGCGGTGACTGTCGGAGACTGCCCTGTCGATGCCGGGCTCGAGCCCCTCGTGCAGGCGGTCAGGGAGGCGGTCGTGAACGCGGCGGTGCATAGCGGCACCGACGAGGTGTCCATCTACGTCGAAGTCGAGCCGGACCGCGTCACCGCATACGTGCGCGATCGGGGAGCGGGCTTCGACCTCGCCGAGGTCGCGCAAGATCGTCGGGGCATCGCCGACTCGATCGTCGGCCGGATGCAGCGCCATGGCGGCACCGCGACCATCCACACCGCGCCCGGCGAGGGCACCGAGGTCGTGCTGGAGATCGGTCGTGCGCCGTGAGCGTCCCGCGCGTGTTTCTCGTCGACGACCATCGCCTGTTCCTCGCAGGTGTGCGATCCGAGCTTGGCGACCGCGTCGAGGTGGTCGGTGAGGCCGGCGACGTCGAGGGGGCGGTCGAGGGGATCCGCGCTACCGCGCCGGACGTCGTGCTCCTCGACGTCCACCTCCCTGGCGGCGGGGGCAAGGCGGTCATCGAGGCCGTGCGCCAAGCCAACCCCGATGTCGTGTTCCTCGCCCTGTCGGTGTCGGACGCTGCCGAGGACGTCATCGCGGTGATCCGCGCCGGTGCGCGCGGCTACGTCACCAAGACGATCAGCGCCGACGATCTCGCTTCCGCGATCGAGCGGGTCAAGGAGGGTGACGCGGTGTTCTCGCCGAGGCTCGCCGGCTTCGTCCTCGACGCCTTCGGGGGAGACCTGCCACCCGGCGCCCGCGACGAGGAGCTCGACCAGCTGACACCCCGCGAGCGGGAGGTGCTGCGCCTGATCGCGCGCGGCTACACGTACAAGGAGATCGCGCGCCGACTGACCCTCTCGATCAAGACCGTCGAGACCCATGTGTCCGCCGTGCTCCGAAAGCTGCAGCTCAGCAACCGCCACGAGCTGACCCGCTGGGCCACCGATCGACGCCTCATCTAGAACTTTTCGCGCTGACGGGTAATGCTTCGCGGCATGCCCAGAGCCATTTGGAGCGGGTCGATCAGCTTCGGGCTGGTCAACATCCCCATCAAGCTCTACAACGCGGTCTCCCGAAAGGGAGTCAGCTTCAACCAGATCGACAGCCGGACCGGCGCGCGCATCAAGTACCAGAAGGTGTCGGCCGCGGACGGCAGCGAGGTGCCCGGCGAGGCGATCGTCAAGGGGTACGAGCTGTCCAGCGGCGAGTACGTCCTCATCGATGACGCCGAGCTCGGCAGCCTCGACCCTGAGGCGTCGCGGACGATCGACATCGAGGAGTTCGTCGACCTCAGCGAGATCGACCCGCTGCTGTACGACGCCGGCTACTACGTCGCCCCCGACAAGGCCACGCTCAAGCCCTACCGGCTGCTCGTCCAAGCCATGGAGGAGAGCGGCAAGGTCGGCATCGCCCGGTTCGTCATGCGCTCCAAGCAGTACCTCTGCGCGGTGCGCCCGAAGGACGGCAAGCTCGTCCTGTCGACGATGGTCTACGCCGACGAGGTGAACGACCCCGCCGAGATCGCAGAGATCGCGGACGTCGATGGTGTCGAGGTCTCCGACCGCGAGCTGACGATGGCGCGCCAGCTCATCGAGTCGCTGTCGGAGGGCTTCGTGCCCGACAAGTACGAGGACACCTATCGGCACAAGGTGCTCGAGCTCATCGAGCGCAAGGCGAGCGGCGACACCGAACGGGTCGCCCCGCCCGCGGCCATCAGCGAGGAGAAGGTCGTCGATCTGATGGCGGCCCTCGAAGCGAGTGTGCGCGACGCCAAGGAGGCAAGAAAGCGCCACCCCACGGGCAAGGCGACCGACGCCGGCGACAAGCCGGCTGAGGAGCCCGCCCGGCCCGCGAAGAAGGCCTCCGCCCCCCGCAAGAGGAAGTCCGCCTAGCGCTGTATGGCTGCCGAGACGTTCGTTGAGCTGGAAGGGCAGAAGCTCAAGGTCACCAACCTCGACAAGGTCCTCTATCCCGAGGCCGGGTTCACCAAGGCCGAGGTGATCGACTACTACGTTCGCATCGCGCCGGCGATGCTGCCGCACGTGCAGGGGCGCGGCGTGACGCTGCGCCGCTATCCGAACGGCGTCGACGACAAGTCGTTCTTCGAGAAGCGCTGCCCGAAGCACCGTCCCGAGTTCGTCGGCACGTGCCCCGGGCCCGGTGACAACGGTGGTGCCATCGACTACTGCCGGTTCGACTCCGTCGCCGCGCTGGCGTGGGCCGGGAACATGGCGGCGCTCGAGATCCACGCGCCGATGGCGCGCTGCGGTGACATCGAGTCCCCGCAGATGTGTGTCTTCGACCTCGACCCCGGCGCGCCCGCCGGCATGCAGCAGTGCGCCGAGGTCGGCCTCGACATCCGGGACCTGCTCGAGAGCCAGGGGCTCACGTGCTTCGCCAAGACGTCAGGCTCGAAGGGTCTGCAGCTGTACGTGCCGCTCAACACGGTCCACACCCATGACCACGCGAGCTCGTTCGCCCTCGCCGTCGCGCAGGTCCTGGAGAAGCACCATCCCGACCGCGTCGTGTCCTCGATGCGCAAGGACATCCGCGGCGGCAAGGTGTTCATCGATTGGAGCCAGAACAGCCGCCACAAGACGACCGTCGCGGTCTACTCTCTGCGCGCCAGGCCGCGCCCGACGGTCTCGACACCGGTCGCGTGGGACGAGGTCGACGCCGCCGCGAGCGGCGAGCCACTCAGCTTCGAGGCCGGCGAGGTCTTGGAGCGCGTCGAGGAGCTCGGCGACCTTTTCGCCGACACCGAGACGATCGAGCAGCAGCTTCCCGCTGTCTCTGGCGGTGGTTGACCACCGCAGTGGTGGCAACCTGCGCCAGATCGGCGCCTACGAGGTCGCGGACGATCGGACTCGCGCCGTGAGGTCGGCCTCGGTCGCGAGCCCGAGGCTGAGCACGAGCGACTCGAGGGCGACAGCCCAGCTCTCGTAGTAGGGCCGGTTGGGGTCGGCGGTGATCTGCTCGATGAGCCGCGACCGGAACTCGTCCCACGGCAGCTCGAGCCGCTCGACGAGCGCGACCGCGAGGGCGAACGTCCGCGCCTCCCAGGGGGCGCCGAACGCCAGCTCGCCGTTGTCGCGAGGCAGGGCGTCGGCGCCGTCCATGCGCTCCACCTGGGGGAGCATCAGAGGCGCGCCACGCCGATCATCGAGTCGCGCGTGACGAGCGCCGCCAGCTCGTCAGCCGAGAGCGCGTCGGTGTCACGCGGGCGCTGTGGCAGGACGAGGTAGCGCACCTCTGCGCTCGAATCCCACACCTTGATCTCGACGTCGTCCGGCAGCACGGTGCCCATCTCAGCGAGCAGCGCCCGCGGCTCACGGACGGCCCGCGATCGGTATGCCGGCGCCTTGTACCACTTCGGTGGCAGACCGAGCGTCGGCCACGGATAGCAGGAGCACAGCGTGCAGACGACGAGGTTGTGCACGGTCGAGGTGTTCTCGACGACGACCATGTGGTCGCCTTCCGGTCCCGCGAAGCCGAGCTCGGCGATGGCCGGCGTTGCGTCGTCGAGCAGCCGCCCGCGGTAGTCCTCATCGAGCCACGCGCGCGCGACGACCTTGGCGCCGTTCATCGGGCCGAGGCTGTGCTCGAACATCTCGACGATGCTGTCCAGCATGTCGACGTCGAACATCCCGTTCTCGACCAGCACGGCCTCGATCGCGGCGACGCGCGCCTCGATCGGCGCGACGGGTCGCGGGTGATGAGCGTGCGCGTCCGCGCTCATGCGTCCTCCTCCAGGTAGTGCTCCCAAAGGTCGACGTGCACCGCCACGCCGCGCTCTGCCCCCTCGCCCCAGAGCTCCTCGGCGCTGAAGCGCACGGAGTACGTCGGATCGAGGACGAGGCTGCCACCATGCGCCTCGATGTCCGGCAGGTTGGCGGGGTCGTCGATGCGGGAGATCACGCCTCGCTTGCCTTGGACGTACCTCGGCGCGCGTGTGTGGCCCGGGGGGTGCCACGCGCGGACGCGGACGCGGTCACCTTCGCTGAACCGCGCCTCGCGGCGAGCCGTTGGCACCGGCTCCGGCTGCTGACCGCGGTCCGGACGAGACAGCGGGAAGCCGCCCCCGGCGCGCCCCTCGAGCTCGTCCTCGGTCGTCTTCCCCGCCTCGACGAGCAAGGTCGAGGCACCCGTGAGCCAGTGCTCGTAGTACGAGGACGTGAGGTAGTGACCGGGGTCCATCCGCTCGATGCTGTGACGGAAGCGGGTACCTCCTGCGGGCAAGAACATGTTGACGGCGATCGTCGCCCGCAGCGCGCGCTGCTCCCACTCCTCCGAGAAGACCGGTTCGGAAGGTGTCGCGCCAACGGGTCCGAACCCGTCGATGCCGCCGAGGTCGTGGACGCCGTCCAACAGTCAGGCCCGGTGGTCGAGGGTCACGAACTCGGAGACGATCAGCGCTCGCACTCCTGGGACAGTAGCAAGACGCCTGCCACGTCCGAGAGGTGTCTCCCTCGTGCATGATCGTGGGGTGGGCTCGCCGGCGGTTCAGGTCCCTACGAAGCAGTTGCCTACGGCGAGTGGAACGGCAAGGCCGCACCTGGGCTCGAGGCGATCGCTGAGCGCTACGCGAGCTCGTCGAAGAGATCGGTCGCCGAGATTGTCGCATCGGCGAAGCGTGAGCTCCCAGACTTCGAGGCGACGATCCAGGCACTGTGCCGGTGAGCGATCGGCATTCGCGGGAGAGTCGCGCTGATCGCCTGCGGCACGATGACGCGATGCACTTGGCACTGCCCCGGCTAGCGGGGAGTGAGCTGGACGATCGGAATCGTTCGACGCACCTTGGCTGCGTCGCGTCGATAGCTCGCGAAGGTCGGGAAGACACGGTCCGCGAGCACCCACAACCGTTCTTGCTCAGCCTCGTCGTCGACCACCGTCGCGCGCATCGGGAGCCCGGCGAAGGTGACGTCCGGATGCGCTCGAAGGTTGTGGTACCAGGCCGGGTGCAGGGGGCTACCGGCGTTCGAGGCGGCGATCGTGACCCGGTCCCCGTCGTGGAAGTAGATGATCGCGTTGCGTCGCCGCTCGCCGCTCTTCGCACCGTGGGTCTCGAGCACGGCGGTCGGGAACACGAGCGTCGTGGCGAGGCGATTCCGACTGGCTCGCAGGAGGAGTGGGTCAAGCTTCCAGCTCACATGGCGCGAGATGAATCGGGCGACGCGCGTCGCGGCGAACGCTGCATAGGCGCGGGCGATCACGCCGGGTGTGCGGGCCGGATCGACGACCCTGAGCTTGGCAACCACGCTGATCCCCTCCTCGTAGTAATCGCTCGATTACCTTGCGAAGCATGCCCGATCCCGCACCGACGCGCCAGCGACTCATCGCGGAGGGGATGCGGCTGTTCGCCGAGCGCGGCTTCCGGGGCGCGGCAGTCGGCGACATCGAGGCCGCGGCGGGCCTCCAACCGCGACGCGGGGCGCTCTACAAGCACTTCCCCAGCAAGCACGCACTGCTCGAGGCAGCCCTGCGAACGCACCTCGACAGCGCCGCCACCGGCTCGACCCAGATCAGCGAGCTGGGTCTCACCAGTGCCCTAGGAGCGGACCGAGCGCTGCTTCGGTCGATCGTCCTGGGTCTCGGGCGATGGTTCCTCGACGAGATGGACCGCCTGAAGGATCTCACCCGCGTCCTCGAGCACGACGGTGAGCGCATGGCCGACCTCACCGCCGAGGTCAAGAACGACATCGTCGACCTGAGCTATCGCACCGCCGCCGGCCTCATCGCAGCGCTCGCGCCCGAAGCAGAGGACCCGGAGGCAATCGCGGTCGTCATCCTCGGCGCACTCGTCGCCCTCCGACGCACGGCTTGGACCTTCGGCTTCCCGCCGCTCGACATCGATGATGACCGCGCGCTCACGGCATGGACGACGCAGACCCTCGCCGCGCTCGACGCGGCCCGTGACGACGGTGGCGCCTGACCGTCAGTCGTGCCCGCGCCGCTCGTCGCAAGGGCTGCGGAACGACCGGTCGTCGGGGATCGCCCACCGCCGCTCGGACACGCCGGCGAGGTACACCGCTGAGCACACGAGCAGCAGGGTGCTACCGAGACCGATGAGCGCGAGCCCGCCGTTCCAGATCGGATCGAACCTGCCGTCGTTGCGAAGCAACGCCGTTCCCATCGCGACGAGGGTCGGACCGGACCAGCAGGACGGCACGATCCACGCGAGAGCTCGGAGTCGCCCGCGGTCGCGACGCTCGTCCGCCGCGTGTGCCCGGCGACCCAACGCGTCGAACAGCGACGCCAGCGCGACGCCTGCCGTGAGCACTGCTAAGGCGGCCACCGCCAACCGCCACCCCGTCAGCGGGTCATAGATCAGGTGCTCCCCCGGCACATCGACACCGGAGGGCGGCTCCGCGAAGCGACCTGTCAGCGGGTCGAAGATCACGTAGCGGTACGGCAGGTGAACCTCAGGGATGC
>CAYSAC010000041.1:0-17724 GCA_964428815.1 uncultured Acidimicrobiaceae bacterium | reverse complement strand
AAGCACCGATGTACGCAGTGATCAAGACCGGGGGCAAGCAGTACCGGGTCGAG
This sequence comes from uncultured Acidimicrobiaceae bacterium, assembly GCA_964428815.1. Lineage (GTDB taxonomy): Bacteria > Actinomycetota > Acidimicrobiia > Acidimicrobiales > CAYSAC01 > CAYSAC01. The sequence continues at coordinate 17,671 of CAYSAC010000041.1, read as the reverse complement.
GAGGGCCAGCAGCTGCAGGTCGAGCGCCTGGGCGACAGCACCGAGGTCGAGCTGACCCCGGTCCTGGTCGTCGACGGCGACACCGTGCTCGCAGCGGCATCCGACCTGTCCAAGGCCACCGTGAAGGCCAAGGTCGTGGGCGAGGCCAAGGGTCCCAAGATCACCGGCTTCACGTACAAGAACAAGACCAACAGCAGCAAGCGCTGGGGTCATCGCCAGAAGTACGCGGTGATCGAGATCACCGGCATCTCCAAGGGCTAGGAACGAACACATGTCCAAGACCAAGGGCGGCGGCTCCACCAGGAACGGCCGCGACTCCCAGAGCAAGCGCCTCGGCGTGAAGGTGTACGACGGCACGGTCGTGACCGCGGGCTCGATCATCGTCCGCCAGCGGGGCACGAAGTTCCATCCGGGCGAGAACGTGGGTCGCGGCGGCGACGACACCCTCTTCGCGACGGCCGCCGGCAAGGTGAAGTTCGGCCAGCGCAAGGGCCGCAAGCTCGTCGACGTCTTGACGGACTGAAGCGCACGTTCCGTAGCCGTCCCAGGTAGGCTTCTGGAGTCGCCTCACGCTCAGTGACTTCACGCCGTGACTTCACGGCGTATCGAGCGTGCGTTCGAAGAGCGGCTCAATCTTTCTGGCGGCGGTGCCGATGGTCTCAGCGTCTGCACGAGCCATACACCAGGGGGGCTGCGTTGGCAGCGAGTGAGCAAGAGCGTTTGCGCCGAGGCCGAGGCGATGGTGGCGCGGTCCTCGTCGAGTTCGCCATCCTCGCGCCCCTGCTCTTCCTGGTCGTCTTCGGCATCATCGAGTTCGGCAACGCCTTCTACCAGCAGCTCGACGTGCGCCACGGCGCCCGCGAGGGCATGCGACTCGCGGCCGTGAACTCCGATCCGGCGAACGGCGAGACCCTGCAAGAGGAACGGCTCGCGCTGGAGACGTGTACGCGCATGGACACCGATGGCGGTTCGGCCATTCTGGTCACCATCGTGAAGAACGGCTCCTCGATTGGCGATTCGGTCACCGTCACGATCGAAAAGAAACTCGATCAGCTCACCGGCTTCCTCGACTTCGCGCTCGGCGACAAGACGATCACCTCGACCGTGCAGACGCGGCTCGAGCAGACGGCCACGTACGGCGACATAACGGACTACGAATGTTCCTGAACCCTCGTCGGCCGACAGGTCCCGGTAGCGACGACGCTGGCCTCGCGATGGTGTTCCTCGCGCTCGTACTTCTCGTCCTCATGATCTTCGCCGCGTTCGCGGTCGACCTCGGCACCGTCTACAACGAGCGGCGCATCGACCAGAACAGCGCCGACGCCGCCACCACTTCGGGTGCCATCCAGTTCCTCAAGACCCAGACGCTCCAGGGCGCGGTCGACGAGGCAGTCGCAAAGGTCGACACCAACCTCGGCCGCGCGATCTCCCAGACGACGTGGGAGGCCGTGTGCGATGACCCCGCCCCGCTCACGCGAACCGCTGAGGCGCTCGGGCTGATGCCGGCCACGGAGTGCATCAGCTTCTCCGCCGGCTTCGATCGCCTGCGCGTCTGGCTCCCTGACCAGGTCGTGGCCACGACCTTTGGCCGCGTCGTCGGCATCAACCAGTTCACCTCGACCGCCTTTGCCGAGGTGTCGCTCAGCCCCAACGGCGGTGGCGCGCTCCCGTTCGTCGTCCTGTCGCAGTCCGGCGTGGGTGACCAGATCTGCCTCCGAACCGACGGGACCGGTGGCGGCGAGCCGCCTGACCAACCCGCGATCGCCCCCTACCAGCCCTCGTTCCAGCTCGATCCGTGCAACAAGGACAGCTTCATCACCCAGTCGGGAGCCAGAGGCACCATCAAACCGTGGCTGTACGCGAGCTGCTCACAGGGCTCGGGTAACCAGACGATCGTCGATGCCATCATCGCCGGGGTGGACCACCCGCTCGGGACGTTCGACCCCGAGATCGTGCACGCGCCAGGTGCGAGCGCCAACGCCGTCGACTCCACGCCGGCGGCTCGCATCGATGGCGCCAACAGCTGCGCCCCGTTTCCGAACTCGGTCGAGGTCGACACGGGCCTCACCGCGCAGCTGCTGATCTGCGCGATCCTCGAGAACCCTTGCAACAGCGGGTCCTCGGCGACGAACGGTCGCGCCGGCCGGCTCTACAGCACCTCCAACCAGTCGCAGTTCGCCGACCTGAACATCGACGACCAGGCGCTGTGGGACTTCTTCGTCGGGTCGCTGCCGACGAGCGCGCCGTCATCCTGTACGGCAGCCAAGTCGTCTGCCACGGCGTTCTACACCCGCCGTGCCGCGCTCATGGATTGCCTGCAGAACTGGACGACGGGTGTCCTGTTCACGGACGACGTCGGGTCGGCGCCGCGGCTGGGTTTCGTGCCCCAGATCGCCGAGCGCTGCCTCTACGACGACCAGGCGGCCCTCCCGCAGAACTGTTCGTCGCCCGCATTGAAGAACGCGCACATCAACGGGTTCAGTCCGGTCTACCTCGACGGCGTCTACGTCGACAAGGGCGGCACCTGCGACACGACGAACCCTGCCACGCCGAGCTCGGACTCGCAGGGCTGGGCGATCCACTACCCGGGCAAGGACCTCGATTGCGCGCCGGGCGAGAGCAAGATCCATCGGATCTCAGGCGTCGTCGTGCCCTGCGGGAGCCTGCCGCTCACCGTCTGCGACCCCTCGCCCGCGGGTCCGTTCCCCGATCCACTCGGCATCACCAAGGTGCGTCTGGCCAAATGATCGAACGGCTGCGGGAGCGAGGGCGCCGGGACCGGGGCGCGGCGTTGGTCGAGTATGCCCTCGCCGTCTCGCTCTTCTGCGTCGTGGCCATCAGCAGCATCAGCTTCTTGCAAACCGAGGCCAAGGACGAGCTGACGACGAGGGGCAACACGATCGGGAACCCGGCGGCGCCCGGGGTAACCACCCCTACAACAGTTGTGACGCCGCCGACGACGACGGACCCGACGACGCCCCCGTCGACGGGCCTTTACACGGGCACCGTGACCGGCAGCTGCACCGGGCCGACCAAAGACGCCCGCACCTGCTCCTTCACGTTGAGCCCGGCGCCGCCCACCCCGGCCATCTGGTCGATCCAGCCGAACTCCGGTTTCACAGGTAGTGCTGAGAGCCCGGTCTTCACGAGCGCTGGCACGCGCAGCGTCCGAGCAACTGTGACCGGCTACCCGGACTTCCAGAGGTCCGTCACGTGCGTTGACGAGTCGTCGAACAGACTGGATTGCACCGTCGCGTCGTAGATCTTCCTTGAGGCCCTTGACCTCGTCGCGGAACCGGTTCCCGATGTTCTCGCTAGCCAGGACTAGTCCGTATGGTTCATTTCGTCCGGCTGGTCTAGGCGCGCCCCAGTCGTCCCCTTACGATCTCCCAGGAGCAGACGATGGTGCGGGCGGCGCGCCGGTTGAGGGGCAACGAGATGGCTCGGGCATGCTCCAGGCGGAGCGGACGACGGCAAGACGAGGGGACGGCGCTGATCGAGGCCGCGCTCGTGCTGCCGGTCGTCCTCATCATCGTCTTCGGGATCATCGAGCTCGGCCTGCTGTTCCGGTCCGCCTCGGTCACGACCTCGGCGACCCGGACCGGTGCGCGGCTCGCGTCCGCGCAGTACGGCAACTCGCCCGGCGCCACGACCGCCAACGAGATCAGAGACGCCGTGGCCACGGATCTGAGCGCCCTCCAGGCGTGGGCCGAGCCCTCCGAGCTGTGGGTCTACAAGGCGGTGTCGAATGGTGAGCCGGCGGGCGGCACGTGCGGCGCCGACTGCATGCGGTTCACCTGGACTGGAAGCGGCTTCTCCTCGGCGAGCGGGTCATGGCCCTCCCCGGATGCGTGCGGCGCCAACATCGACCGCGTCGGTGTCCGGATCTTCGTCCAGCACGACTCGCTGACGGGTGTGGCCCCTTCCCGCTCCGTCCGCCAGACGACCGTGATGCGGCTCGAACCGAAGCCCTTCGGCGTTTGCACGGGGGAGTGATGGCCGCGATGCGCCGGCGACGCGGCGACGACCGCGGGGTGACGATGGTCGAAGCGGCGTTCATCCTGCCCGTGGTCCTCCTCGTCTTCTTCTCGATCATCGAGTTCGGGCTCTACTTCGCAGCAGTGTCGACGACGAGCTCGTCCACGCGTGCCGGCGCTCGGTTCGGCTCTGCCAACTTCGCAGTGTCCTCCGACCGCGACGCCGCTGTCGAGCAGATGCGAGCCGAGGTCGAGCGGGCGCTCAGGGCCCGGACGAGCCTCGAGCAACCGCAGGCGCTCTGGGTCTACAAGGCGTCCCCATCCGGCGCGCCGATCGGCGGATCGGGCTTCACGAGCTGCCTCACCGATTGCTACCGCTTCACCTGGGACCCGATCTCCGGGACGTTCTCGTCAAGGCAAGGAGGGTGGACCAGCATCGACCCGTGCGGCACCACCATCGACAACATCGGCGTGTTCCTCGAGGTCGAGCACACTCTGGTCCCCGGTCTGTTCGACTCCAATCGCACGATCAAGGAGTACACGGTGGTCCGCATCGAACCCGTGCCCGCCGAGCAATGTCCCCCGGGCTCCACATGAGCGCGACCGGCCGGCCCGCTCGGCGATCCCACGTCCACGGTGACGATGGCGGCTTCGTCCTCACATGGTTCGCGGTCCTGCTCGTCGTGCTGCTCGCCTTCGCCGGCTTCGGCGTCGACGTCTGGAACTGGTGGTACACGGCCGAGAAGACCCAACGTGCCGCAGACGCGGGCGCCCTGGCTGGCGTGGTGTTCATGCCCGACGATGCCGCGACCGCGGAGTCGACGGCGAAGTCCGTGGTGGGTGACAACGGCTACACCTCGGGCCAGACCACAGTGAGCCAGGGCCAACGGAGCAACCAGCTCAGGGTTGAGGTCACCGAGACGGTCACCAACCTCTTCACGGGGCTGCTCGGCGTCAACACGACCGTCATCAAGCGGGACGCCGTCGCGGAGTTCAACGGCGGCCTGAAGATGGGCAGCCCCACCAACAAGCTGGGCAACGACCCGGAGAACCCGCCGACCGTCGAGCACTGGTTGAACCTCGCCGCCGCCGGCGTGAGCAAGCAGACCGGTGACCGCTTCGCATCGTCGCGCTGCGGCGGCGGACCCTACCTCTGCCCGGGCGGCGACAGCGGCACGAACCAAGAGTACGTGAGCGACACCTACTACTTCAGCGTCGAGGTGCCGCCGTCGGCGGTCGGTCAGACCGTCGAGATCCAGGCCTTCGATCCGGTCTACGCGTCCGTGAACAACGGCGGGCAGTGCACCGCGACCAACCTCCCGGCAGCCGCCGAGATCACGACCCTTACGGCGACCTACCCAGACGCAGCACAGCGCTATGGGCAGGGTCCGTCGATCTGGTGCACCGGCGACGACGACACCCCCGCCAGCGGGGCGTCGTCGCCAACCCCTCAGGTCTCCACCTTCATCGTCCGAGAACCGGACGCAACCCCGTTCCAACCGCAGGACAACCCGCCCATCTCCGGGTGCACCAAGCAGTACCAGGGTCGCAACCAAGCGGTGTTCCCGCTCATCGAACCGTCGTCGGGCAGCTACGACGCGACCTTCGCCGGCGCCTTCCACCGCTGGACGGCGCTCTGCTCGATCACCAACGCGCAAGAGGGCCGGTACTTCATCCAGGTGCGGTCCAACGCCCCCATGGGCTCGCCACTCACCCCTAATGTGGCTGCGGCCCGCAGCCAGTACGGCATGAACCGCTACGCCCTGCGGGCTGGCATTCCGAGTGGCTCGACGCTGACCCCCGGTGGCGTGAAGCTCTTCGCTGAGGAACGGCTCCCGATCTACGCGAACGCGATCAACGGCGCGACGCCAGAGTTCTACCTCGCCCGCGTGCTGCCCGGTCCCAGCGCCGGCCGCCTGCTCAAGCTCACCTTCTACGACATCGGCGATGTCGGCGGCACCTGCTCAGGCGGTTGCCGCACCAACATCAGCGTCCTCTCGCCACCCGACGCCACCACCCCCCTTGACCAGTGCACGTGGAAGCGCGAGGGCGCGGCGATGCCGGCCAGCAGCGTCGTCAGCGGGTGCACGGTGACCGGGATGGCGAACAGCGAGTACAACGGGCGCCTGATCACCGCGGACATCAAGGTGCCGTCGAGCTACAGCTGCAACGTCTCGAGCGCGGTTGGCTGCTGGGTCAAGATCCGCATGTCGTACACGTCGGGAACCCAACCCAACGACACGACGACGTGGCAGGCCGAGATCTTCGGGGACCCGGTCCGGCTGGTGGAGTAGGTCGCGACACGCGCCGAGGCCCCCTGCCACCCGCTGTAGCGACCCAACCTCCGTCGTTGCGCTATTCGTCACTTGTGTCGGAATTCGACGCCGCGAGTTTGCGCAAAATCTCACGATCAGCGTTGTCAAGACGCGGGTCGGTCTGCCACCCTTATCCCAATCCACGGGTCGCGGGGTAGGGTTTCGTTGATTCTGACCGACGGGAGCGGGGCCGGTTGATGCGCGGTGCAATGACCAAGTGGTTGCAGCGCCGCGCTGCGCGCCGCGAGCCAGACCGCGGGGCGACGCTGGTGGAGTACGCCCTCGTGCTGACGCTGCTGGTGGTCGTCAGCATCGCCGCCATCCAGAGCCTCGACAGCGCCGCGAGGGACGAGGTGGCCAACCAGGAGGAATGCGTCTCGAGCCGCCCACCGCCGGCTACGTGCCAGACCCTCATCTTGACGACCTCGACGACGGTGGTGCCGCCGTCTACCACCGCGACCACCCAGCCGCCGCCGCCGCCGCCGGTCAACGCCGCGACCTATGAGAACACGCGCTCCGAGGTGAGCGGGTCCTCCTGGGCAGCCATCACGACCATCGTGCTGACGAGCGACGGCGCGCCGCTGCCCGACGTGTTCGTCCGCTACCGCGCCCAGCTCATCACGCCACCTGGGCCGACCTTCTTCGTGAGCTGCGTCACCGGAGCCGACGGTCGCTGCGAGCTCCGGTTCGAGGTCCCCGACATCGGCCAGCCCGTGGATACGGTCCAGCTCACTGCGGACCTCATCGACAGCGACCCGCAGGTCACCGTTGACCCCCCGCCCCTGACCTTCACGCGGCCTTGAACATCGCCAGCCGGACCCGGGGCGCCCGGTCGGACAGGGGCGTCGTCATCCTCGAGGCCGCGCTGGTCTCGCTTCTGGTCTTCCTCTTGCTGTTCGGGACGATCGAGTTCGGCTTGGTCTACCGCGACTACCTCACCGTGGGCGACGCCGCCGGCAGCGGCGCCCGTCAGGGGTCGGTCATGGGAAAGAAGGTGACCTCGACCGGCACCAACGCCGACTACGAGATCATCAAAGCCGTGCGCGAGGCGACCGCCGGGATCAACCCGGACGACATCGAGCGCATCGTGATCTTCAAGGGCACGCCCGGAGGTGGCGGCAGCCCGACGAGCCAGATCCCTCTCGCCTGCCGCAACGGCACGCCGCTGAGCGGACGGTGCAACGTCTTCGAGCCGACGCTCGCGTTCCTCGAGATCCAGAACGGCAACGCCGCGTACTTCGACTGCGCCCAGACGCCTGCCAGCCCGTCCTGTTCATGGCCGCCGTCAACGCGCAAGGACGGGCCGGCCCCGCCGGACGTCGAGTACATCGGCGTGTGGATCAGGGTGAAGCATGCCGCGATCACCGGGCTGTTCGGTGCCGTCTTCGTGCTCGAAGATGCCACCGTGTCTCGACTGGAGGCGGGGGTGTTCGATGGCTCGTAAGCGCCGGGCTGACGATCGCGGGGTGGCCATGATCGAGGCCGCGATCGTCCTTCCCCTGTTGGTCGTGCTCGCGTTCGGCGTGCTCGAGTTCGGCAACGCCTGGCGGCAGGCCAACGTGGTCGAGCGGGCGAGCCACAATGCTGGCCGTACCGCCGGCAACGTGGCCAACGGTCGCTACGCCGACTACGAGACCTTGCGGTCGATCAGCTCCCAGATCGGCGGCCTGAACGACACGGCGCTCGAGAAGGTCATCGTGTACCGCGCCACCGACGCCGACGGGAGCGTTCCCGCGGGTTGCCTCACCATCGCGCCTGCGGCCGGGGGTGCCGGCGACAGCAACCTCGACTGCAACGTCTACTCGCCAGCCCAGGTTGCCACCGGCTCGCTCACGGGTTTTGGCTCGGACTCCAACGGCGACTGCTCTGGCGGGTCCTGGGACCGCTTCTGGTGCCCGACCGGGCGCGAGCGCGACTTCAACCCGTTGCCGGACCGGGTCGGCGTCTACGTGCGGCTGCAGTACCAGCCGATCACGGGCGTGTTCCCCGGCGCGCTGACGATCGAGCGCCGCGCTGTCTTCCAAGTCGAGCCGTGTTCCGCAGGGGAGGTGCAGTGCTGATGGGCGAGCGCTTGCGGGGACGCGACGACGACCATGGCCGCGCCGACGCCGGCTACGCCATGGCCCTGGCCGCGCTCATCCTCATCCCCTTGCTGCTGATCGCCGGCCTCGCCGTTGACGTCGGCGCCTGGCACGCAACCGGCACGAGCATCCAGCGAGCTGCCGATGCCGCGTCCCTCGCCGGCGTCACCTTCCTTCCCCGTGGCCCTGACGAGGCGATCAGCCGAGCGCGCGCCGTGGCCGCCCAGAACGGCTACACCGACGGGGTCGACGGTGTCACGGTCCTCGTCGAGCCGCGCCCCGAGCAGAAGCTGAAGGTGACGATCACCGACAACAGCGTCCCGCGGTACCTGACGTCGGTCGTCGGCGGCGACATCCAAATCACCAGATCCTCGACCGCCCAGTACATCCTGCCGGTCGCCCTCGGCTCGCCCCGCAACTTCCTCGGCACCCACCGGCTGATGGGCATCCCCCCGATCAACGCTCTCTCGCTCGACGAGAACTACTGGTTGGCGATGAGCGGCTACTGCGCGTCCAAGGAACAGGGCGACCGCATCGGCCCCTTCAGCGACGCCAACTTCCCGAGTAGCGGCTTCCAATGCAACCCTGGCAGCAACGGCGTCATCGCCAACGACGAGTACCGCGACGCGGGCTACTTCTACGCCGTCACGGTGCCAGATGGCTACGCCGGATCGCTCGCCATCCAGGCCTACGACCTGCCCTACTGCGGTGGCCTCGGGCCGAGCAACGACTTCCGGCCCAACGACCGCACCGGTGCGTTCGACCTCGACTGGACCATCCGGGACAACAACTCGCTCAACCCGCTGGATGCCACGGAGATCGTCTCTGGCAGCTTGAACGGTGACAACCCGACGGACTGCGCGACCACGCAGGACGGGTCCCGGGAGTGCACCGGCAGCGCCTGGGCGCTCTGCTGGCGCACGCTGCACACCATGAACGCCCCGGTCGACCCTGGCATCTACTTCATCCAGCTCTCCGCCCAGCCGGACCTCAGCAGCACCTTGCAGGGGACCAATCAGTTCGCGCTGCGGGCGAAGTCCGGCCCCACCTTCACCCCGTGCACGGCCGACAGCACCGAGGGTCCGCCCCTCTACAGCGCCAACTGCCCCAACGTGTTCGGGATCGAGCACCTCGGGGTGTACGCCGGCCTCGGAGCTTCGCAGGCGTCGTTCTTCCTGGCGGACATCGGGCCGGAGCACAACGGCAAGACGATGGAGATCACGCTCTGGGACAGCGGTGAGGGGGCCGACAAGATCCAGATCCTCGACCCCAACGGGGCTCCTGTGGGATTCGACTGGACGATCCTGTGCCAGGACGTCACCAACCCGCCGTGCATCAGCGAGGCCGACCCGAGCGGGGGGCGGTCGGGCACGGCCCCTGCCGTGCCGGGCCTCGACGTCAGCCTCACCGGCCCCCAGCCGGGCCCCAACCGGCTCAGCCCGTCGAAGTACAACGACCGCCACATCCGCATCGAGATCCCGCTCCCGGCTGACATCCTTGCGGCGTACTCCGGTCGGACATGGTGGAAGATCCAGTACACGACGGGGGGTCAACCCACCGACCGCACCACCTGGTCGGTCATCGTCAAGGGTGACCCCGTGCGGCTCGTCCCGAACTAGGCGGCCCTCGTAGCCTCGGCGCGTGTCCCAGTTCGTCGACGAGAGCGGTCTGCACGTCAAGGCCGGTGACGGGGGCGCGGGCTCGGTGTCGTTCCGGCGCGAGGCCCACGTCCCGAAGGGCGGACCTGACGGCGGTGACGGCGGCTCTGGCGGTGACGTGTGGCTGGTGGCCGACCGCAACGTCGCATCGCTCCTGGCGTTCCGCGACCACCCCCACCGTCGGGCCACCAACGGCACGCACGGCCAGGGGAAGGCCAAGCACGGCCGGGGCGGTGAGGACATCGAGGTCAAGGTGCCAGAGGGCACGGTCGTGCGCGACCAGGACGGCGTCGTGCTCGCTGACCTCGTCCAGGTCGGCGACCGCTGGCTCGCGGCGGAGGGCGGGCGTGGCGGTCGTGGCAACGCTCGCTTCCTCTCGAACCGCAGGCGCGCTCCCGGTTTCGCCGAGCAGGGCGAGGTCGGCGAGGAGCACTGGTTCCGGCTCGAGCTCAAGCTCATGGCCGACGTCGCCCTCGTCGGCTTCCCCAACGTCGGCAAGAGCACGCTGATCTCCCGGATCTCCGCGGCCAAGCCCAAGATCGCCGACTACCCGTTCACGACCCTCGAGCCGAACCTCGGCGTCGTGCGCCTCGATGAGGACTTCGAGATGGTCGTCGCCGACATCCCCGGTCTGATCGAGGGGGCCAGCGAGGGCCGCGGCCTCGGCCACCGCTTCCTGCGCCACGTTGAACGGGCCCGCGTGCTCGTCCTCCTGCTCGACTTGGCGCCCGTCTCCGAGCGCCCACCCGAAGAGCAGGAGCGGGTCCTGCTGGCGGAGCTGGCCGGCTATCAGCCTGACCTGCTCGAACGCGCGCGCATCGTCGTGGGCTCGCGGGCCGACTTCCCGGGCGCCGACCAGACACCGTTCGAGGGGCCGCGGATCTCGGCTCTGACCGGCCAGGGCCTGAGCACACTGGTCGGGCGGGCGGCCGACGCCGTCAGGGCGGCGCGGACTTCGCTGCCGGTCCCTGAGGCGTTCGAGGTCCACCGACCGCCCGCCGAGGGCTTCCGCATCGAGCGGGAGGACGGCGGCTACCGCGTGCTCGGACGCCAGGCCCAGCGGGCCGTCGCCCTGTCCGACCTCACCAACCCTGAAGCCCTCGACGAGGCGCACCGGCGCCTCCGGTCGCTCGGCGTCGACAAAGCCCTGGCCAGGGCGGGTGCCCAGCCCGGGGACAGCATCCACATCGGCGCGCTGACCTTCGAGTACGAGGACGGGTAAAGGCGGCGGCGAAATCGGCCGATGTTCTAGGTCGCGTGGACTAAGCGCGCAATCAGATCGGGCGATGTGATGGTGAGGACGATGCAGGAGACGAGGCCAGCGCGCCGTTGCGCTGGCGATCGCGGGGCCGCGCTGGTCGAGTTCGCGCTCATCCTGCCGTTCCTCGCGCTCATCACGTGCGGCACCATCGATCTCGGTCGCTACTACGGCGCCTGGATCCAGACCAAGAACGCAGCCCGCGAGGGCGCGCTCTATGGCCAGAACCACCCGCTGCAGCAGCGCAGGACGGGCACATGCACCGAGCCCGACAACATCGAGGACCGGGCGATGCAGGAGCTCGACGCGAACGACAGCGACCCCACGTTCACGGTCGTCATCACGCCGGCGATCGCTTCGGGGTGCGAAGAGGTCGACACGCCTGGTTCGACGCCGATCCCTGCCGGGACCGACCTCACGGTCACGGTCTCGCGGCACGTCGCCCTGCTGACGCCGCTCATGAGCAACATCCTGGGCGACATCGACATCACGGCGAAGGTCACCGTCGAGGTCATCGGATGAGGCGGCGCTGCTCCGGTGACGGTGGGGCCGCGCTCGTCGAGTTCGCCTTCGTCGCGCCGATCCTGTTCCTGTTCTTCACGGTGCTGACCGACCTCGGGCTGGTCGTCCTCGGCACCTCGGTTGCCTCGAACGCGGCCCGCGACGGTGCCCGCGTCGGCATCATCCACTTCGACGCGGCCGACCAAACCGGTTCGGCCAACAGGCAGCTCATCGAGGACGCGGTCGAGGCCCGCCTCGTCGGCTTGATCCGGCCAGGGACCGGTGTCTTCGTCAGCATCCAATGTCTCGACGGGTCGACCAAGGCGGTCAAGGACTGCGACGAGGACGTCGTGATCGACCGCGACATCGTCGAGGTCACCGTGCACTGGAAGGCTCTCTTGCCTGGTGGTGGGCTGCTCGTCGACGAGGACCACGTCGACGTCGCCCGCATGGTGATCGTCGGCGACGGCTCCGGGACGCCCGGGTTGCCGCCACCCTCGAGCCTGACCGGCGGGTTCACGCTCGCATCGGTGACCACGGGCGCGACCGAGACCGACGGCACGAGCGTCGTGACGCTGGCCCTGACCCGGTCGAGCGGGACGGGCACGGTGGCCATCACCTACGCGACCGTCAACGGCTCTGCCGTCGCGGGAACGGACTACACCGCGGCGTCCAACATCTTGAATTTCGCCGACGGGGAGACGTCGAAGACCATCGACGTCACGATCATCGGTGACAACGACGCCGAGAGCGCCGAGAGCTTCACCGCCGTGTTGTTGAGCCCCGTCGGCCTGACGATCGAGTCCGGCCGCGGGACCGCGACCGTGACCATCAGCGACGACGACACCACCGCCGACAGCCAGCCACCGACACTCGTGGCCTTGCAGATGCGCGACGTCGACGCCGACGGCAAGGTCGACCAGGTCGTCGCCACCTTCAGCGAGTCACTCGACCCGACCTGTGCCAGCCCGAGCGCGTTCACGCTGACCAGCGCTCCGTCGGGCGCGACCTTGCAGGGCGTCGCGGTCAGTGGCATGACCGCCATGCTCTCGCTGACCGAGGGTGCGTCGGCTCACGACACCGCGGTCGGTGCCTTCAGGGTGGCGCTGGCGTCCGGCTGCATCCGCGACCCGGCCGGCAACTTCGCCATGTTCGCCCAGACGGCGCCCACGGACCTCGCAGCGCCGATCCTGCTCGCGGTCACCCACACGAACGGATTGATTGACGGCAAGTTCGAGACCGGCGACACGATGACGATGTCCTATAGCGAGCCGATCTTCACCGCACCTGCATCCGTCTCGGTCATCGTCGACGACACCGGCAGCAGCGACGTCCTCCAGGCGCCCGGTCTGCTCAACGTCGACGTCGCCCTAGGCGCGGACTACGCGAGCAAGACGCTGACGTTCAACCCGTCGTTGATCGCCAAGACCGGCAACACCCTCGTCATCGCATTGGGCGCCTGCTCCACCAACGGGTCGTGCGCCAGCCGAGCGCTGGTCGGGCTCAGCCCGTCCCTGGTCTTCACGCCGAGCATCGGCCTGAAGGACGCGGCCGGCAACAGCGCCGCCGGCTCGGTGACCGTCATCAACGTGAGGATGTTCTGATGCGACCCCCGCTGCAGCGCGGACCGGAAGGAGAACGGGGTGCCGTCGCGGTCATCGTCTCGATCGGGCTCGTCGCCCTGCTCGCTCTCGTGGGACTCGTCGTCGACGGTGGCAACGCGTTCTCCCAGCGCCGGCAGATGCAGAACGCGGCGGACGCGGCCGCCCTGGCTGGGGCGAACGCCCTCCAGCAGTACCGGAGCACGACCCCGAAGCCGTCGGCTGCGATCATCTACAGCGCCGCCAGGGCGAAGGCGACGGAGAACGGCGCGAAGGCGTCGCCGTTCACGTGTGACCTCGTGCGCTATGACGCGTCGGGCAACGCGCTCGGAGCGGTGTCGTGCCCGACCACCAGCGCGGGGTCCGTCCCGAGCGACGCCTACAAGGTCAGGGTGAACGTCGAGAGCGATCACGAGACCATGTTCATGCGGGTCGTCGGACCCGACTCGTTCACCGCTCGCAACACGGCCGCGGCATCGGTCCAGCGCGCGGCCACCGACTCCGCGCCCTTCTTGGTGTGCGCCAACGCTCCGGCACACCCCGCGCCCCTGCTCCTGGTGGTCGACCCCCTCGACCCCGACAACGCGACGGTCAACCCCGCCGCGGTGGGCGCGGAGTACATCCTCTGGGGCAACGAGATCAAGGACGGCGGCCGCGACTGCGGCAACCCGTCCAGCTCCTACCGAGGGCTCGTCGACAACGACAACGCCCCGTTCGACGTCCCCGGCTGGTGGGAGGCCGACCAGGGCAACAAGAGCGGCCACAACGTCCAGACCCTGACCACCGGGTGCGCGATCGACAACGCGAAGCTCAAGGACATCCCCGTCGGCTGCGAGTTTGCGCTGCCGCTCTGCCTCCAAGGCAACGCCCTTCCCGGTGACGGCTTCGAGATGAAGTGTGTCCGGGTCGGCCGCTTCCGCATCAGCGAGAACGGCAACAGCACCCAGGCCATCTTCATCGGCGGTGGCGTCGCTTCCGGCGGTGCCGGGCTCGGCATTCCCGATACGGCCGACGTGGTCGTGATCAAGCTCAGCGAATGAGCTTGCCCTCCAGATAACTAGTCACAAGGAACTAGTTAAAGGTCCGGCCGGATCGTACCGATCACTAGGTCTCACGGCCTACGCGAAGGGACGAAGCGGGCGGCATGGAACAAGAACGATCTCCTCGGCCGCGACGCGGCGTTGGCGACGAAGGAGCGGTCCTCGTCGAGTTCGCGCTCATCTGCCCGCTCCTCTTCCTGCTGATCTTCGGCGTCATCGAGTTCGGCTGGGCCTTCGGCCAGAACCTCGACGTGCGCCACGGTGCACGCGAAGGCGCACGCCTGGCGGCGGTGAACTTCCGTTCGACGTCCGCGACGGTCGGCGCCGCCCAGCGCGACGAGCTCGTGGCCGAGATCTGCGGCCGCCTCGACTCCAACGCGGGCGTGAAGGTCAGCCTGCACCGCCCGGGCACAGCCGACGTCGGCCAGGTGATCGAGGTGCGGGTCAAGAAGCCGCTCGATCAGCTGACCCAGTTCCTCGGCTTCGCGCTTGACGGCAAGGAGCTCCACAGCAACGTCGAGGCCCGCATCGAGCAGGACGCGACGTGGACGAGCATGGCGTCCGGCACCTACCAGGACTGCCCCGCGTGAGGATCGGGCGCTGGCCCGCCGACGCGAAGGGCGACGACGGCTTCGCACTCGTCTTCTTCGGCCTGACGCTCGTGGTGATGCTCGGCTTCGCCGCCTTCGCCGTGGACCTCGGCGCGGTGTACAACGCCCGGCGCCAGGACCAGTCCGCGGCCGACGTCGGCGCGCTCGGCGCCGCCCAGGACCTGACCGAGGCCGACGCCACCGTCGTCGCCCAGGTGAGGACGCTCGTGGAGAACACGCTCGAGCTGCCGGCCGGGACCCTCGACTTCAACTCGTGCGGCACCGCCAACGTCTCGGATGTTGATGCTGTCGACACCCTGCTCACCGGGGCGAGCTGCATCGCGCGGAACCCAGCGCGCACGCAGCTCCAGGTGCGGCTGCCGACCCAGACCTACACCTCGATCTTTGGCGCGCTGGTCGGCGTCGATGAGTTCGCGCACTCGGCGTTCGCGATCGCGGGGAAGGGGCGGGCCGGGTTCGGTGGCGTGCTGCCGTTCGCGATGTCAGCGGGCGCCGGCGGCGGCGACGGCTACATCTGCCTCAAGACGGGGCCAGGCGGGCACGCGGCCCGACCGTGCGACGGACCGTCCTCCGGTAACTTCGGCTACGTCGACTTCGCCTTCTTCGGCGACCCGGAGCTCGGCACGACCGTTGACTGCGGCGGCACGGACCACCTCCCCAACAACATCGCGGTCGGCATCGACCACGAGCTCAGCCGCTTCGGCGACGTCTCAGCATGGGGCAGCGCAATCGTGCTCGACACCGCCAGCCCCTGCGGCTCGGTCGCGCAGCCGAACTCGATGGACACCGCCACCGGCAACATGCCCCAGCGGGTGGGCTCAGGCGTCTACGCCGGCACCGGCTTCACCGACGGCAAGGACGCGCGGCTCACCCGCACCGACCCGAAGCTGCTCAACGGCGCGGGCCAGACCCGCTCGGTCGCTGGGAAGACCCTCGATGACAACCCGCTGTGGGAGTTCATCCAGCCGGCCGGCAGCGACGTGCCCGACTCGTGCAAACGCAACCAGTTCTTCGGCGTCGGCGGTGGCTTGGACACCGACAACGACCTGATCTTCTCGAACCTGCCAGACGGCGTGGAGGAGCACGTCGATGGCATGACCAAGAAGGACCGCATGCGCAAGCTGCTGCAACGCTGCCTGTCCCACTACAACGGCAACGGCTGGGACGACGACGGCGCGCTCGTACCCGCAGATCCGGTCACCGGATGCGGCGGCAACGCCTGCACCGACGCCGTCTTCGCTCTCAACTCCTCCAGCACCGACAGCCCCGACCTCTACGACATCCAGTACACGCCCCGGTTCGCCTACGTCCCCGAGCTCACCGAGGCGTTCCCCAACGGGAACAAGACCGTGCACATCGCTCATTTCCAAGCCGTGTTCCTCCAGCGGCTCCTCATCGACTGCAACAGCAACTCGTGCGACTACGACTTCGAACCCGGGGTGTCCTACGCCAGCCCCGGCGGCAGCTCCGACAAGGCCGACAGCATCACCTCTTTTGTCTTCCCGGCGGACAGCCTGCCCAACAACCTCGGCGATGAGGACGCGCCCTTCGCCGTGGGTCGCAACCGCGCGATCAAGCTCCTGCGATGATGCGCCAGCGGGGTCGCGGGACGAACAGGGACGCGGGCGCGACGCTTGTCGAGTACGCGCTCGTCCTCACGGTCATCACCTCAGGGCTCATCGGCGCGGTCGGTTCGCTCGAGGACAAGAGCGGAACCGAGCTGTCGAGCCGCGGCAACCACATCGGCATGCCAGGCGACGGCGGCGGCGGCGAGGAGGTCACCACGACGACCTCCCCGCCTGACAGCACCACATCGACCTCCGCGGCGACGACGGTGTCGCACATCTCGAACATGGTCGGCGAGGGCACGCGGGTGAACAGCAACAAGTGGATCGCCAAGGCCACATTCGCCGTCGTGGGGCCCACCGGGGCCGTCGTCGCCAACGCCACGGTGTCGGGCACGTGGACCGTCGACGGCGGGAGCTCGTCGTCCACGTCGTGCGTGACCAGCTCGGAAGGCACCTGCAACGTCACGAGGGACAAGCTCGAGGGTGAGGATCAGAACGCGGTGTTCGTCCTCACCAACATCAGCGGCTCGGGTCTCAGCTGGAGCCCCGGCTCCGACACGCCTGCGACCGTGACGATCGGGAAGCCGCCGGGCGTCGGCTGAGCCCGACCGTCACTGAGCACGACGATCGGGGCGATACCGTGCCGTCCGTGATCGTCGTGGCAAAGGTGGGGACGTCATCGGTCACCGACGAATCCGGCCATATCGACGCCGGCGCGGTGGGCAAGTTCTGCAGCGAGACCGCGAGCCTGCGGGCCGCCGGCCACCGCGTCGTGCTGGTCACCTCGGGCGCCATCGCCGCGGGACTGCCAGCCCTCGGCCTGGCGAGCGGTCGCCCACGCGACGCTGTGACGCTCCAGGCCGCGTCGGCCGTCGGGCAGAGCCGGCTGATGCGGGTCTACGACGAGGCACTGGCCCGCCACGAGCTCATCGGTGGTCAGGTGCTCCTCGCTCCGCTCGACTTCATGGTGCGCAAGCAGTACCTCCACGCCAGGGCGACGCTGACGCGGCTGCTCGAGCTCGGGGTCGTGCCCATCGTCAACGAGAACGACGCCATCGCCG
>CAYSAC010000040.1:0-17732 GCA_964428815.1 uncultured Acidimicrobiaceae bacterium | reverse complement strand
CGGCTTCGCGAGCTGCTCGACATCCCCGTCTTCCACGACGACCAGCACGGCACCGCCGTCGTTGTGCTCGCCGCGCTCGAGAACGCGCTCCGCATCGTCGACAAGCCGATGGGCGACCTCAGGGTGGTCATCGCCGGCGTCGGCGCTGCCGGCGTGGCGATCTCCAAGATCCTCCTGAGCGCGGGCGTGGCCAACGTGATCGGCGTCGATCGCAAGGGCGCAATCTGGGACGGGCGCGACGACCTCAACGTCGCCAAGCAATGGTTCGCCGAGCACACCAACCCCGAGCGCCTCGAGGGCACGCTCGGCGAGGTGCTCCCCGGCGCCGACGTCTTCGTCGGCGTCAGCGCGCCCGGCCTCATCACCGCCTCTGACCTCCGCAAGATGGCGCCGGACCCGATCGTGTTCGCGCTCGCCAACCCCGACCCGGAGATCAGGCCGGAGGATGCCGACGGCCTGGCCGCGGTCATCGCGACAGGGCGCAGCGACTACCCGAACCAGATCAACAACGTGCTGGCCTTCCCCGGCATCTTCCGCGGCGCCCTCGATGTCGGCGCGACGACCATCACGGAGAACATGAAGCTGGCCGCGGCGCGCGCCATCGCCTCGATCGTCGACGAGGTCCGGCCGGACCACATCATCCCGTCGGTGTTCGACACGCGGGTCGGGCCGCTCGTGGCCGCCGGCGTGGCCGAGGCGGCGGTGGCCGACGGCGTCGTGCGCGTGCTCAGGGGACCGGTGCCGAGCTGAGCATGCCGATCGACGCGATCACCTTCGACTACTGGAACACCCTCGTCCACGAGAACGAGGAGAGCGCCGGTCGCTCTGTCCGGATCGACGCCTGGCTCGGCCTCCTCGAGGAGGCCGGCGTCGCCATCACCCGCAGCCGGCTGGACGAGCTGTTCGAGGTCGCGGCCCGCCGCTTCGACGCGCGGTGGCAGGCCAACGAGCACCTCACCGGGACCGAGGCCGCTCACCTCATCCTGGACGACCTCAGCGAGCCCCTCACCGACGACGTTCGCCACACGCTGGTCGAGGCCTTCGTCGGCGCCCACCGCCACACCGAGCTCGTCCTCGCGACGAACGTGCGCGGCACCCTTCGCATCCTCAAGGACGCGGGTGTCCGCCTCGGCATCGTGTGCGACGTCGGCATCACGCCTTCCACCGCGCTGCGGGCCGTGCTCGAACGAGAAGGGGTGCTCGCGCTGTTCGACCACTGGTCGTTCTCCGACCAGGTCGGCGTGTACAAGCCCGACGCGAAGATCTTTCAGCACGCGCTCGACGGGCTTGGCGGCGTCGAACCGGGTCGTGCCGCGCACGTCGGTGACCTCCGCCGGACCGACGTCGGCGGGGCGCGGGCAATGGGCATGACGACGGTCCGCTACACCGGCGTGTACGAGGACCCCGACGTCGAGCGCCCTGACGCCGACCACGTCATCGACGACCACGCCGACCTGCCGAAGGTGCTCGGGATCGAGTGACACCCGAGGCAATACCTGTCGATCTGCGAGCCCGAGGCAATGACGTGCGCATGCGACCGCTATTGCCTCGAGAGCTCGAAGGTGTCCAGCGTCTCGGCATCGGGGAGGCTGGCCGGCATGACCATGACCGTCCTCACCACCGGGGCCTCCTCAGGGATCGGCCTCGCCACGACCCTCGAGGTCGCCCGCCGCGGGCTGCGCTCGATCGGAACGGCTCGTAGCGATGAGAAGGCGGAGATCATTCGCAAGGCGGCCGCCGACGCCGGTGTCGAGGTCGAGACCGCGCTGCTCGACGTCACCGATCCCGAGGCCTGCGCCCGCGTCGTCGCCGACGTGCGGCCCACCGGACTGGTGAACAACGCCGGCTACGGGCTGACCGGCGCGATCGAGGACGTCGACGACGACGAGGCCCGCCAGGTGGTCGAGACGATGCTGCTCGCACCGGGCCGGCTGGCCAGGCTCTGCCTGCCCCACATGCGGGCCGAGGGTCGGGGACGCATCGTGAACGTGTCGTCGATCTACGGCCGGATGACCGGCCCGCTCACGGGCTGGTACCAGGCGGCCAAGCACGGGCTCGAGGCCCTGTCCGACGCCCTGCGCATGGAGGTCGCCGGTGCCGGGGTGCAGGTCGTGCTCGTCGAGCCGGGCGGCTTCCGGACCTCCATCTGGGAGGACCTCGACCGCGACATCGCGGCGCGGGCCGGTTCGGGCTTCGCCAGTGCGTACGAGCGCACCCGCCAGCTGACGCGCCTGACGTCGCCGATCATGGGCGAGCCGCAGCAGTGCGCCAAGGTGATCGGCCACGCGCTCACAACGGGTCGGCCGCGGGCTCGCTACCTCGTCGGCATCGACGCCCAAGCGCTGGCGCTGAGCGACCGGTTCACGCCGACGGTGCTGAAAGACCGCGTCCTGCGGTTCACGCTCGGGTTGTAGGCGCGCTGGGGATCGCTGCTCGCGAGCCGGCGCAGCCGGACGCGGCCGTCCGACGGCTACCTTGCGGTCTGTGATGACCGCCTCGGGCGTGGCGCGCGCATGGCGCCTGGGCCCGTTGACCACCGTGCTGGCGGTCAACGCGGTGCTGCTCGCCGTCCTTCTCACGCGCGGCCCAGCGGTGGCACTCGCCCTGCTCGGGCTGGCCGCGTTCGCGGCGTTGATCTCGGAGCGCCCGCAACGCGGTGTCCTGTTCCTCGTCGCGCTGGTGCCGTTCGACGGGCTGCTCTTGCTCGTCGCCCACCCCGGCATCGTCGACGGCTGGAAGGAGGCGCTCGCGCTGGCGACCCTCGCCGCGACCTTCGTCGCCCCCGCCGCGGCGAGGGCGCGCGGTGGACGCGACGCGCCGGCGTGGCTGCTCCCTGTCGCTGGCCTGCTGCTGCTCAGCGTGGTGTCCGCGGCCGCGGTCGGTGGGCTGACAAGCCTCCTCGGCCTGAAGATCGGCTTCTTCTACCTGATCGCGGCGTGGGCGATCTGGCGGTGTCCGCTCAACCCCGCCGAGCGCGACCGGCTGATCACGATCCTTCTCGCCGGCGGCATCGTCACCGCTGCCTACGGCGTGGCTCAGCAGGTCATCGGCGCCCCCGGGCTCGTCGACCTCGGCTACGAGTACAACACCACCGTCCGGTTCAGCGGCAGCTTCCTGCGCTCGTTCTCCACCTTCGTGCAACCGTTCGGGTTCGGCTTCTACGTGATGGTGGTCGTGCTCGTCGCGCTGCCTGGCGCGCTGCGCGACCCGGGCCGCCTCCGCTCCCGCGTGCTCTTCTGGTCGATGCCCCTGCTGATCGCCGGCATCCTGTCGACGGTCGTGCGGGGAGCCTGGCTCGGCCTCGCGGTCGGCGTCGTCTACCTCGCCGCCACCCGCCACCGGTCGCTGCTGCTCTTGCTCCCGATCGCCGTCGTCGCCATGCTGCTGCTCCCGCCCGACGCCGCCAGCTCGGCGTTGTCTTCGAGCAGCACGAGCGAGCGGGCCTCGGGATGGAGCCAGAACCTGCACCACGTGGCCAGCCGACCGTTCGGATCCGGGGTCGGCAGCGCGGGCGCCTCAGCGGAGAAGGCAGCTGAGCTCGCGAACACCGACGCCGCCGCCTACCAGCCCGACAACCAGTACTTCCTCGCGTTGTACGAGCTTGGACCGCTCGGGCTCTGGCTGCTCGTGCTCCTGCTCGGTGCCGCCTTCGCGAGCGCCCGACACGCTGCTCGCGCCCGAGCGGGCCCTGACGCCGACCTGGCAGCCGGCGTCGCCGCGCTGGTCGTGGCGGTGGCCGCCGCCTCGACCGTCTCGAGCTTCCTGCAGATCTTCCCGATGGACGTACTCTGGTGGGTCCTGCTCGCAGTGGTGGCCGGCACCCCGGCTGAGGTCCCTGCGCCCGCCGGGCCACCGGCGAGCGTGGCAGTCGCACCGGGAGCACGCCGATGACGTTCATCGAGGTCGACCGGTCCGCGTGGCAAGCGGACGCCGGCAGCCGCCCGTTTGCGCTACGCCACGGGTTCGCCGACGACCCCCGCCTCACCCACGAACAGGTCGCCGCGCTCGCTGGCCGTCTGCCTGTCACGTCGGTCGAGATGAACCGCGCCGACCTCGAACCGCTGCACGCGGAAGGCGCGTTGGCGGTCGACCGTCCAGCCGAGGAGGTCGCACGCGACATCGTCGAGCTGGGACGGTGGATGGCCATCAAGAACATCGAGCAGCTGCCCGACTACCGGCAACTGCTCGACGAGGGCCTCGACAGTGCCGACGCCGGCCTGGGGCTGGGCCCGGCCATGATCGCGAGGGAGGGCTACATCTTCCTCTCGGCCGCGAGCTCGGTGACACCGGCCCATGTGGACCACGAGCACAACCTGCTCCTGCAGATCCGGGGCACCAAGACCGTCACGCTTGGCTCGTTCGCCGACACCGCGCACGAGCAAGAGTTCATGGAGGGCATACACAGCGGCCGCTACGGCTGGACCGGGTTCGCACCCCACGAGCCGCGCACGTTCACCCTCGAACCCGGCACCGGCGTGTACATCCCGCCGCGTGCGGTCCATGTGGTCCACAACGACGACGACCTGTCCATCTCGCTGTCGCTCGTGTTCCACACCCTCGCGCTCGAGCGCGCCTCGCGCGTCTACGCCGTGAACGCCAAGCTGCGCCGGCTGGGTCTGCGCCCGCGCCCTCCCGGCCGCTCTCTCGGTATCGACCGGGCCAAGTCCGGAGCCGCACTCGCGTGGCGGGCAGCTCGGCGCCGGGCCTGACGCCCGGTGCCGCCCACGACAACGGTCGCGCGCAGCCTCGACGACCTCGATCGCCTCGCGCCGCAGTGGGACGCGCTCGCCGACGCCGTCGACGCACCGCTGTTCAGCCGCCCGTTCTGGTGCCTCCCGTGGGCCAGGCACATGACGGTCGGCCGGCCAGAGGTCGTCGCCGTCTCCGAAGGCGGCGCGCTGACCGGCGTGGCCCCGGTGTCGGCGCGATCGATCGGGGGTGTCGAGCTGGTGCGCTTCCTCGGCCACGGTCTCGGCACGGTGAGCACCTTCCTCACCCGGGCGGGCGACTCGACCGCGCGCCTTCAGCTCTGGGCGGCGGTCCTCGGTGGCCGGCGCCGGTTCGCCCAGCTGCTCGAGTACCGAGCTGACGATCCGTCCCGATCGGTGGCACCGGGCTGGCCCAACGAGGTGGCGCTTCACGAGGTGTGCCCCATCGTGTCGTGCGCGACCGACTTCGACGCCTATTTCAGCGCCCGACCCAAGAAGCTGCGTGAGAACCTCCGCCGCGCCGAGCGCACGCTCGCCGCCGCGGGCCAGCACCACGCCGTCGAGCTCGTCACCACGCCGGATCGGTGGCGCGAGGTTCGTCCGGAGGTGCTCAGGGTGTTCGACGCGGCGGAGTCGGCCCAACCCCGCCAGCACATGCTCCGCGGTCCCTTGGCCCCCTTTACCGAGGACTTTCTCGCGTCGAGCGCCGGGGCTGGCCGGCTGCGGCTCTTCGTTGGCCGTGTCGACGGCGCCGCGGTGAGCTTCGGCATCGCGTTCGCCGCTGGCACCACACTGAGCTACTGGGTCACCCGCTTCGACCCGGCCTTCGCCTCCGCGTCCGTCGGTGTGCTCCTCCTGCGGGCCATCATCGAGCACGGCTTCGTGGAGGGCTTCGGCCGGGTCGATCTGCTGCTGGGCGACCAGGGTCACAAGCGACGGTGGAGCACCGACGGCTACGACACCCTCACCGTGCTCGCCGGGTCGAATCGGGCCGTGCTGTTGGCCGGGACGGCCGCCTTGGCGACGGCCGCACGAGTGCGGGCGCGGCAGGGAGTGACAGGTCCGGCCGGGGCATCGTAGGGTCCGGCGATGTTGCAGGGACCTGAGAGCCAGCTTCAGCACCAGCTCCAGGCGGCGCTCGAGCAGATGGCCGCCGAACGCATGAGGCTCGACGCCCTGTTCGCCCGCATCGACGCCCTCGAGGTGCCGATCGACCGGGCCGAGGTGCAGGAGGAGCTCGATCGCATGGGCGAGCACCTCCAAGCGGTGACGGCACGGGTCGCGAAGCTGGAGGCGGCGCGACCCGATTCGCCCGCGCCTCGCTCGCGCGGCGTCATCGGCGCGCTCCGCACCGAGCGGGCAGCGCCCGACGGAGCGCCCGCGCCGGACTGACGATCGCGCTCAACTCGAACGCGCCCGGCGACGATGATGGAGCATGGCATCGGTCCGGCTTCGCTCCGCCGCGGCCGCTGTCGTCGTCGCGGTCGTCGTGGGCGGCGTGCTGGCGTCACGCCAGCCGGCGACCGACCGCACCGTGGCCACCGTGCCTGGAGCAGGTGCCACCACAGTGGCGGCATCGCGGGTCGGGTTCTCGCCAGGCGCCGACATCCTCTGGGCCTCGGCCCAGGACCAGGCCCGCGAGCTCGACCTGATGGCGGCGACGGGCGCCCACTGGCTTCGGCTCGACTTCCCGTGGCCGTCGGTCGAGCCGTCCAAGGGCGCTTGGAACTGGGCGCCGTTCGACAGCATCGTCGCCGCCGCACACGAGCGGGGCTTCGAGGTCGTCGGCATCGCCGGCTACGCGCCGCCGTGGGCGGCACAGGCCGTCTCACCCGGTGTGCCGCCGGTGGCGCCGACTGCTTACGGCGAGTTCGTCGGCGCCCTCGCTCGGCGCTACGGACCGCAGGGCGTGCACGTCTGGGAGCTCTGGAACGAGCCCAATCTCCGTGGCGCCTGGGGAGCGAAGCCAGACCCGAAGGCATACGCCGCCCTGCTCATCGAGGGTGCGGCCGCAGTGCGGAGGGCGGATCCCATCGCCCGGATCCTGAGCGGAGGGCTCGCGCCCGCGGTCGACGCAGGCGACGGCTCGCAGGTGAGCCCGGTCAGCTTCGTGCGGGGGATCTACGCGGCGGGCGCGGGCCGCTCGCTCGACGCCGTAGCGATCCACCCGTACAGCTATCCCGCCATGCCGCGCGACCCGTCCACCGGGGGGTGGAACACCTACGAGCGTCTACCGCTCGTCCACGACGTGATGGCGGCCAACGGTGACGACGCCAAACAGATCTGGCTCACCGAATTCGGCGCGCCGACCGGAACCGCCAACGGCGCGGTCAGCCCTGACGTGCAGGCGACGATGGCCCGCAAGGGCTTGCTCGGCGCCCAGGACTGGGCGTGGAGCGGGCCGATCTTCTGGTACTCGGCGCGCGACCGGGGCACCGACCCGGCCGACCGCGAGGCCAACTTCGGCCTGGTACGGATGGACTTCAGCCCCAAGCCCGCGTATGCAGCGTTCGTGGAGACCATCGACCGGTCCGCCACCGCGCCGGCGCCGTTCAACGACGTCTACGTGCCGCCGCCCGGGCTTCCACCGAACGCCATCGAGGTCATCCGAGGCCTGACGATCGAGCGCTGAGGTCGACGCCGAGGTCCCGGTACACGGCAGCGGTGTCGGTGGCCACGTCGGCCCACGTGCGACGCCGCGCCCATTGCTGGCCGGCGGCGATCAGCTCCACGCGGCGGTCGTCATCGGCGACCAGCGCGACCAGCATCGCCGCCCACCGGTCCACGTCGTCGGGCGCCACCAGCTCCGCACCGGAGCCGAGCGTCTCTGGCAACGACGTGGCGTCGGCGGCCACGACCGCGGCACCGCAACGCATGGCCTCGAGCGGCGGCAGCCCGAAGCCCTCATAGCTGCTCGGGTAGGCGACGACGCACGCGGCTCCGTACAGCGCGGCGAGGTCGGCCCGCGGCACGTAGCCCAACAGCGTCGCCCCGAGCGGCGCCGAGCCGACCGCGGGCACCTCGCCTGCGAGCACGAGTGCGAGCTCGGCCTTCGTGCAGGCGGCGCCGAGCATCGACAGGTTCTTGCGGGGCTCGATCGTGCCCACGTGGAGGACGAACCGGCCTGGCAGCCGGTAGCGCGACCTGACCGCGGCCACCGCGTCGGGGCCGGCCGGCGCCAGGTCGGTCGGGGTCGCCTCGAGCACGACCACCGCGTCGCGGCCGAACCTCGCCGAGACCCGCTCGGCGGTGAACGAGGAGACGGCAAGGATCGTGTCGGCCCGGCGCAGGGCCTGGGTCACGACGATCCGCTCGCCGATGACCCGCCGCCGGGAGAACGCTCCGGGCACGTCGAAGACGGACAGGTCGTGCACGGTGGCGACGGTCGGCGCACCCGGCCGGATCGGCAGGTCGACGTCGAGCCCGTGGACCAGGTCGGCGCGACCGAGGGACCGCAGCCCAGTGATCGTCCGCCGCAGGCCAGCGGCGACCGGCCGGACGAGTGGCTCCACCGCGCGCGGCAGCTCACCCACCGCGTCGGCTTGCACGGCCGCCCGGAGCCGCCCCTCGCCAGTGGCCGAGAGCGCGGCGAGCAGCTCAGCGATGTAGGTCTGCACACCCGTGCCGTTCGGTCGCAACGCCAAGGCGTTGAAGGCAACCCGAGCCGGCACCTCAGCACCGTAGGCCGGCGCGGGCGGGTTCTGACGATCGCGCGGGCGGTAGACATGGCCGGTGGACGCGAGCGACGGCGGGGGGCGGCGCCTGCTGGCGGTCTCCCACACCGGGCTCGCCTCCGGGGCCGAGGTCGTGCTGCTTCGCGCCATGGAGATGGCTCGCTCCGGCGGCTGGCGGGTCGAGTGCCTGGCACCGGCGGGTGCGTTCACCGAACGGGCCAAAGCCGCCGGGTTCGCCATCACCGCGATCCCCGAGCTCAAGCTTCCGGCGCTGCCCGTCGCGCTGGGCGCCGGCGTGGTGGGCTGGCGCAGCGCCATCGCAGCCGCGCGCCTTCGCCGCCGCGCCCGGCGGGCCGACGTCGTGCTGCTCAACGGCATCTTCGGGCTGCCCGCGCTCCGCCTCGCGCGGATCACCACGCCAGCGGCGTGGCTGGTGCACGACGTGATCCACCGTCGGAGCTGGCGCCTCCTGCTGCGCGCCGTCGGCTCCTCGGCGCAGCTGGCCGTGGCCGTCTCCGACGCGGTCGCGACACCGCTGCGCGAGCAGGGCTTGGCTACCACCGTCATCCGCAACGGCACCACGTGGCCTGTCGACCCCGCGCCTCCGCACGACAGCACCCCGGCGATCGTCGGCTGCGCCGCCCTCCTGACGCCCTGGAAAGGCCAGCGGGTGTTGCTCGACGCCGTGGCGCTGCTCGACCATCGCGATCTCACGCTCGAGCTGCTCGGTGGTCGGTTCCCGAAGGACGCTGCCTACGTGGAGGCGCTCGAGGCGCGCAGCACCGCGCCTGAGCTGGCCGGGAGGGTACGTTTCCTCGGTCACCTGCCTGAGCCGCTCGCTCAGATGCGGACGTGGACGATCGGCGTGCTGCCGAGCGTCGAACCAGAAGCCGGGCCGCTCGCGCTGCTCGAGTACATGAGCATCGGGCTCCCCGTGGTCGCCACCGACCATGGGGGCACGCCCGAGGTCATCGGTGACGCCGGCCTTCTCGTCCCTCCCCGCGACGCGGCCGCCATGGCGTCGGCCATCGAGGTGCTGCTGGACGACCGGGCACGGCGGCAGACGTGCGCGGCGGCGGGGCGTGCCAAGGTGGCTGGCGCGCTCACGCTCGACCACCAGCGCGCCGCCATCCTCGAGATGCTCGACGGCCTCAGCCGGCAGCGACCTCGCGGTACAGCGGCACCGTAGGCTTCGCCAGTGCCCCAGCTCCCCGGCGCCATCCGCCGCGTCCTGGCGAGCGTGAGCACCGAGTCGCCGGCCGGAGGTCCCGCATCGCTCGACGCCCAGCTACGACCGCGGGTCGCGGCCGGCGTGCGGTGGGGAGCGATCAACCAGGTCGTGCAGGTGATCGTCCGCTTCGGCGCCACGCTCGTGATGGCGCGCTTGCTCGAGCCGAGCGACTTCGGCCTCTTCGCGCTGGCCATGGTCGTCGGCAACCTCGCCGCCATCTTCATTGGCCTGGGTGTCAGCGATGCGATCGTCCAGCGTCGCGACCTGGCGCCTGGCCACGTCAGGACCGCGTTCACGATCAGCGCGGCGAGCGGTGTCTGCATCGCGGCACTCATCGCCGGCGGGAGCGACATCCTTGCCGACGTCCTCGGCGACGGCGACGTCGCGCCCGTGCTGCTCGCGATGAGCCTGGTGTACGTGTTCGCGGGCGCCGAGCGGACGCCGAACGACATGCTCGTGCGGTCGCTGCTGATGCGCGAGTACTACCTCTCCTCGACCATTGCGACCGCAGTCAGCGCCGTCGTCGGGCTCACCGTCGCCGCAGCCGATGGTGGGGTGTGGGCGCTCGTCGCCATGGCATTGAGCGAGGCCGTCTTGGCCACCGCGCTGGCCTGGGTGTTCGCACTGCGCGCCGGGGTGTGGCGACCCAGCCTCGGGTTCGACCGCAAGCGGGCCCGGTCGCTGGCCGGCTTCGGCGCCATCGTCACCGGCGGCCGCCTGGCTGGCTACGGCCAATCGAACTTCGACAACCTCGTCGTCGGTCGGCTGCTCGGCGCCACCCCCCTCGGCTACTACTCGCTCGCCTACCGCACGGTGCTGCTGCCGATCGTCAAGGCGTCCGAGGTGATCAGCGCCACGGCGTTCGCGGCTTTCGCCGGGGTGCAAGACGACCTCGTCCGCCTCCGGCGGGGTGTGCGCCAGGCGAACTGCTACGTGGCCATGATCTGCCTGCCGGCGACGGTCGGGCTCAGCGTGAGCGCCTCGATGCTGGTACCGGTCGCACTCGGCGACCGCTGGCGTCCCGCGATCCCCGTGGTCGAGCTGCTCGCGCTCGGCGGCCCTGCGTTCAGCTTCGCCCGCCTCGAGGGCTGGCTCTACATCGCTCTCGGCCGACCGTGGATCGGGGTAGCCATGTCGGCCGTGCAGCTTGCGGTGTCGGCGCCGGCGTACCTCATCGGCTCGCACTGGGGCGTCGACGGCGTGGCCGCGGCCGTCGTCATCGCCGGCTATGCGACCCTGCCGCTCGTGCTCGTCGTCCGCTGCCGCCTCCTCGAGCAGCGCATGCGCGACCAGATCGCGCCGCTCGCACCCATCCTCGTCGCCACAGCCGCGATGGCCGGATCGGCGTTCCTCATGCGGCTGCTCGTGATCGATCGCACCTCGACGTTCATCGCGCTCGTGGCGACCGTGCTCACCGGCGTCGTCGTCTACAGCTCGGCGATGATGTTGCTCGCCCGCGGGCTGCTTGTCGATGCGCTCGCCGATCTCCGCCGCTCCTGAGCTCACGCTCAGGCCACCGACCGCAACACCTCGACGAGCGCAGCGGTGGTGCGCACCGCGTCGAACCGGTCCTGCACGCGCTGCCGGCCGGCGCGCCCCATCTCGTGGCGAGCGGTCGCGTCGCCCACAAGCGTCGAGAGCGCGTCACAGAGCGCGCTGTCGTCCCCCGTCGGGATGAGCAGCCCGGATCCTCCGTCGTCGACGATCTCCGGGACTGCAGCCTGCCGGGGCGCGACGACCGGTAGCCCCGCGGCCATCGCCTCGAGCAGCGCGTAACCGAAGGCGTCCATCTCGCCGGGCATGGCGAAGATGTCGACCGAGCCGAGCAGCTCATCCAGCTGCCCGTCGCCTGGGCGGATGTCGTTGCGAACCACCAGGCCCGGCTCGGGCGGCACGGGCTCCAGGGTGACGAGCACGAGACGGCTGCGGTCGGCGAGGTGGCGCCGCCACAGCTCGAGGAGCCGCCAGCCGCCCTTGCGGGCCATCGTCGTCCCGATGAACACGATGCGTGGCGTGCCGCCGTCGCGCCGCTGTTCAGGAAGTGGACCGACCCGGATGCCGAATGGGATGACCTCGATCATCGCTGGATCGATCCCGTAGGTCAGCACCGAGTCGGCGGCCCAGCGCGAATGGGTGACGATCGCCCGTGCGCTGCGGTAGACGCGACCCTCGAGAGCGGCGACGGGGCGCAGCGTCGCTGGGGTGAACCGCGTCGGGTAGCGGTTCGGTATGCGGTACGCGTTGTCGCGGTTGGTTGTGTCGAGGGACACCACGGTTGGGACGCGATGCATTGTTCGAGTGCTGAGCAGCGCCGCGTTGTGCGTGTAGACGTGGAGCACCTCGATGTCGCCCGCGAGCCTGCGGAGGTGGCGCGCGACCACCACAGCCCGCGCCAGCTGGTCCCTGAGCGGAGCCAGGTCGACGTCGAGCCGGGCCAGTCCCGGCACCTCGGCGCGCAGGAGCCGGTGAAGCAGCCGGGGCGCGGGGACGTCGAAGAAGGACGGGTCGATGTCGGGGTGGGCCGCGAGCGCCCGCCGAAGGTGGTGGCGCATCGTGGCGTGGCCACCCAGGTTCTCGTTGACGAAGTGGGCTCGCATGGGGGCCGGACTGTACGCGCCGGCCGTGAACGAGGTGGTCGGTAGAGTCCTGAGCACCGCGCCAGCGCCTTTGATCATGTCGACCTCGATCCCATCTCCCCGCACGTTGGTACGCACGGCGCGCGTCGCGGCAGGGCTACGGGTGCATGGCGGCGGGGTCGTGCTCGCCTACCACGACGTCCGCGCCACCGCCGACGGTTACCACGTCACCCCGGCTCAGCTCGCCGGGCACCTCGAGCTGCTGCGCTCGGCCGGGATGCGCATCGTCACGCTGGCGGCGTTGGTCGATGCATTCGCGGCGGGCGACGACGTGGGTGACCTGGCCGCTGTGACCTTCGACGACGCCCTCCTCGGCGTCGCCGAGCTGGCGGCGCCGGTGCTGGCGCGACTCGGGGCACCCGCGACCGTGTTTGCCATCGCGCGGCGGCTCGGCACAGAGCCGGACGGGACGGCACGCGAGCAACGCACCCTCACCGAGGCCGAGCTCGAGGAGCTGGCCGACGTGGCCGAGATCTCGATCGGTTCGCACGCCAGCACGCACCGTTCGCTACCGACGCTCGGCGACGACGAGCTGGCGGACGAGCTGGTCGGTGGGCGCGAGGCGTTGGTGAAGCTCGTCGGCGGTCCCCTCGACCTGCTCGCCTACCCCTACGGCCACCACGACGAGCGCGTCCGGCGGGCAGCGCGGTCGGCGGGGTTTCGTGCCGCGTTCACGTTCCTGAACGGTCGGGTCGAGCAGGGCCAGGACCCTTTCAGGCTGCCGCGCTTCACGATGGGCGCCCACCACGGGAGGCTGCGCCTGGCCCACCACCTGGGGCGTCACGCCGACTCCTGGCCCGACACCCAGCTGGATGAGGTCGGCCCCGCGCCCTGATCAGCTGGCGCCCGCGGCGCATCAGCCATGCGGGCCGCAGGCGCAGCGGGCTGTCGGGCACGAAGCGACGGACCACGGCGACGGCGGCCGGTCGCGGCAGGTAGCCGGCCAGCGCGAACCAGATCGGCCGGATCATACGGTCGCGGCGGTTGAGGAGCGGGTTGGTCAACGCCGCCCTGATGCCCGTCGTCGCGAGTCGACGGGCGCGATCGTCGGGGAAGGGATGGCTGTCAGGGTCGAGCCGGAGCGACGCCAGCCTGATGCCGAGGAAGGCGACGTCGAGCGGAGCGAGCGGGTCGGCGGGCGGCCCTGGCATGTCGAGCCGAGCTGCCAGGTCAACGGCGCGGCCGTGGTTGTCGACGACGCGCGCCATCTTCGTTCGCAGCCATGCCACGTTCGCGGTGGTGCCCATGTAGCTGTTCGAGGAGTGCGCCCGGTAGCTGACCCCGATCATGTCGAGGCTGACCACGGGCCCGAGGTAAGGCAGTAGCTCGGAGAGGTACGAGTCGCACGAGCTGCGGTACTCCTCCTCGGGGATCGGGAGCACCTCTCGGAGGGCTGTGGCGGCGTAGGCGTTGGCCGAGCTCGGTGGCCACGGGTAGGAGCGGAACCGCCGCACGTGGTCACGCAGGTCGAGCGGACCGTGGGGGCGGGGCCGGCCTGGGATGAGCTCACCGGTCAGGGCGCCCTCGGCGTCGATGACCGCCATCCTCGTCTGCACCTTGGCCGGGCGGGGTTCACGGGCGAACGCTTTGTCGAGGGCGGCGCAGACGCCGGGTCGCAACACGTCGTCGGCGTCGAGGAACAGCACGACATCGCCGCGAGCAACCGCGAAGCCGGCGTTTAAGGCCGAGCCCTGACCGCCGTTCAACGTGAGCACGGTGCGGATTCGATCGCCGTAGGACGCGATGACATCACGGCTGCTGTCGGTGGACCCGTCGTCCACGACGACGACCTCGACCTCGCAGGCTCCCGTTTGTGCGAGCGCGCTGTCGATGGCGTCAGGGAGGAACCGTGCGTAGTTGAAGTTGTTGATGCAGATGCTGATCACGGCACGGACGCGGCGAGCAGTGGCGCGCCCTCGACCGCCGGCGAGTGGGCGCCCATGAGGGCGAGCAGCGTCGGGGTGAGGTCGGCGGCGGGTCGCAGACCGCGATCTCCGGGATCGATGCCAGGACCGCAGACGAGGGCGAAGCCGTTCGTGCTGTGCCCGCCGGTGCGGGCGTGCGGCACCGGGCCCACCATGGCGAGCATCGGGTGCAGCAGCGCATCCGGCACTCCCTCCCAGCGGACGAGCAGGTCGGCGTTCGGGCCGGCCGGGTCAAAGGGATCCGACGCCCGAAGGGGGACGACCTCGGCGACGGCCGGCCGGCCGGTGCGGGCGTCGAGCAGCTGGTGGAGGAAGGAGGTCGCGTCGGTGCACGCCTGTGCGTAGCCATCGCGGGGGACGACGCCTCGCGCCTCGCGCCCCACCAGGTTGATACGGAGAAGCGAGTCGTCGAAGGTCGGCAGCGCGAACCACGGCATCCTCGGCCAGTGACGCCGGTACCAGGACGTGACCTGCCAGTCGATGTCGTCGTTCCGCCAGCTCCCCGCCTGCTCGAGATCGACCTCGGGTGGGGTCGGCACCGGCAGCTCGGCGGGGTCGTACAGCGCCGGCTTTCCTGCAATCCTTCGCGCCAACCGGTAGACACCGGGCGGGGCGAGTCTTCCGGCGCGGCGGACCACGTCGGCCGGGCCGTCGTGGAAGCGGTCGCGCACGTGTCGGTGCCACGGCATCCCCGCGGCCAGGACGCAGGGCGGGCAGCCCGCGGCGCGCCATGCACCGACGTCTTCGTCGTCGAGCGCCTTACGGCCGAGGTGGAGGCGGTGGAGCAGCTCGGGCAGCAGCACCGTGGCGGCGGCGTCATCGGCCGGCTGCATGCCGTGCAGCGCGAACACCACCACGGTGGTGTCGGGTGGTAGCGCGTCGAGCAGCCGACCGACCGCCGCATCGGTCTCGACGAAGGTCTCGATGACCCGCTCGCCCGCCTGCTCGGTGGTGGGGGCGAGCCCGTGGAGCGGGTGGCTGTCGTCGACGCCGAACCAGAGTTGGTGGCCCACGCTGTGCATCTCGGAGGTCGCGGTGAGCAGCAGGTCCCAACCGGGGTTCGACTCGGCGAGCCATCGCACAGCGTCGATCCGTCGGCGGGCGCCGGTGCGGCACGCGTCGGCGAGGGCGTCGATGCGCGTCGGCTCGTGCCACGCGATGTCGTAGTCGTTGCCGAACGCCGGGTTGGTGCCGAAGCGGGCATCGATATCGCGCAGCAGCCCGGCTGGCCTCGCCGCCCGCCACCATTGCGGGGAGTGGGTGCCCCAACCGGTCACCTGGATGCCGTCGACCCGGTCGTCGATCACGCTGCCGGGCACGTCGAACGCGATCGTGCGGCAGCCGTCGACTGCATAGAACGGCGTCGCCTCGAGCGTCCCGTGGTCGTGCACCACATAGGTGGCCGGGTCGAAACCGAGCAGCCCGTACCAGCCGAGCGATGCCTCCGACCGGCCGGTCAAAAAGCGCACCCAGGCGAGGTCGGACCGGTACGCCGCCGCGTTGTGCAACCGGAAGCGCGCCGACCGCTCGGACAGCGCTCGCAGGTTCGGCAACCTGCCAGCGGCCATCAGCCGCTCGAGCAACGAGTACTCGGCGGCGTCGATCCCGATGGCGGCGACGGGCGGCATGAACAGCGCCAAGGTAGCCGGAGGGTCGACCGCCTCTCGAAGTAGCGTCGATCAGATGGACCTGAACGACCACAGGCGCGCCATCTGGCGGCGGCGCTGGCGTGTGGTCTTGCTCAGTCTCCTCGTCGCGGGCGCCGTGTACGCCCGCAGCCGGTCCCTCGACGAGGTCTTCACTGCCGACGCCCGCCTCCAGGTCGAGCCGGGTGGCACCGGCGCCGACCCGAAGGGCGACCAGGCCCAGTTCCTCGCCACCACCTACGCCGAATTGGTGAGCTCCAACGCCGTCGTCGCCGACGCGGTCAGGCGCTCGGGGCTCGACCTGCGGTCATCCGAGGCCGACGACCGGTTGTCGGCGCAGGAGTCCGAGACACCGGGCTTCCTCACCGTCGCCGCCGTCGGTCCGAGTCCTGAGGCAGCGCTCGCGCTCGCGCAGGGCGGCTCCGAAGCGCTCGCCTCGTCCGTGACGGCGATGGCCGAGGAACGGCTCGCGGACCAGCTCGCGCCCATCGACGTCCAGCTCGAACAGCTGCTCGCCGCGCTCCGCGCCACCTCGCCGACCTCCGTCGAGCGCGACGTGCTTCAGGCCCAATACCAGTCCGCCCTCGCCCGTCGCACCGATCTCGCTTCGCAGGGCACCGATCGCTTGCGCGTGGTCGACGCGGCCACGACGAGCTCGACGCCGGTCGCTCCCACGCCAGCGCGCGATGCACTGCTGGCGCTGCTCGTCGCGCTGATCGTCAACGCCGAGCTCGCCGTCGCGCTCGAGGCGCTCAGCGGTCGCTTCTCCGGTCGAGACGACGAGGTCGTCCGCGTGACCGGCCTGCCAGTGCTCACCCGCATCCCCGACGCAGCGCACGGCGATCCCGTGGAGGCCCTGCGGGTGCTCCGCACCAGCCTGCTGTTCCTCGAGTCCCCCGGAGGCGTGCGCTGTCTCGCGGTGGTCGGCGTCGACGAAGGCGTCGGCACGACCTTCGTCGCCACCGGCCTGGCGGCGGCGACGGCAGGGCTCGAGCTGCCGGTGGTGCTGATCGACGGCGACCTGCGCTCGCCCGGTGCCGGCACCACCTTCGGGGTGCCGGACCGGCCTGGGCTCGGTGACCTCGGCCCGGGTGACGACCCCGCCAGCCTGCTCGTGCCGGCGCCGGACTGTCCCTACCTGCGGATCCTGCCGGCGGGCACGCCGTCGGACGACCCTGCCGGTCTGGTGTCGGGCCGCTTCCGCGACGTCGTCGACCGCCTCGCGGACGCCGATCTGATCGTCGTCGACACGCCGCCGGCTGGCGCCTTCGCCGAGACCGCGGCCATCGCCGCCCAGTGCGACCTGTGCGTGGTGGTGATCGATCGAGGCACGACCCGCCGCAAGACCGCGGTCGAGCTGATCGAGTCGCTGCGGCGGGTGGGCGCCAACCCCGTTGGCATCGTGCTCAACCGAGAAGCGAGCGCAAGCGGCACACCGCGGTCGCGAGCCGCACGCCGTTGAGCGCTGACGGGCTGCGGGTCGCCATCGTCCACGAGCGCTTCACCGAGGTCGGCGGCTCCGAGCGCGTCGTCGAGCAGATCCACGCGGTGTGGCCCACCGCCACCGTGCACGCCGCTATCGCCGATCCCAGCGTGCTCCCACCGGGCCTGGCCGGCACCGAGATCCGCACGTCACCGTTGCAGCGCGCCTATCGGGGCGGGCGAGGCTACGCCGCGCTCCTCCCGGTCCTGCCCCTCGCCATGCGCAGCCTCGACGTCGGGTCACCCGACGTCGTCGTCGTCAGCCACCACGCCTTCGCCGGTCGGGTACGCCCGCCGGCCGGCGTGCCGGTCGTCGCCTACGTCCACACACCCGCCCGGTGGATGTGGGAGCCGGGCATGCTGACCAGCGAGGCCGGCGGGCCGGCGGGGCGCGCCGCGCTGCGCCTGTTCGCGCTCCGCGCCGACCAG
>CAYSAC010000039.1:0-18030 GCA_964428815.1 uncultured Acidimicrobiaceae bacterium | reverse complement strand
GGGAGCTGCGAGGCCGACGCAATGGTTCGTTCGCCACCGACTTCGACTACAGCTCGGACGGCTGACACCCCCAAGGGCATCGGAACCCAGCGGTGGCTCGATCTCGCCGTGGCTACTTGGAAGGTCCGGCCCACCAAACCGTCGGGATGGCCGTCGTCGGGTCAGGCGGGAGGAGCAAAGAACTCCAGCGCGATGTTGTCGGGATCCCGAAACGACAGGCCTGAACCGTAACCTGCGTCGACGATCCCGCCATGAGCGATACCGAGCCCGTCGAGGTGGCCCTCCCATTGCTCCAGCTCCGCGCGATTCGCACACGCGAAGGCGAGGTGGTCGAGCCCGATGCGTCGCTCGTCGAATGACTCGGACCGGCCGTCAGGGAATTGGTGCAGTCCCACCAACGTCGACCCGACCGACCACACCACATGTCGGAAGGGCCCCGTGTCCTCGTCTAGCACCGGCTTGCCGCCAAACAGCTGCTCATACCAGGGAACGGAGCGAGCCAAGTCGCTGACGGTCAACGCCACGTGGGTGACGGTCGGAAACTCGGGCACGGCGCCCTCCCCCTCGATCGGTGCTCCGGAGGGTACTGCGAGTCACTGGCACGCGCACCGGGCCCGGTACCGGGTCAGGCGATCAGCGCGCGTCTCGGCCACCGGGACAAGGACACGACGCTCAACATCTACAGCCACGCGGTCCCCGCGGCCGACGTCGACGCCGCCAACTACATGGGCTCCCTGCTTGGCTGGCCTGCAGCCGGAACGGGCGCTTGGTGAGAGCGCCGGACGACGGAGCAGGCCGAGGCCGAGACTGCGTGAGTTGTGCCACGTCGTAGCGCCCGGAGTCGAGTCAGGACGCGGCAGCGATGCGCTTGTCGAAGTCGTCGGCGAGGTCGAGCAGCGCGGCGTGGCAATCGCCGGTGAAGGCGGGGCCGTGCATGAGCGCCAGCGTCGCGACATCGAGCTCGGCGAGGCGGCGGCACGTGGCGCCGCTCGCGGGATGGAGCGACGTTGAACCGGGGAAGACGTCTTCTGCGGCGATCGCCGGTCCGACGATGTCGTCGGTGGTCGTCGCCGGGTACTGGCCGACCTGAGTGAAGAGATCTCCGCAGAAGAGCGTGCGTGTCGTGTCGTCGTAGAGGACGCCGGCCTCCCACGCGTGGGGGACGTGGGGGGTGTCGAACCAGCGCATGCGATGGCCACCGATGTCATGGCTCTCGCCATCCTCGAGCGGCCGCGGGGCACGGTCGGCGAGATCGCTGAGCGACACCATGCAGCCGGTCGTGCCGTGCACGACGGTGGACTGGGGTGCGGCGGCGAGCCACTGGTTCATCGATCCGCATTCGTCGGCCTCGACGTGGCCGAAGGAGATCCAGCGCAGCTGGTCGATCGGCAGGACGCGGGCGACGGCATCTGACACGAGCGGAAACATCCCGCGCATCCCCGTATGGAACAGCAGCGGCTCGTCGGCGACGACGAGGTACTGGTTGAGGCTGAAGTCCATCTCCGGCATGTAGGTCGTGGCTTGATGGATGCCATCGGCGATCTCGGTGAGTCGGGTTTGCATCTTTGGTTGCCTCCTGGTCGAATGATGACCGGATCATCTAATAGCGTTAGGGTTCTGTCAAGGGATTGACATTTCCCTAATGTTGTTAGAGGATCGAGCGGTGGCCGCTGAACCGATCCGCAATCGCCGGGCGGAGCGGCACGCCGCGACGCGAGAAGAGATCCTCGACGCCGCCTGGGAGCTGGCCCGAGCGCAGGGTCTCGCCGGCCTGTCGCTTCGGGAGGTGGCCACCAAGGTGGGGATGCGTCCTCCGTCGCTCTACTGGTACTTCGACTCGAAGAACGCGGTCTACGACGCGATGTACGCGCAAGGCTGCCGCGAGTATGTGGAGCGAGAGGCGACCGTTGTCTACACCGGTGAGCCGCTGCACGACCTGAAGGCGCTCTCGCGTTTCTTCGTCGGCTTCTGCACCGACAACCCGGTGCGCTACCAGTTGCTGTTCCAGCGCACGATCCCGGGTTTCGAACCGTCTCCGGAGTCCTTCGCCATCTCCATGGCGAGCTTCGAGGCGATGCAAAGGCGGTTTGTGGCCATCGGTCTCACTGATCCTGGTGCGGTCGACCTACTGACCGCGATCGGTACGGGCCTCACCGACCAGCAGATCTCCAACGACCCTGGCGGCGATCGCTGGATCCGGCTGATCGACGAGGCCATGGAGATGTTCTTCAGCCACATGTCCACCCGAAAGAAGAAGAGGACTCGAAAATGACGACGACCGTGACAGACATCGCAACCATCCCCAAGATCGGCCACGACGAGGGCATGGCGTGGGCCGCGACCGAGTTGGCGCGCCTGCTCGACGTGATCGACCAGCTCACCGAGGAGGACTGGTCTCGACCGACCGACTGTGACGGGTGGGATGTGAAGGCCCTGCTCTCGCACGCGTTCGGAGCGATGGAAGCCAACGTCAAGTTCCGTGAGTTCGTGCGGCAGTTCCGCCAGGCCACTAAGGCGGCCAAGCAGAGCGGCAAGGAAATGGTCGACGAGATGACGGCCGCGCAGGTCCGTGATCACGCCGCGCTTTCCTCGAGCGAGATGATCCAACGCCTGCACGAGATCGGCCCCAAAGCCGTTCGCGGTCGTCGCCGCACGCCGGCGTTGTTGCGGGCGATGAAGTTCGACCCCGGCTCAGAGGTCGACGGCAAGTGGTCGATGGGCTACCTGTTTGACGTCATCATGAACCGTGACTACTGGATGCACCGCGTCGACCTCACCAGGGCGACCGGCAAGGAGCTCGTGCTGACCCCCGAGCACGACGGCAGGCTCATTGCCGACGTCGTGGCCGAATGGGCCAGGGCTCACGGCAAGCCGGTCAGCTTGGTCCTCGAGGGCCCAGCCGGCGCCACGTTCGTGCAAGGCGAGCACGGCGAGGAATGCCGCCTCGACGCGATCGAGTTCTGCCGCATCCTCTCGGGACGGGCCAAGGGCGACGGACTGCTCGACTGCACCATCGCGTTCTGATCTGGAGGTCGCTGATGGTGACAAGCGGAGGATTCGCCAGTGCGGCCGAGCTGGCGACCGCCGCGGCCGCGGTCGACGAGCTGCCGTCGGGCGTCGTGACCCTGCTCTTCACCGACATCGAGGGATCGACGCAGCTACTGAAGCGCGCCGGGGACCGCTACGCCGGCATCCTCGAGCGCCATCACGAGCTCATCCGTGCCGCCCGACGAGGAAGCTGGCGGCCGCGTTGCGTACGAACTGGCGGTCCTGTCGCCGGCAGGTCCTGGCAGGCGCGTGTAGGCAAGGCGCGATCCTCGGAGATTGGATGTTCCCGACTTCCGACGGTTGATCAACGCGCGAGTTGACCTGTTGTCGCACCGCTTCGACTGGCTCCGCCGCTCGACGACGAGGACGTCGCCGACGCACTTGACGCGGCGCTGAACCGCGGGGCCGGGCTGGACCTCGTGTCGTGATCCGTGCCTATCCCGCTCGATGGGTCACGGATCGTGGCATCAGAGTTGGAGGAGGCGTTGCACGGCGAGGGTGGCGTCGGTGAGGCGTTGCCGGCCGACCTCGGGTTCGGCGTCCAAAGCGTCCATGACGCAGTGTCGGAGGTGTTGGTCGACGAGACCGAGAGCGACCCTTTGGAGCGCGGCGTTGACGGAGGCGATTTGGGTGAGGATGTCGATGCAGTAGGTGTCGTCCTCGACGAGCCGCTGCAGTCCGCGCACCTGGCCTTCGATCTTGCGGAGCCGGAGGAGGTAGTCGTCCTTGTCGAGGGTGTAGCCGCGCACGTCAGCCTCCTTCGAGCAGGGTCCATCGGGCGGTGACTGGCTGGTCGAGGCCGCCGATGGTGAGGGTTGCGGATACCGGGCCGCTCGCGGTGAAGCGCAGTGTCCCGGAGCGATGGTGGCCGCCGGGTCCGTCGCCGTCCCATGCCGGGTCGGTCCAGGTGTTGCTGTCGACGGTGAGCTCGGCCGCGGCGGCGACGTCGGTGTCGAGGGCGACCTGGGCGCCGAAGGCAACGATGATCGGGCCGAGCAGCCACCAGTCGGTCCGGGCCTGATCGGCTAGGTGCGCCCAGCCCCCGGGCGCCGCAGCGGCACTCCGGCAGAGGGCTCGACCGTTCACCGCTGGCGGTGGTGGTCGACCGGATGGTCGTCGCGGTCACGGGTGTCGGTCTGGTTGCCCATCAGGTGCTGGCCGACACGCCGAGGGCGACGAGCAGGACGGCGGCGAGGGCGACACCGACGATGCAGTGTCCGTAG
Source organism: uncultured Acidimicrobiaceae bacterium (assembly GCA_964428815.1). Taxonomy (GTDB): domain Bacteria; phylum Actinomycetota; class Acidimicrobiia; order Acidimicrobiales; family CAYSAC01; genus CAYSAC01. Next base: position 13,759 of record CAYSAC010000039.1, on the reverse strand, counting down.
TGCAGGTTCTTCATGGCTGACCTCCTCGGGTCACCTTGATCGTGTGCCTGGCGACGCCTCGGGGGCGGAGGCGGTAGTCCTCTTCTTCGGTGACGAAGGTCTCTACCCCCATCGGGTATCGGGGCGCACGCTGAGCAGGACCGAGGAGGTCCTCGATGTCGCTCAGCCAGTTCGTTGTCACTGTCGGGGGCGCGGTTCTTGTCGCGGTTCTCGCCCGGTTCTTCTTCCGCACCCGGCCGGGCGCCACCGCGAAGGTCACGGCCGCCGGTCAGGAGGCGACTGTCGTCGTGTCCGGCGGCTACCAGCCCAACGTGGTGAAGGCCCGGACGGGCGTGCCGCTGCGGTTGGCGTTCGACCGTCGCGAGGACGGCGACTGCAGTTCACGCGTCGTGTTCCCAGATCTGGGTGTCAATCGGTTCCTTGCGCCGTTTGCGACGACGACGGTCGAGCTCCCGACCGATCGGCCCGGGTCGTTCGAGTTCGCGTGCGGCATGAACATGCTGCACGGCATGCTCGTCATCGAGGGCGAGCCGACCACGGCAGAAGAGCGGCCGCACACGCGGGGCGCGGTGACTGCTGGCGGCACGGTCGACCTCGACGCAGAGGAGGCGGCGCATCGGGGTGAGCTCGCGGATCTCGCTCGCCGCGTGGTCGTCGGCGCGGTGCTGACGCTGCCGGTGTTCGTAGCGGTGATGGCCATGGAGCTGTTCGATGCCACCTGGGTTCCCGATGTGCTGCTGGAGCCGTGGGTGCAGTTGGCGATGGTCACCCCGGTGATGGTGTGGGTGGGCTGGCCCATCCACCGGACGGGGTGGCTGGCGTTGGCGCATCGTGCCGCAGATATGAACAGCTTGATCACGCTCGGCACCCTGGCCGCCTATGGGTACAGCGTTGTCGCGACGGTCGCGCCGGGGGTGCTGCCGTCCGATGTGCGCGACGTGTACTTCGAGGCGGTCGGCGTGATCCTCACGTTGATCATGCTGGGCCGGCTCCTCGAGGCGCGGGCCAAGGCGGGCGCGGGCGAGGCGATCAAGCGGCTGATCGGCCTCCAAGCCCGGGTGGCGCACGTCGTGCGCGACGGGGGCGAGGTCGACGTCGCGGCGGAGGACGTGCAGCCCGGTGACGTGATGGCGGTGCGGCCCGGGGAGAAGGTGCCGGTCGACGGTGAGGTCGTGGACGGCCGGTCGAGCGTGGACGAGTCGATGGTGACCGGTGAACCGATGCCGGTCACCAAGCACGCGGGCGACACAGTGGTCGGGGCCACGATCAACCAGACCGGGGCGTTCCGCTTCCGAGCCACCAAGGTCGGCAGCGACACGGTCCTGGCTCAGATCATCCGGCTGGTGCAGCAGGCCCAGGCGTCGAAGGCACCCATCCAGCGGCTGGCCGACGCCGTGTCCCGGGTGTTCGTCCCGGCGGTGATCTTCGTCGCCATCGCCACGTTCGTGGTGTGGTTCGACCTCGGCCCCGATCCGGCATTGACCCGGGGGCTGGTGGCCGGCGTCGCCGTGCTGATCATCGCCTGCCCGTGCGCGCTGGGGCTGGCGACGCCGCTGTCGATCATGGTCGCCACCGGCAAGGGCGCCGAGCGGGGCGTGCTGATCCGTTCGGCGGAGGCGCTCGAGACCGCCCACCGGCTCGACACCATCGTCCTGGACAAGACCGGCACCCTCACCCGCGGCAAGCCAGAGCTGACCGACGTCGTCTCGGTCGCCGGCATTGATGAGGACGAGCTCGTCGCCCTGGTAGCAGCAGCCGAGCGCTCGTCGGAGCACCCGCTCGGGCAGGCGATCGTCGCCGGCGCCATCGAGCGGGCCGTCCCGACGCTCACCGCCGACGCGTTCGACAGCGTCACCGGCAAGGGCGTCCTCGCCACCGTGGCCGGCAGGCAGGTGCTGGTCGGCAACCGGCGCCTGCTCACCGACAGCGGCGTCGACCCCTCGCCGCTGGAGCCGCTCATCGAGCGCCTCTCCGGTGAGGGCAAGACCCCGATGATGATCGCGGTCGGCGGCGCCCCAGCCGGCGTCTTCGCCGTGGCAGACACCCTCAAGCCCGAGTCGGCCGCCGCCGTGGCCGCGCTGCGGCACGCAGGCATCGACGTCGTGATGATGACCGGCGACAACCGCCGGACGGCCGAGGCCATCGCCCGCAGCGTCGGGATCGACACCGTGCTCGCCGAAGTCCTGCCCGGTGACAAGGCGGGCGAGATCGCCCGCCTGCAGGCGGCGGGACGGCGAGTCGGGATGGTTGGCGACGGCATCAACGACGCGCCCGCCCTCGCCCAGGCGGATGTCGGGATCGCCATCGGCACGGGCACCGACGTCGCCATCGAAGCCGCCGACGTCACGCTGATGAGCGGCGGCCTCGACGGGGTCGTCACCGCCATCGCGTTGTCCCGGTCGACGATGCGCAACATCCGCCAGAACCTCGGGTTCGCGTTCGGCTACAACGCGGCCGGCATCCCGCTGGCCGCCGGCATCCTCTATCCGTTCACCGGCTGGCTGCTGTCACCCATCATCGCGGCCGCCGCCATGGCGGCCAGCTCGCTGTCGGTGGTCGGCAACGCCAGCCGGCTGCGGCGCTTCACCATCGCGAACGTCCACCACGATGCCGGCCCCGACCGGGCCGAACGCCAGCTCGCCGACGTGAAGACCTGACGATGCTGGGCCGGGTCCGCCTGGCACGACGGAACGGCATCGTCCGAGTTCACCTCCCGGCGGACGCTTGCGCTGACTGGGCGTCCCGCACGCGACGCCGCCCGGCGCGGGCTCGCTTGTGGGCGGCGTCGGCGGCGAGCACCGCTGGCGCGGTAAGGGTGGCGACGAGGAGGCCTGCGGCTGGGGGCGCGGCGTGGTCGAGGACGGAGGCCACCGGGGGGATCAGTAAGAAGCCAGCAAGCAGCGCCAGCTCGACCGCGACCGCGCTGAGCAGGAGCCGGTTCCCCGTCCATCCCAGCGCACCCGGCCAGCGCGTGGCGCTGCGGCAGGCGAAGGCGTTGGCGGCCTGGCCGATCACTACGGCGGCGAACGCGGCGCCGGAGGCCGCAAACAGGGCGTGACCCGTCGGGAAGCTCTGGCCCGGTCGCCAGCCGGCAGCCATCAAGGCGACGAGGAACGCGGTCATCTCCATCACGGCCTCGGTGGGACCGAGCACGCCGAAGACCCGGCGCAGCAGCGCGCCGTCGATGAGGTGGCGACCCATGGGCGGGCGTGCGAGGGCGCGAGTGTTGGGTGGTTCCGCGCCGAGGGCGAGTGCGGGCAGCAGGTCGGTGCCGATGTCGAGGCAGAGGATCTGGAGCACGCCGAGGGCAAGCGGGAAGCGCCCGCCCGAGAGCGCCCACACCACGAACGGGGTGAGCTCGGCGACGTTGTCGGTGAGATGGTAAGTCAGGAAGCGGTGGACGTTGGAGAACGTGGCGCGGCCCTGTTCGACGGCGGCCACGATGGTGGCGAAGTCGTCGTCCAGGAGCACCAGATCGGCTGCCTCGCGGGCGACGTCGGTGCCCGAGCGACCCATGGCGATGCCGATGTCGGCAGCCTGGAGCGCGGGCCCGTCGTTCACGCCGTCACCCGTCATGGCCACGACGTGGCCCCTGGCTTGCAGCGCTTTGGCGATGCGGAGCTTGTCCTCGGGGGCCACCCGCGCCAGCACGACGCCTTCTCGGTCGATCAGCGCACCGAGCATCTGCTCGTCGGCGGGCAGGTCCTTCCCTTCGAGGACGAGGCCATCGGCGTCCAAGAGGCCGACCTCGGCGGCGATCGCCCGCGCCGTCGCGGGGTGGTCGCCGGTCACCATGGCGACCCGGATGCCGGCACGCTGGCACGCGGCGATCGCGTCGGCGGCGCTCGGGCGGGGTGGGTCCTCGAGCCCGAGCAGGCCCAGGAGCTCGAGGTCGTCCTCGGCGGCGTCGGCATCGGCGTCGACGGCCACCTCCGAGGCAGGGCGAATGGCGACGGCCAGCACCCGCAACCCGCGGGCCGCCATCGCCTCCAGCGCCTCCGTCGCGCCAGCCGTCTGGTCGCAGCGCGGAAGCAGCACATCGGTCGCACCTTTGACGTACAGCTGGTCGCCGACGACGAGAGACATCCGCCGGCGTCGGGGGTCGAACGGGTAGCGGCGCAGGACGGGATTGGCGACCTCGTCGGCGGCGACGTCCACGCCGAGCCGGCGGGCGAAGGTGTCGATCGCCGCCTCCATCGGGTCGCCTTGAGCCACCCATCGGCCTTTGCGCTGCACGGCCCGACCTGTCGAGCACCGGACGGCGGTTCGGGCCAACAGCCGCAGCGACGGGGCGACGGCGTCGTCAGCGACGAGCAGCGTGGTGGGGTCATAACCGGTGCCGGTGATCTGAGCAGTGCCCGCTGGCGTCCACACCTCGACCACGGCCATCTCGTTACGGGTGAGGGTGCCCGTCTTGTCGGTGCAGATGAAGGTGGTCGAACCGAGCGTCTCGACCGACTCCAAGCGCCGTACGAGGGCGTGGCGGCCGGCCATGCGCTGCGCGCCCATCGCCAGGGACAGCGTGACCGTCGGGAGCAGACCTTCGGGGACGAGGGCCACGGTGACGCCGATCGCAAACAGGAAGCCGTCGGAGGCCGGCGAGCCGACCGCCAGCGCCACGCCGAAGAAGGCGGCGCCCACGCCGACGGCGATGAAGGCCACGGTTCGCACGACGCGGTCGAGCTCGTTGGCGAGAGGGCTGCGGGGCCGGCGGCTGACCCGGGTCAGCTGGGCGATGGCGGCCAGACGCGTCGTTGCGCCGGTGGCCTCGACCACTGCCCGTCCTTCCCCTTCCACCACGAATGTGCCAGCGAAGAGCTCGTCTTCCTCTGAAGTTGGGACCGAAACGCTCTCGCCTGTGAGGAGCGAGGTGTCCATGACAAGCGCGTGTGCCTCGATCACCCGCATATCGGCCGACACCCGGTCGCCGGCGGTGAGGAGAACGAGGTCGTCAACGACCAGCTCGGCGGCGTCGATCTCCAGCGGCGCCCCGTCACGCAGGACCATGGCGCGGCGAGGCAACAGGTCGCGCAGGCGCTCGGCGGCATGCTCGGCCCTGCTCTCCTGGACGAAAGCGAAGACCCCGTTCACGACGACGACGACGAAGATGGCGACGCCGAGCTGAGGCAGGTCGGCGACAAACGCGAGCACCCCCGCGACCCAGAGCATGAGCGCGAAGAAATGGCCCATCTGCGCCGCGAGCTGGCGCCACGCCGCCGGCGGCCGAGGCGACGGCATGACATTCGGGCCGTCGCGAGCCAGGCGAGCGCTCGCTTCAGCAGCTCGCAACCCACGGGCCGCGTCAGCGGCGGAGTCGGATATCGCGCTCACGTTCGTATCAGCGGCCACGGTACGACCGTTGCAGCGCCAGCGTGCCCCGGCTCTTCCCTCGCTTCCTCCGATTGGTGAATGCACACCCGATGCCGCGCACGGAGGTCGTCGCCACTTGAGTTTCGGCTCCCGCCTGCCCCGCAACAGAGCGGTTCAGTCGGTGGCGAGGTCACGGTGCTCGAAGGCGACTACTGCGATCAGGGCCAGCACGGCGGCGGTCAACGTGTAGGCGGCGAGGGCTGCCCTGCTCGGGTTGTCTGCGGGGGCGAGCGCGACGTAGTGGAAGAGCGAGAGATGGGTGAGCCAGCTGAGGCTCGTGACGAGTGAGCCGAGGAGGTCAATGATGAGGGACGAGCCGACGACGGTGTAGATGACCGTCGGCGCGAGCCGTGGGAGGAACGCGAGGGCGATCGCTCCGATCGCGAGGGCGAGCCATGCGGTGGGCACGACGTTGAGGCCGGCGGCGAGTGTGGTGCCGAGGTCGACGTGGAGGCCTTGGCTCTTGGCGCCGGCCCATGTCGCCGCCCCGGCGACGAATCCCACGGCGAGGATGGCCGCGGCTGTGAGGGCGAGGCGCCCGGCGAGCCATGTGGTGCGGGTAGGTCGTCCGGAGAGGATGTGGACGAGCCGGCCGGAGGCTTCTTCGTCGCGTGCGGAGCCGATCTGGCTGGCGGGAACGAGGGCGAGCACGGCGCCGACGAGTAGGAAGACGACGGCAAGGTATTGCGTTGCGCCACTGCCGGTTGCCCCGAGGTTGGTGAGGGTCGTGCCGGTCGACGGCGACTCGGCGAGGGCGCTGGCTGCGGACTTGGCCACGATGCCGAAGATGAAGGACATCGCGGCGATGCCGGCTGCCCACCCGCCGAGGACGGGCGCGTTGAGTCGTGTCGCGAGACCGAGGGGCGATCGCAGTCCGAACGGGCGGACCGCCGTCGTTTCGTTGGTAGCCAGGACGCCGGCGCCGGCGCCGGCGTCGCGTCGCGAAGCGAGCACCACCGCGGCGACACAGACGGTCGCGGTGAGTGCCGCGGCGGGAACCAACGGCCAGGGATCGTTCGTGGTGAGGGGCTGCATGAGCTCGACCCAACCCAGCGGTGTCGCCCAGAGCGCCCAGTGCGAGCTCGGGTTCGCGTCGCCGATCATGCGGATGACGAACGCGATCGCGAAGGTCCCGACGCTGAGCCCTGTGGCTAATCGACGGGTCTGGGCGAGCTGCGAGCACAGCGCTGCCACGGCAGCGAAGATCACCGGGGCCACCACGATGCTGAGTCCGAACATGGCGCTGTCGACCATGCTGAACCCGACCCCAGGCCGTGTCCCAGCGATCATCGTGAATGCGGTCGTTCCGACGAAGACCACACCGATGGCGGCGGCCACCGCTGCGATGGTTGCCATCGTTGCTCTCGCCGGGTTGGTGCGGCCGGCGAGCACGAGCTGCCAACGGCCGGTGTCTTCGTCACCGCGGAGCAGGCGAGTCACGGCTAGCGCCGCCCAGATGGCGCCGATCGTGGTGAGGAAGACGTAGCACTTGTAGGTGGTGTAGCCACCGACGGTGTCGATCGCGTTGACCTGACCAAAGAGCACGGAGAAGCTGGAGTCGCCGCTCAGGCTGGACGCGAGTGCCCGACGGCTGGCTTCGGTCGGGAAGGAGTCCACGTAGGTCAGCGCGGCCGACGCGGCGACCGCACCGAACGCGGCGGCGATGGCGGCGGCGCTGATTCGCAGCTGCTGGAAGGAGCGGTGGGCGATGGCCAGACTCGGATGCCCGGCTTGGTCGCCGTCCGAGCTTGGAGGCACTGCCGCGGCGGCTGCCGAGGGCGTCAGGATGCCTTCTCCTCAGTCGGGTCATGATCGCCGTAACGGGCGATGAACAGCTCTTCGAGCGACGGCTCACGCGTGGTGAGTCGTTCGACACCCGCGTCGGTCAGGACTCTCAGCAACGGCCCGATGGGACCAGTCACATCGCACCTGAGGGTCCGTCCCTCGGTGACCACGTGTCGGACGCCGTCGATGCCGTCGAGGTTGGGAACGGGGGCGGCGAGCTCGGCCTCGACACGTATCGACGCGAGCCCACGCAGGACATCGAGTTCGCCGGTCTCGATTATTCGCCCCTTGCGCAACATCGCTACTCGGTCACAGACCGCGTCGACTTCGCTGAGGATGTGCGAAGACAAGAACACGGTCTGTCCACGCTCGTGCGCTTCGCGGACGCATGTCTGGAAGACCTGTTCCATCAGCGGATCGAGACCGATGGTCGGTTCATCGAGCAGCAACAGATCGGGTCGGCTCGCGAACGCGGCGATGAGCGGCACCTTCTGGCGGTTGCCGTGGCTGTAGGCACGGATCTTCTTGTCCGGCTCGAGCTCGAATCGCTCGATCAGCGCATCGCGGTAGCGGCCGTCGACCGTCCCGTGGATGTTGGCGAGGAAGCGGAGCGTCTCGGCGCCGGTCAGCGACGGCCACAGGTTCGCTCCACTGGGCACATAGCCGACACGGCTGTGCAGCCGCTCGGCATCCCGGCGGACGTCAAGACCGAAGATCTCGGCGCGGCCCCCACTGGCCCAGATCAAGCCCAACAACAGCGCGATCGTGGTGGACTTGCCGGCGCCGTTCGGCCCGAGATAGCCGAACACCTCGCCCTCGCTCACCTCCAGGTTGAGCGAGCTCAGCACCTCGGCGGATCCATAGCGCTTCGAGAGGCTCTCAGTACGGATGGCGACGGCCACGGACGATCTCCAGTCTGGTAGCACCCGCTACGCCATCACGGCGGCCGCCCGTCGGGCGACGCGGTGACCGTAACCACGCGCTCAGGTAGCGGCGTCGCGATCATCGGCAGAAGCCGCTGCCGCCGTTGCTCACGGGGCTCTGCCGCTCGTGGCGTCGGCCCGGTGAAGGCCGTCGAGGCGGGCCTGGTATTCGGCGTCGTCGATGTCCCCTCGGGCGTAGCGCTCGGCCAGGATCCGCTCCGGGTCCGTCCGGGCGGCGGCCGGCGGGGTGGCACGGTCGCGTCGGACGACCATCACGACGACCCAGGCGACAAGGGCCCAGAAACCGGCCATGCCCAGCGGCATCACGACGAACCACCACCAGCTGTAGCCGTGCCAGTCCCACATCATCGGAGGGCTCCTGTCGTCGGGGCGGACGGGAGACCGTCACCGCGCGTCGGCGGCCGTGGAGCCGTGTCAGCCGACTCGAACGCAGCCGCACGACGAGCGATGCGATCGTGGCGCGTTGCGGGTTCACGCATGGCCTGACCTCCAGGTCGTTGTCGTGCTCGACGTTCGCGAAGATCACGCGTATCAGCAGCATGCCGAGGGACGAGTGCCACACGGCAGGGCCGATGGTCCCTGAGATCTGGGATCGAGGACCCTTCCCGGCGGCCGAGTGCCCACGCGAGGCTGCCTCCATGGGACACATCACGGTTGGCGTTGACAGCTCGGCTGGCGCCGCTGGCGCTCTCCGGTGGGCCACGCGCGAGGCCGAGCTCCGAGGTTGGTCGATCACGGCTGTGCTCGCGTGGGGCTTCCTCGACCAGCAGCACTCAATCGTGGGCGAACGCTTCGACCCGAGTTACGGAGAGAAGAACGCCCTCGACGCGCTGAACCAGATCGTCCTGACGGCGACCGGCACGCAGGCGGCGCCCGACATCTCGCGTCGGGTCATGTGCGACCTCGCCGTACCAGCCCTTCTCGAGGCGTCTTCAGGCTCGGATCTGCTCGTCGTCGGAGCGCGGGGCCTCGGTGGCTTCCGTGGGCTCCTGCTCGGCTCCGTGAGCCAGCAGTGCCTGCACCACGCGACCTGTCCCATCGCGATCGTCCGAGCACATGCCCAGCCGGAAGCAACGATGGAACGCATCGTCGTCGCCATCGACGGATCGGACACGTCGCAACGCGCGCTGTCCTGGGCGCTCGACGAGGGACGCTTGCGGCAGGCCGCGGTCGAGGTGATGCACAGCTACCACGCACAATACGTAGACGCCCCTCCATACGGCGTTCCGATGTTCGAACCTGAGGTGTACGAGAAGGCCGCTCAGCGGGTGCTCGACTTGGCGGTGGACGCAGCGGACACGAGTGGCCTTCCCCTGCCTGTGGAGCGGATCGTCGTAGTCGGCGGGGCGGCCAAGGCGATCCTCGAGACCGCGAAGGGGGCCGACCTGGTGGTCGTCGGATCTCGCGGTCTCGGTGGCTTCAAGGGCTTGCTTCTGGGCTCGGTGAGCCATCAGGTCACCCACCACGCAGCCTGCCCTGTCGTTGTCGTTCCCCCAACCGCGGGCTCACCGGCGTCGGGAGGCTGAAGATGAAGATGATCGACGCAAGAACCGGCATCGAGACGCTTGAGGAGGCAACCTGCCTCCGACTGCTCGCCGGTGAGGAGGTGGGCCGCCTTGCGGTCATCCATGTCACCTCACCTGCGATCTTCCCGGTGAACTACTGCCTCGACGGTCGGACCATCGTGTTCCGCACCGACGTCGGGACGAAGCTCGATCACGGGCCGCGAACGACGGCGTGCTTCGAGATCGACGCGTTCGATCGACCGACCCGATCGGGATGGAGCGTGGTCGTCACCGGCCGTCTCGAGGAGATCACGCTGTTCGACTCGCGGGCCTTGGAAGAAGCGAAGGCGCTCCCGATCGATCCGTGGGCCGGCGGGGTCAGGTCACACTGGATGCGTCTCACCCCGGAGCGCATCACGGGCCGGCGGGTCGGGCGATCTCCGTGAACGAGGCGCTCGCCGCGGCTGTCGCAGAGACTCACTCGGCCGTCGTGTTCTTCTTCGGCGATCGGGCCTACAAGGTGAAGAAGGCGGTCAACCTCGGCTTCCTCGACTTCTCCACGCGAGAGACCAGGGAGGCGATCTGCCATCGGGAGGTCGAGCTGAACCGCCGCCTCGCGCCAGACGTCTACCTCGGCGTGGCGGACATCCTCGACCCATCAGGCGCGCCGTGCGAGCACCTCGTCGTGATGCGCCGGATGCCGGCCGACCGGCGGCTCTCCACTCTCGTCACCGCTGGCGCGCCGGTCGTGGATCACCTGCGCCACCTGGCCCGCATTGTGGCGGCCATGCACGAGCGGTCTCCGCGGTCCGACGCCGCCGACGCAGCGGCCAGCGGTGACGCTCAGCGCGCTCGCTGGTGCACCAACACCGAAACGCTCTTCGGCTTCGGGGGCCGGATCTTCGACGAGGGCACCATCGAGGTCGTCCACGGCCTCGCCGCTCGCTACATCGACGGTCGGGCGGCGCTCTTCGCCGACCGGATCGCACGCGGCCGAGCCTGCGACGGACACGGCGATCTACTCGCCGACGACATCTTCTGCCTCGAGGACGGGCCGCGTGCCCTCGACTGCCTCGAGTTCGATGATCAGCTGCGGCTCGGCGACGGCCTCGCCGACGTGGCGTTCCTGGCGATGGACCTCGAGCGGCTCGACCGGCCGGACCTCGCCGCGGCGTTCCTCGCCGCCTACCAGGAGCACGCCGGCGATCAGTGGCCGAAGTCGCTGGCGGATCACTACATCGCGTACCGGGCCCAGGTGCGAGCCAAGGTCGAAGCCATCCGTGCCGACCAGGGCAATCTCGCCGCCGGGGAGCGGGCCCGCGCCTTGCTTGGTCTCGCGGCCTCTCGCCTCGAAGCTGCCCGCGTCCGCCTGGTCCTCGTCGGTGGCAGCCTGGGCACCGGCAAGTCGACCTTGGCGCTCGGAGTCGGTGCGGCGACAGGGGCGGTCGTGCTGCGCTCCGACGAGGTCCGAAAGGAGCTCGCGGCCATCCCGACCGACCAGCCAGCTCACGCCGGCTATCGCGAGGGCATCTACACACCGACGGCGACCGCCGAGACCTACGACCGGATGCTGACGCTCGCTGACATCGCGCTCCGGCACGGCGAAACCGTCATCCTCGACGCGTCTTGGAGCGACGCCCGCTGGCGTGACCGGGCCCGGTCGATCGCGAGTGCCGATAGCGCTGACCTCATCGAGTTGCGCTGCACCGCACCAGCCTCGCTCGCCAACGAGCGGCTCATGGCTCGAGCCGCCGCTGGCGGCGACGCCTCCGATGCGACGCCTGAGGTGGCTGCCGCCATGGCCGCGATCGAGGATCCCTGGCCGACCGCGACAGGGATCGATACCACACGCGCTCTGCCGACCACCTTGGCCGACGCCCTCGCGCAGATCACCCGCCGCGTGGCCACGATCCCGGCATGAGCTTTCGAGTGCCAATCCTGAGGAGCGAGACAGCATGATGGACGAGAACCCACGGAAGGTAACGCTGGAGCCGCTCGGGCCTGCTGCGTGCGCTCGGGTTCTCGCGCATCACTCCCTCGGCCGGCTCGCGGTCATCGTCGACGGCTGGCCTGAGGTCTTCCCCGTCAACTACATGGTCGATGACGGCGAGGTGGTGTTCAGGACCGCTGAGGGCACGAAGCTCGACGCCATCCGAGCCGAGCCGCGCGTTGCCTTTGAAGTCGACCAGATCGACGACGCTCGACGGGCCGGGTGGTGCGTCGTCGTCCGTGGCGTCGCAACGGTGATCACCTCGGCGAGGGAGCGACAGCGGCTGGATCACCTCCTCGACGCATGGCCGGAGGGTGAGCTCGACGCTTGGGTCGCGATCCGTACGGTCGAAGCAACAGGGCGGTACCTCCACGTGCCGCGGCCACCGCTTCGGCTCTGAATCTGGGGTCAGCCTCCGATCGTGTCGGGAGCGAGCGTTGCGCTGAGCGGCGGGCGGGGCTTCGTGGTCACTTCGAGCGGTCCGGCCCCGGCGACCTCGACTTGGCCGTCCTCGAGACGGTGAGCCGCTGGCCGGCGATGGGCTGTCGTTCACTGGTCCTTCGGTTCCACTCGAACATCCTGGCTCACCGAAGGTTGCAGGACGTTGTAGGCGAGGGCGCCGACCACGACGAGGCCGGCACCGAGCCAGAGCGCGGTGCTCTCGAGCTGGGGCAGCATGGCGGCAGCGGCGACGAAACCGGCGACAGGCGCGACTGGGGTCCGTCCGATCGCGCCGGGGATCCTGAACGGACGCGGCTGATGCGGCGCTCGGTAGCGAAGGGCGATGACGGTGGCGTTCACGGCAAGGAACACGACGTACACGGCGAAGTCGGTGACGCTGGCGATGAGCGTGAGATCGCCGACCAGCGCGAAGCCGACCGCGCCGGTGGCGGCGACGATGATGGCGGTCGTGGGGACCCGGGTGCCGCGGGAGAGGGCGGCCAGCCGATGGGGAAGGGCGCCGGTGTCGGCCATTCCGTAGAGGATCCGGGACCCAGCGGTGAGGGCGAGCAGCGATGTGTTGGTCGTGGAGATCAGGGCGATCACTGCCGTCACGGATTCGGCCCGGCCGCCGAGCACGTGCGCCATCACGTCGGCGAGGGGCCGCGTCGAACTTCCCAGTGCGTCGGCGCCGATCACGCTCACCGCCGCGACCGCGACGCCCATGTACAGCACGGTCGAGATTCCGAGGGCGAGGAGCAGGGCGCGGGGTACGACCGTGGTCGGGTGCTGGGTCTCCTCGGCAAGGGTGATGACCTCGTCGAAGCCGATGAACGCGAAGAACACCAGTGCCGCGCCGCCGAGGACACCACCGACATCGGACCCGGCGACGATGCTCTCGCTGCCGAGGTGCGAGGCCCCGATCGCCATGATGAACAACAGGCCGCCGACCTGCACCGCGCTCAGCAGAAGGGTGAGCCGCGCGGATCGGCGGAGGCCGGTGAGCGCGATGCCGGTCTCGATGATCAGGAGCGCGACGGCAGCGGCGACGACGGGAACGTCGAGGAAGTAGCGCACGTAGTGGCCGAACCCAACGGCGATGGCGGCGGCGGCGACCATCAACCCGGTGGCCATCATCCACCCGACAACGAAAGCCCATCGGGCCGGCAGCACACGACGCGTGTAGTCGTACTCGGCCCCCGCGTTCGGGAACATCGACGCCAGCTCGGCGTACGACAACCCGGTGAGGCCGCAGAGCACGGCGGCGAGCGCGAATGACGCCCACACGGCCGCGCCCGCCTGGGCGGTCGCCGCGCCGAGCAGCACATAGATCCCCGCGCCGATGATGATTCCCACCCCGCTGGCGGTGAGCTCGATCGTGCCGAGTACCCTTGGCAGACGCTGTTGATCGTCCGCTGGGTTCTCCAGTGGCTCGGTCACAACTCGGTGGCCAGCTCGGGCACCGCTCCAACGTAGGCGCCGATCCTCCAGCACGATCCCGCTGGCTGGAGGCTGTCTACGACGCGACGATGACGGCTCGGCCGTCGATGTGGGCCCGGATGCGCCCGGCCGAGGCGAAGGCGACGACCTCCATCGAGGGCGAGGGTGTCGTCGGCGCCGACGACGTCGATGACCACGTCGGCGCCCTTGCCGCCAGTGAGATCGTTGATCTCGGCGGCAGCGTCCTCACCCGCGAGCACACCGTGATCGGCGCCGACATCGGT
>CAYSAC010000038.1:0-18253 GCA_964428815.1 uncultured Acidimicrobiaceae bacterium | reverse complement strand
GGTACTTGCCGTCGAGGCGCTCTTCGGCGCGGATCTTGGCCCGGTCGATCTGCAGCCGACCGGTCGCGGTCTGGCGCAGGTAGCGGCCCAACGTCTTGTGGTCGCGTAGCGCGCACTCGGCCTTGCGGTGAGCGTCGTCGGACGGCTTGCGTTTCGCTTTGCTCTTCTTGGCTTTGGCCGCGTCGCGAGCGCGGGCTGCGGTGATGGCAGCGAGCTCGGCTTGCAGACGCACGACCGTTGCGTCGCGCAGGGCCTTGTCGCGTTCGGCTTCGGTCGGGTTGTGGCACACGATCCACCGCTTGTCGGGCGTGTGCTCGACGTTGACTTCTTTGACGCGCAGGTTGTCGCGGACGGTCTGGTATCGGCCGGCGCGGGCGAGGGCTTCGAGCGCGTCGGGCGAGCCGTCGCGCATGCGTTCACCGGCGATCCAGTGCCCGCCGGCGCGGCGCAGGTAGTCCAAGTTCGCGTCGGAGGAGAACCCGCGGTCGACGACGGTCACGACCCGCCCGAGCCGCCAGCCCCGCAGTCCGTCCTTGACCTCGGGGAGCACGGTCTGGTCGTTGGTGTTGCCGGGCCAGCACCACACCCGAACCGGGATCCCCTCGCGGGTGACGGCGAGACCGATGACGATCTGGGGCAGGTCGGGCCGGTGGTCCTTGGAGTGCCCGTAGCGGCGGAACGCCCCGTCGCCTTCTTCCTCGGTGTCGCGTTCGAAGTAGGTCGAGGTCGTGTCGAAGAACAACAAGTCGACCTCCAAGTTGAGGAGGTCGGCGACGGCGAAGAACACCGCTTCTTGCACCTCGGCCTGCGCGTCAGCGGCCACCAACAGGTCCATGGCTCGATACGCCTGATCCTCGTCCATGGCGTCGAGGCCGGGCACCGCGACGTCGCAGGTCGCCCACTCCGCGGTCGCCAGCTTCGACATCGGGTCGATCGCCCGGTTGGCGACCATCGCGAACAGCACCCGCTCCACATCGGTGCTGAACCTCCGGCCGCCGAGCACCTTGGCCAACGCCGTGTCGACACCGAGTTGGCGCCACAAGCCATCGAGCAGCCACGCGGTCCCGGCCGGGCGGGACTCCACGACCGTGAGATCGTCACCGGCCAGTTCGCCGATGTCGCGGTCGCCATCACCGTCGCCGAGGTAGCGGTTGATCGAGCTGACCAGGCGGCCGAGCCCCTCGGCGTCGAGGCGGTCCTCGCGCCCCAGGTTCAACAACACCTCGGCCTGGGTCACCCCGTCGACGCGACGGTTGTGGGCGACCTGCACGTAGCGGACCGTCGACCCGTCCCGGTTCCGGCGCTGCGTGGTCCGCAAATACATGCCCACACCATCACCCGAACACCAAACTATTGCAACCACCACAATCAAAGTCGTGTGCCCACGTTTTCGGACCCGTCAAGACACCCGCCGACCCCTGACCAGCATGTTCGCGTCGCCGAACCCGCTCATGTGCCCATCAACTGCGGAACCCGGGAGCTGCACCGTCCCGTAATCGCGGAGGCGGGAGCCGCCAGGGCACCCTCGATGCCGTTCGTAGGACGCGCCGTCATCTGGGGGCAGCGTCGGTGGGGAGGAGCGGTGACGAGGCGCCACCCATCGATAGTTACCGACGGTGCAGAGCCCACAACCAGGCCTACCCCGCCAATCGTCGGCGTGGGTAGGAACTCCGAACGATGAAGGTCTCCCCGAGATTCGCGCCGACGATTGGACGACCGCCCGACGCCGTGGGACCTCTCGTGTCGCATTCGTGACTTCGGAGAAGGGAGGGATCGTCAGGCCTCGTCCCGGGGCCCCGGGTGTCGCGACCGCCGTGCCGGTCCACCGACCGTCTCGGCCCGGCTTGCGACCAGGACGCCGGCATTTGAGACCGCGAAGGGCACCAAGTACGTCACAGCCGACTTGATCCACACAGCCGGAGTCGCGTCGCCGCGAAGGACCACGTCGAGCTGGTTGATGCAGAACAGGAGCGTGCCGACGACGAAGGCGATCGTCACCGTCTTGCGGAGGTGCGGTCGATAGCTGACCACCGCGAACGCTTCCCGCCATGACGACCACACCGGAGTGTCGGCGAGGGAGGACTCTCCTGCGTCAGCTGCCATCGTTGGGCGCCTCCGGACACCATGAGTCGCGCGGTCGCCGCAGGCCGCCACCGTAGGCAACCCGAACACGCCATGCCTGAGCGCTGACGAGCGGGCGTCCACCCGAACGTGCCGGTTTGCGTAGACAAGGCGTCGACCCGATCCTCCCGCACCGCGCCGACGGTTGCCCATCGGTCCGCATGACCGTGGCTGCGCCCGAGGGTTTCGACGTCGGCCTCTCTTCGACGATGTCGAGGGCGAAGAGCACAGCGTCAAGCTCGTCGCGGGTGAGGGTGATCTCTTGACGACCCACTCCGTGGCGTAGCGGCGTTCAGCTGTGCTTCCAGGTCGCGACCCTGGCGGCCATGCCGAAGACACAGCCGTCGGGTGTCATGAAGCCGTCAAGCTTCTCCCGCGCGACTTCGATGAGCGCCGTGAGCCGCTCCTCGCTGACGGAGTCGCTGAGCGTCCATCCTCGGACCTCGGTTGTGACCCACTGGTCGATCGAATCGAACCGGCCCGTACCGTCGATGCTGCGATAGGACACGCCATCCACCTCGGCCTCAATGAAGAGCGTTTCGAGAACTCCGGGCTTTCCCATCGCGAAGGGAGCGTCGAGCGAGCTCGCGGCTTCCGGGCCGAGGCTGTCTCGGAACAGCTCCTGCATGGCGACATAGCCCTCGGACCGTTCGATGGAATCCCAGACCGCCACAGCTCCGCGGCGGCCGACCCTGGCCAGCTCGGCAAGTCCTCTCGCCGGGTCGGGATAGAACATCACCCCGAACTGACAGGTCGCGACATCGAACTCGCCGGCGGCGAACGGCAGATCTTGCCCGTCGCCTTCCACGTACTCGATCTCACCGCCGTGGTGACGCGCCACGGCGAGCATGGCCGGATTGACATCGGTCCCGAGCACCCGGCCGGTTGTGCGGCTTCGGGCTGCCCGGGTCAAGGCCCCGGAACCGCACGCGACGTCGACCACTTGATCGGTGGGCTCGATCTGGGCAGCGACAGCGACTGCCTCGGCGAACCTGCCAAAGAGCGCAGGAACGAACAGCGAGTCGTAGATCTCGGCGGCGCTGGTGTCGACCTGTCCACGATCCTCGTCAGACATCACTGCTCCGTGACGAGGGTCGCGATGTTCGCTCTGCGATCGTGCGCGCGACGATCTCCGCGTCCTCCCCCATGCCGAACAGCGTGGAGGACTTCCGCTTCCGCAAGAAGTGCGTTCCAACGAAGTAGAGGCCACGCACGACTGTGCTCGCACCATCGTGCTGGATCGGGAACCCGGCGTCGTCGAACGCGTCGGGAAACTGCACCCAGTCGCGGTACGCCGGGCGATAGCCGGAGGTGAAGACCACCGCTCCCAGATCGCGCGCGCTCATCTCGGTCGGAGGGTTCGCGTCGAGCGGCCGCGCTTTAGGAAGGTCGGGAGCAGGAGCGCCGCGATCCGACGCCGCCTGCCTCAACAGGTTGCAGATGTCGGCGTAGCGCGCATCACCCCACGCCACCGACTCGTCGAGGTCAGCCGCGAACCGGATCGTGCTACCGGACGCACCGAGCAGGCGCCCGGTCAGCGTCACGCCGTCAGCGTGGAGCGTCCGGTAGTTGAGATCCCCACCGCCGTCGCGGCCGGTGGTCTGGAAGTTCGCCGCCAACCGCGCCAACGGGCTCGGCAGATCGTCAAGCGCCTGCTCGAGGAACGGCGTCTCGATGAGCCATGAGACGATGTCGCGTCCGTCGACACGTCGTGGCGCCCACCCGGCCTTGCCACACGCAATGGTCACGTCGCGGCCGCTCCGGTGGAGCTCGTCCGCGATCTGGCACCCAGTCTGCCCGCTGCCGACGACGAGAACGCCGCCCGCGGGGAGCGCGTCCGGGCTCGTGTAGCCCCCGGCGTCGATCACATGGACGTCCACAGGAAAGTCGACCGCCGGTGGACGGTGCGGCCGCTGGAACGTTCCGGTCGCGACCACGACCGCATCGGTGCGCATCTGGCCCTCGGACGTGTCGAGGACGAAGCCGCCACGAGGGTCCGAGCGGAGAGCGGTGACCGCGGTCCCGTCGAGGATCGGGGCGCCGAAACCGTGCGCGTAGCGCTCGAGATGGGCGACGACCTCATCTCGGAGCATGAAGCCGTCAGGGTCCTCGCCCGAGTACTCGCCGCCAGGTAGCTGCAGGTACCAGTTTGGTGTCACAAGGCAGAAGCTGTCCCACCGGTCGCGCCAACTCTGCCCCACGCTCCCCCGCTCGAGCACGATGTGATCGACCCCGACGCAATGGAGCTCATGGCTCGCGGCCAGCCCGGCCGGGCCCGCGCCGACGACGATGACCGGTCCCTTCTCGATCGACATGCTTCGCAGTATCGACAATCAGAGCGGCCCTGTCAGGGACTTGTGTTCCACATCACCTCATCGGTCAGCCGGGCGGGATCGAGCAGGACGATCCGGTCTCGTTCCGTCCGCACGACACCGGCGTCGCGGAGCTGCCGCAGTGTGCGCACCACGACCTCGCGCACCGTGCCCGTCGCATCCGCGAGACCCTGTTGCGTGATCCGGACCGCGAGCTCACCGGTCGGATCGCTTCCGTGCTCAGTTGAGGCGAGGTCGAGCAGCTGGCGCGCCACCCGTTGACGAACCGACGCGAACGTGGTCCTGGGGATCTCGTTGACGAAGTTCCGGGCACGCTCGCTCAGCTCGACCAACAGCGCGCGCGCAACCCGCAGATCTCGCTCGGCGAGCGCTCGGACCGTCGACGGAGACATCCTCAGCAGCTGCGTGTCGACGAGCGCCTGCTTCGTCGCGGGTTCGGTGAACTCGTCCGAGAACAGCGACATGGCGCCAAGGAGCTCGCCCGACCGGCAGTACCGGATGGTCATGGTGCGGCCATCGGGAGCGGTCACGAAGACGCGGACGACGCCGGTGAGGACCAACTCGATGTACTCGTCGCCGTCGAGTGCGCGGTGCGCGACCGAGCCCGCCGAGATGCTGCCACAGACGGCCCCGTCGAGGAGCTCGTCGAGAACCGAGGAGGGCAAGTCGCGGAAATGCGAGGCACGCACTGCATCTCGGACCTCGGGGGACACGATGCACCCTAGTTCGGCGAGGCGGCGTACGGGAGGGGTCGGAGCCCTCCCGAGGCATGACTCCACCAGATGGACGTAGCCGCCCTACCCCACGGGTAGACCCGAACGTCCCCGGGTCTGGGCGCTCCCACATCGATCGTCGGCGTGGGTAGGAACTCCCAACGACGAGGCGCTACCCCGCGATGGTTACCCACGGTGCAAGCCGGTGACCAGGGTAAACGCGGTGGGACGAGCTTCGCTGCGAGTCCTTGACCGGGCCGCTGGCATGTGACCGGCCATCGGTGCTGCCGCCGCAGCGTCGGTCGCGCAGTCTGAGACGGCGTTCTGCGCGGCCCCGGCACCGGGAAGATCGGCGGGTATAGAGCGCCTGCGGCAGCGAGCGAGTGAGGTGGATGACCTCCGAACCGCCGCATCTGCGGCGAGCTGGGGCACGGCTGTCGCCGTGAGCCACTTGGGTCAGGGCGGGCGTCGCCATCGCGCGCAATGAGCGCCCGTGTGGCATTGGTCACCCTTGCGACGGCGGGATGATTGCGGTGCAAGGATTCCGCCGTGCTGGGCAGGTGGTGTCGGATCTTGATCGTGAGCGTCGCGACTGTGCTCGTAACCGCGACCAGCTCCGCAGCGACAGTGCAGGAGGATCGGATGCCACACCGCGATGTCAATGACGACCTCTTGCAAGATGCTGACGCCCTCCTTGATCGGTTCGAGGTGCCGAACGCGTCGATCGCCTTCGGCGCTGTTGACAGCCTCACGCGGCGGTCGGTGCCGGACCCGGGCCAAGACGACGTGTTCGAGGTCGCTTCCCTCTCCAAGACCGCGACTGCGATGGCCGTCATGCTCCTGGTGGAACAGGGTCGGCTGGGGCTCGATGACCCCGTGTCCCAACACCTGCGCAGCTGGCGTCCCTCGGGCGGTGAGTTCGACCTGGCAGAGGTGACCGTCCGTCGAGTCCTCAGCCACACAGCCGGGCTACCCGAGGGCATGCCTGCTGCAGACCTCGACGAGCCGATCGGTGTCGAGGCGCCTGATCCGCCGATTGTCGATGTGCTCGACGGTGCGCGCGGCTTCGTGCGGGCTCAGGTCGTGACGGCACCCGGACAGGCCTTCACCTATTCGAACCCCGGCTACGGCGTGCTGGAGCTGCTGATCGAGGACGTCACCGGCAAGCCGTACACCGACGCGATGCGTTCACTGCTGTTCGAGCCACTCGACATGAGCGACACCGGCTTCCAGAACGACCAGGCGCTATTGGGCCGTGTCGTCGCCGGGCACCGAGCAGCCGGCAAACCGACGCGCACCTACAAGCGCCTCCCGCACGCGGCCGGTGGAATGCTCTCGACCGGCCCGGACGTAGCGAGGCTCGTCTCGGCCCTCGTGACCCCAGCGAGCGAGGGCGGCCTGCTCACCGCTAGTTCGCTCGCGGAGATGGCCTCGATTCCTGACGGGGCCCGCGGAGCATTCGGACTGGGCGACGACGGCGGCTACGCATTGGGACTTGCCAGCGGCAAGCTACCGAGCGGCCGGCACTTCATCGCCAACAACGGCTCTCACGAGGGCTACAACGCTCTCTTCGTTGCCGTCCCCGAGAACCGGTCGTACCTGGTCGTGCTCACCAACTCCGAGACCGGAATCGGGTTCGAACTCGAACTCGCGATCAGGTGGTTCGACGAGACCATCGGTGAGCGGCCAGCCATCGCGACGACCTTCGTCAACATCCGCCGAGCTGTCGACATCGGCATCCTCACGATCCTGCTCCTCACCCTGCTTTTCGTCGCACGCCAGGCGTTTCACGTCGCCACCGGCCGCAGGGCACTTGCAGCGCGACTCCAGCCAAGACGGCTCGCGCTGAGGACGCTGCCAGCGCTCGTTGTGTCCGCGGCCCTCGTCGTGTGCTTCAACACGCGGACCCTCACCGGTTCGATCGGAGGGCTGCCCCCGGCCCGGCTGATCTCGTCGAGCCTTGAACCCCGCATCTTCTGGCTCGCCCTCGCTATGGCTGCAGGCGGCACACTCGCGACCGCAGCGCCTCCAAGGTCTGCGCGGTCGACACCCGCGCAGTAGCGGCGAAGCTCGGACTGCCGTCTGACGCCGAGCCACTGATCAGGAGAGCGCCTCCTGACTGTGTCCTCCAAGTGCCGGCAAGCCGCGCGCGACCGAGCAGCGTTGGTGCCCCGCGATCAAGGCTTCCGCGCGTGCGACCCGATGGACGGCTCAGGACGCGAAGTCCGCCGATGCGCACCGTGCAAGAAGGAGCGGTCGGCGCCGGCGCGGGAGGATCACCTAAGTGGTTCGTTCGAGGGCGCGTGCGACCGAGCATCGTGGGTGGGGAGGAGCGGTGACGAGGGACTACCTCGCGATGGTTACCGACGGTGCGAGCCGGTGACCAGGGCGAACGCGCCCCCGGGACGGTGGCCTGAAGACCCCGATCACCGCATGTCGGCGATCGGTGAGATGGCGCGCCGGCCCTCGGGGACTCGCGTTATGTGGCAGCGGCGGCTCCCTACGCGCCGTTCTGCTCGCTTCTGGTCCGGGCGCGGCGACGATATGGAGCGGTCGATAGGCGCTGGCGGCGCCGCGCTCGTCTATCTCGGATGTGCGTGTCTCAGGCTCGGCGATCCGATGCAGAGTCCACTGCACGATGCTCGGCGCCGGTGAAGGGGGTGGCGAGGATGGTGAGCAGGCTGCGTCGCAACGAGCGAAGCGATCGCTCGCCGAGCGCGGACTCCATCTCCGCGAACGCGCGCATCGCCTCGAGGACGGCGGCACGCCCCTTGTTGGTGAAGCCGATGAGCTTCGCCCGCCGATCGTGCGGGTCGGCGGTGCGCATGAGGTAGCCAAGCTGCTCGAGGTCGATGACCAGCTCGGACATCGCCTGCTTGGTGATGCCCGCCTTCTCGGCGAGCTCCGTCAGTCGTATGCCCTCGAAGGTAACGTGCGCCATCACGTTGTGGTGCACGACGCGGTGGTCGTCGAACCCGGCGGCGACGAGGTGTGCCTGGAGCGCCTCCGCCAGGTGGCGCTCGGCGAGGGTGATGAGCAGGAGCACCGGCGTGTCTTCGTCCGGATAGGGCATGGTCACAGAGTAGTCAGGAGCCTTGACTAGTTAGGCAGCACCACGCGATAGTCGTCATGCCGCCTGACCATCTCCGTCGGGCCAGGACGAGGGAGCAGCCGCATGGAGCGCCAGCCGCACGAGACGATCTGGGGCCTTGCAACAGCAACGGTCGCATCACGCACGCTGCACGTCATTGCCGAGCTCGGCGTGGCCGACCACATCGACGCCGCGCCGGTGCTGGTCAAGGAGCTGGCAGCGAGGTGCGGCGCAGACGAAGGCGCCCTCGACCGCGCCCTGATGCTCCTTGCCGCACACGGCGTATTCGATCGCGTGGGCGGCGCCTACGCGCACACCGATGCGTCCCGTCTGCTCCGCTCCGACCATCCCATGTCGATGCGCGCCTTCCCTCGCATGATGGGCATGGCGTCGTTCAGCGCCAGCCTCGGTCATCTGGAGCACTCCGTCCGAACGGGTGAGGCTGCCTTCGGTCTCGTGGAGCCCGACGGCCTGTTCGCGCACCTCCAGCGCCATGAGGGTGAAGCTCGCATCTTCGACGCGTCCATGACCGCCAAGGCGGCCGGCGACACCGCAGCAGTCCTCGCCGCCTACGACTTCAGCCGATTCTCGACGATCGCCGACATCGGCGGCGGGCGCGGACACCTGCTCCGCGCCGTGCTCCAGGCGGCGCCGGACACCACGGGCATCCTGTTCGACCTTCCCGGGGTAATCGACACCGTCGAAGCCCCAGGGGAGCGGTTCGCGGTGCACGCGGGCGACTTCTTCGTCGACGCGCTGCCGGCGGCCCACGCCTTCATCCTGATGGAGGTCATCCACGACTGGGACGACGACCAGGCGGCGGCGATCCTCTCGGCGGTGCGCCGCGCCGCCACTCCCGGTGCGACCGTCCTCATCATCGAAGCCGTAGCCGACGAGGAGGTTCTCGACCCCGTCGTGCGAACCCTCGACGTGATCATGCTCGCCATCACCGGCGGCCGCGAGCGCACGTCGGCCGAACTCGACCAGCTGCTCGCCAGCGCCGGCTTCCGCGCCACCGGGACCCTGCCGACACCGAGCCCGCTGCGGATCGTCGAGGCGGTTGCCGTGTGAACCGCGAGCAGCGCCACTTCCAGCCGCTCCTATCACTGCTCGATCCTGAGAACCTGGCCGCACAGAACCGGAGATAGTTCGCGCAGGTGGACCGTCCCACACTCGCGGGCGCGGGAGCCGCGACGGCACCCTCGACGCCGTTCGAAGGCGCGCCGTCATCTGGAGGCAGCGCTGGTCGGGGGGAGCGGTGACGAGGCGCTACCCCGCGATGGTTACCGACGCTGCAAGCCCGTGACCAGGGCCACAGCGCCTCGGACGGCGGCCTGAGAACCGCGCATCCTGAACCCTGCATATCCGGCGGTCGGGGACAGCTGTCGTGCACGGCGCTCCTGAGGTTTAGGTCCGTGTGAGTGCGCGATCCCGTCGAGCCGGGCGAGCTTGTGCGGGTTGCTGACGGCGTATGCGGGTGATCCGGGCGTTCTCGACCGAGAAGCTCACCACCGCGTTGACCTCACCGCCGATCTCGATCCGGCCGCCCGGTGACCCGTTGAGCCAGACGAGCTTTACCTCGACGTCCGCCGCCGGGAGACCGCCGATCAGAAGGCGGCCCACCCGTTCCGCACCCCGGATCGGGCGACGAGCAGCGGGCGCCAGTCCGCCGCCAGCCGTTCCTGGTCGACCGCCTCGAGCTGCGCTCCCGCCGCGGCAGCGAACGCGACGAACGCGTCTCCCCAGGCCCGTCGAGCGAAGGCCGCCCGCCCCTGCTCGACGGAGGTCATGACGGCCAGTCTGTCCCCTCCGACGTGTCCTTGTTCTCTTCTGTCCCTGAACCTCGGGTCGAAGGCACCGCCCACCCCCATCGTCGGCGTGGGTAGGCACTCCCAACGCGGAAGGACTCCCCGAGATTCGCGCTCACGGTTGCCGCCGTCGCTCGGCCGAGCGAACGACGTTGTACCAGTCGGGCGTTCGGGGGTCGTCAGAGGGGTCTGCCGGCTGATCGCGCGCAGCGGGGAGGCGCCGCGTGGACGAGAGCCTGGCTGTTACCGGCCGAGGAGTCGCTCGCTCACGGAGTCCGCGAACGCGTCGGCGGGGACGGTTTCGGGACCGGCGAGCGACGCGCCACGGAACCGCGCCAGTTCGGGTTGGTCGCGCATGCGTGCTCGTGCCTCGCGACGTCGCTCACGCGCAGCGGGTCCGAACTCGCCCCGCAGGGTCGTGACCAGATCGTTGACCCACCGAAGGCGGCGCATTCGTTCGTACCGCTCGTCGGTGTACGGCGCCAGCGCAGCGATCGACCAGTCGTGACCGGTCAGCAACAGCTCTGACACCACCCGAACGTCGCGCATCGCGACCGACAACCCCTGTCCCAGCTGGGGGTCGCTGTAGCCGGCTGCGTCGCCGATGAGCGTGACGCCCTCCGCGACCGGAGTGTCGCACCAGGAGTCGTGCATGGGATAGACGGCGCAGGGGCCGGCGGGTGTGGCTGCCCTGAACTGCTGGCTGCCGGGCACGCACCGAAGGCCGAAGTCGGCGAGGAAGCGCGCCGCTTTGTGGGCGCCGACGAGACGCCCGTGTTCGTTGACGTCGTACATCAGGTAGAGGCGAGCTCGTCCGTTCCCGAGGGGGATGATGAAGAAGAGACGGTCGTCCTCGGTGCCGACGGTGAAGGTGTTGGTCGGCCAGTCGTGCGCTCCTTCCACGAGGAGCCCGGCGCCGAGCAGCCGCGCGGGACTGGAGTTGAGCGGGATGCCGGCGTGACGCCGGACGGCTGACTCCCGGCCGTCGGCGCCGACGATGAGCCGACAGACGGCTTCGCCACTCGCACCGTCGGTCGCCCAGCGGACCGACGACTCGGGTCCCACGGTCATCTCGAGAGATCCCACACCCCTGACGACTGCCGCACCGGCCGCGGTGGCTGCGTTCGCCAGGGCCTCGCACGCCACTGGATGGCTGATGCCGAGCGCGCCGGGCACGCCCGGGAGCAGCTCGTCGAGCTGGATGCCCCCGTCCTCAGCAGCCGCCGGCTCAATGGTCTCGTCGTACTGCACCATCCGGGTGACGACGTTGGCACCCGCGTCGAGCAGCACGTCGAGAACACCGAGCCGTTGCGCGTCGGCAACACCCCAGGGCTGCATGTACTCGCCTCGTACACGATCCCGGTAGTCGGCCGATCGTTCGAGGACGACGACCGACGCACCGGCTGTCGCCAGCACCATGGCGAGCGCGCCGCCCGCGATGCCGCCTCCGACGACCACAACGTCCACGCCTCCCTTCATGGTCGGATCATGGCCCGCTGGTCGGGTGTCAGTCGACAGGGTCGATGTTGTGGTTGAGGCGGAACAGGTTGTCGGGGTCGTAGGTGCGCTTGACCCGGACGAGACGGTCGTAGTTGACGCCGTATCCCTGGCGTACGAAGCCGGTGTCATCGGCCGACATGAAGTTCGTGTAGCGGCTGTCGGTCAGATAGGGCCGCAGCGTCTCGAAGGTCTCGCGGGTCCAGGCGATGTTGGACTCGGTGTCGGCTCGGTCCGTCCACTGGGTGAGGATGAGCACACTGAACGCCTCCTGCCGGTGCGGGAACGCGGTCGCGGTGGGCTCGACGCGGGTGGCTGCACCGTGGAGGTGGTCGACGAAGATGCCGGTCATGGTCGAGGGCACCCGTGCGAAGGCGTCGACCATCACCTCGATCGCCTCGTCGGACAGCTCGGCGAGGAAGCCGGACTTCCAGTAGTTCAGGGTCCCCTTCGGGAAGGCGCCGTCGAGCAGCGTGTTGACGACCGGATACGGCATGGGCTGCACGAGGTCGGCGATCGGTGCGCCGAACGTCCGCAGGGGCTTGAGATCGGCGTCGGCGGTGGCCGGGTCCCCGCAGTGGCATGGCACGAGCCCGGCGACCTTCGTGCCGGAACCGTCGGGGGCGTGGAGCAGCGCGGCGCCGGCGGTCAGCTCGTCAGGCGCAGCCGCGGTGAACTCCCGGTGGAAGGCCAGCGCGGCGCTGGCGTCGCTGAATGGATGGAGCACCGGTCCGGCGAGCACGTCTCGCACCGGGTGAGCGCGGTACTCGAAGGATGTGACGACGCCGAAGTTGCCGCCACCGCCGCGCAACGCCCAGAACAGATCGGGATGCTCGTCGTCGCTGGCGGTGATCACCGTGCCGTCGGCGGTGACGACCTCGGCTGACAGGAGGTTGTCGACGGTGAGGCCGTACTTGCCCATGAGCCATCCGATGCCACCGCCGAGGGTGAGCCCAGCGATGCCGGTCGTGGAGACGACCCCGCCGGTGGTGGCCAGACCGTGGACAGCGGCAGCTCGATTGAACGTGCGCCATGTGAGGCCGGGCTGGGCCCGGACGGTGCGGCCACGGGGGTCGACGTGGATGCCTTGCATGGGGGCAAGGTCGATCATCAGGCCGCCATCGGTGACCGCCCGTCCGGCCACGCCGTGGCCACCGCCCCGGACGGCCAGCTCCACGCCGGCGTCGCGGGCCAGGTTGACCGCATCGGCGACGTCGGCGGTGGTCTGACACTGCGCGACGAGCGCTGGATGCTTGTCGATCATGCCGTTGTGGAGCTGGCGGGCCCCGTCGTATCCGTCGTCCTCAGGCCGCAGGAGACGTCCACCAAAGGAGGCCGCCATGTCGTCGGAGACCGGGATCGCTGCTGCTGTGGTCATCGGGCTTCTCCTCGTCGTGTCATCGCCGACTCGACGGTACGAACAGGACCTGTCAACGCCGTGTCGGGCCCATGTCAGCCGATGTCGACACCCACGAAACGTCCCAAAGGCACGGATGGGATACTCCGGAGATGGAAGCGGAGGCTCTGGGTGGGGTGCGGTACGGCATCCTCGGACCGCTGACGGTCACCGCCCATGCCGGGCCAGTGCGGGTCAGCAGCGAGCTCCAGCGCCTCTTGCTGGCGGTTCTGCTCGTCGAAGCCAATCGGCCGGTCTCGCCCGACCGTCTCGGGTACGAGCTCTGGGGTGAACGCCTGCCCCGCGATCCCCTGGGCGCGCTCCGTACCCAGATCTCCCGCCTCCGCAGGATCCTGCCTCGCGAAGCGTTGGTGACCGAGGCGAGCGGCTACCGCCTGCAGGTCGGACCCGAACAGCTCGACGCCAGCCAGTTCGAGCGTCTGTTCGCGGCGGCAGCCGGCGACGACGGGCAGCACGCGCTGGGTCTGCTCGACGAGGCGTTGGACCTGTGGCAGGGACCCGCGCTCGACGGGTTCGCCGACAGATCCTTCGCCCACCCCTATGCGACTCGGCTCGAGGAGCTGCATGGTGCCGCCCGCGAGCAGCGCGCCGAGCTCCTCCTCGAAGCTGGTCTGCTCCCAGAGGCGGCCGCCGCGATGGAGGCCTTGCTCGTCGAGCACCCCGAGCGGGAACGGGCCAGGGCGATGCTCATGGAAGCCCTATACCTCCTCGGTCGCCACACCGAAGCCCTCGACAGATACCAGTCGTGGCGCAGCCTGCTTGCCGACGAGCACGGCTTGGAGCCCTCGCCCGCCTTGCGGCGACTCGAGGGCCAGATCCTCCGGCACACACTCGCCCGCCCTGCCGCTCTCGGCGGAGCGCGTCGGACGGCGCACGTGCCGCGCCCGGTCAGCAGCTTCTTCGGCCGCGACGACGACCTCCGAGATGTCGCCGATCTGCTCAGCGAGGTCCGGCTGGTCACACTGTGGGGCCCGGGCGGAGTGGGAAAGACGCGGCTGGCGCTGGAGCTGGCGGCCGAGGTCGCCAACCGCTACCCCGACGGCGTCCACCTGTGTGACCTTGCCGTCATCGAGCGACCCACGGAGGTCACCCGAGCCGTGGCGACCGGTCTCGGACTCCGTGAGAAGGCATTCCGGGCTCTCGATGCTCAGCTGCTCGACCACCTCGCGCATCGTCGAACGCTCGTGATCCTCGACAACTGTGAGCACGTGCTCGCCGGGGCGGCCCCACTCGCAGAGCGGATCACCCGGCTCACGGGCGCGGTCGACGTCCTCACCACCAGCCGCGAGCGGCTCGCAGTCGATGGTGAACACCTGTGGGAGGTCAGGGCGCTCTCGGTCAGCGAGGAGAACTCGCCCGCCGTCGGCTTGTTCCTCGATCGGGCGCGCGCCACCAACCCCGCCTTCGACCTCGCGCCAGCGGACCTGGAGATCGTCGCTGACATCTGCCGTCAGCTCGATGGTCTGCCCCTCGCCATCGAGCTTGCCGCGGCGCGGGTCCGCGGCCTATCGCTCGAGGAGCTTCGACAAGGCCTCGACCAACGCTTCGAAATCCTCACTAGCGGTGTGGGGAGACACGCCCGGCATCGCTCCCTCTCTGCCGCCTTGGACTGGTCGTACGCGCAGCTCGCGCCACCCGAGCAGAAGGTCTTCGACCGGCTTGCCGTATTCTGCGGGGCCTTCGACATCGAAGCGACCATCAATGTCGCTGGCGGAGACGGGATCAGTCCCGACCAGGTGCCTTCCACGTTGTTGCGGTTGCTCGACTGTGCACTCCTCGCCGAACAGCCCGGCCCAGGTCCCCGCCGCTACGCCCTCCTCGACACGATGCGCCGCTACGGGATCGGGCGCCTCGAGGCGTGCCATGGACTGACAGCGGCGAGAGACCGGCACGCCCAGTGGGCAGTCGACCTGGCCGAACGCGTCGAGCGCGGACTCAACGGCCCCGGCGAGGCCGAGTGGGCAGCCAATCTTCGGCGTCACCTCGATGAGCTGCGCGCCGCTCACACCTGGCTGGTCGGGCGCGACGCCAACATGAGCGTGCGGCTGGCCGCCGCGCTCCGCCCTTACGCGCTGTGGCGAGGAGCGTCGGAGGTGTTCCGCTGGGCCGAAGTCGCCGTCGCTGCCGCGGCGGGCACCGATGCACCCCGGCTCGCCGAGGCCCTCCAGGCGACCTCGACCGGCGCGTGGCAGCGAGGTGACCTCGATGCTGCCATCGCCGCCGCGCAGATGATCAACGACGCCACCTCGCCGCTCGAGCCGGTCGCCACCAGGGCGTCTCTGGAGGCGCGCGCCGATGTGGCCATCCTCGTCGGGGATCTGGACGTGGCCACCAGGCTGTACACCGAGGCCCACGAAATCGCGTGCGCCGAGGGCGACCTTCTCCAGGCGGTGTGGGATCTCGGCAGCGCCAGCCTGTCGATCGCCTACGGCGGTGACACCCAACGCGCCCGCGACGTTGCCGCCGAGGTGCGCGCGACGGCCGAGCGCTGCGGCAGCCCCTCAGCGCGAGCCTTCGCCCACTTCGTTGTCGGCGAGATCCTCGCCGCTGATGAGCCCCAGGCCGCCGAGCCTCATCTACTCGAAGCAATCCAACTCGCCGAGACCGCCGACAGCCGCTTCGTCGTCGGGCTTGCTGAGGTTGCACTCGCCGCCTCCAAGGTCCGTCAACACGACGTCGCCGCTGCGATCGCCTACTGCGAAGCGGCGATCACCGAGTGGAACCGGGCTGGAGCCTGGACGCCGCTGTGGGTCACGCTGCGGACGGTCATCGAGCTCCTCGCGAGAGTCGAGGCCTACCAGGATGCGACCGTCCTCTACGGCGCAGCCGGATCAACCCAGGCCGGCGTCCCCCCATACGGCACCGACGCCGCACTGATGCGCGAGGTCGGCGAGCGGCTCCTCTCGAAGCTCGGCGACGACGCGTTCGGGCGATACGCACTCGAGGGCCGCGCAATGACAGAGGACGCGGTGATCGCACTCGCCCTCGACGCGCTCAGGCGAGCCGCCCGCGAGCGCGCTCCTAGCTGACCCACGCGTCGCGCAGGAGCCCACCAGAGTGGGGCAGGTCGCGGAAGCACGGAATCGGCGTTCGCGCTTCGACCCCGGGACGCGAACCCGAGCTCCAGCGTAGGCGTGGGTAGGAACCCCCAACGAGGAGGGACTACCTCGCGATGGTGGCCCACGGTGCGACCCGTTGACCAGGGCGAACGGGGCCCGGACAGCCGTCTGAGGTCTGCATCTCGCAGGCATATCCGTGTATTAGGCGGTACGGGGCAGGTCGTCGGTCGGGCACTAGAGGCCATGGTCACCATTTCCTCGATGATCGATGATCGATGGGCGGCTGGCCGTGCTCGAGCCACCGAGCGGACGCGGGCTCGACCAATGATCGTGGCTCGGGCCTGAACGAGTTCGGCCCAGTATCGTCAGGCGGTGTGACGCCGACGACGAAGTACACCCGCAGCGGCGAGGTGAGTTTGGCGTATCAGGTCCTCGGCGAAGGGTCGGTCGACATCGTCTTCATCGCCGGCTCGATCAGCCACCTTGAGTACTTCTGGACCGAACCGACGCTCGCACGAATGTTCAACCGATTGGCCGAGTTTTCGCGGCTCATCATCTTCGACAAGCGCGGTACGGGCATGTCGGATCGCGACGCCGGGATCGCAACGATGGAAGACCGCATGGACGACGTGCGGGCCGTCATGGATGCCGTGGGCAGCGAGCAGGCTGCGCTTTACGGCGTGTCCGAAGGCGGACCGATCTCGGTGATGTTCGCGGCGACGCATCCGGCGCGCACGCGCGCGCTCGTCTTGCGCGGCACGTTTCCGCGCATCCTGGCCGCTCCTGATTGGCCGGGCATCCCCCGCGACGTATGGGAAGCCGGGATCGAGGACGCTGTCGCCAACTTCGGGCACGGTTCCGATCTCCGGCAGTGGGCACCGAGCGTCGCGGGCCACCCCGAGACGCAGGAATGGTGGGGGACGCTCGAACGGATGGGCGGCAGCCCGAGTGCGGTCCGACGGTTGCTCATGATGAACGGCGAGATCGATGTCCGGGCGCTGTTGCCGACGATCCAGGTCCCTACCCTCGTGCTTCATCGGCGGGGTGATCGAGTCGTGCCCTTCGCGGCGGGCGAATACATGGCGGCTCAGATACCGGGCGCCAAGTTGGTGGCGCTGGAGGGTGACGATCATTTGCCCTACGGCGACGAGAGCGATGTGATCGGTGAGATCGAGGAGTTCCTCACCGGCGCCCGTCACGACGCCCGCGTCGATCGCGAGCTGGCGACCGTGGTGTTCACCGACATTGTTGGCTCGACGGACATGGCCGCCCGACTTGGGGACAGCGAGTGGCGCCACCTTCTCGATCGCCACGACGAAGCGGCCCGCAGACTCGCCGCGCGATACATGGGCAGAGTGGTGAAGAGCACCGGCGACGGCGTGCTCGCCACGTTCGACGGTCCGGCCCGCGGGGCTCGCTTCGCCTCCGATCTCGCCCGTCAACTTTCCAGCATCGGTCTCGAGCAGCGAGCCGGTATCCATACCGGCGAGGTCGAGGTTCGAGGCGACGACATCGGCGGCATAGCGGTGCACATCGCCGCGCGGATCTCGGCCTTAGCCGGCGCCGGCGAGATCCTCACGAGTCGCACCTTGAAGGATCTCACCGCCGGTTCCGGCCTCATGTTCGAGGATCGCGGAATGCACTCGCTCAAGGGCGTGCCCGACGACTGGCAGCTGTACCTCGTCGCCTGTTGAGCGCGACCGGTGCAGCCCACGCACGGGGCCACGCCGACGTGCGCTCGTACGAGCATGCGTTACCACGCACGCCTGACCGGACCAACGTCTGGATCGACGTCGCGACCCGGGACCTGTCCTCGAAGTCCCAGAGCAGCACCTCCACGCCGATGAGCCGACCGTCTCAACGAATGTCGGAGCTGTCCCGAAGTGCCTTCTGGAGGGCGCGCTCCATCTCACTGAGCAGCGTTGGTGGGGAGGAGCGGTGACGAGGCGCTACCCCGCGATCGTTACCGACCCTGTAGGCCCGTGACCAGTACGAACGCGCGTCGAAGGGCCGCGTGAGGCCTGCGATCACCCGTATTGCGATCAGCCGATGGCAGCTCGGCCGCGCGGGGGCTTGACACCTGGAGGGCGGACGCGCCGGTCTCTGCACGCCGTGGAGAGGGAAGGCTCAGCGAGGGGACCAGCGTGGCTGGCTGCCACCTCGGCGGGGTCAGTGGCGCTTGACGCCCCCGTACTTCATGCGGGTGTCGCTCAT
>CAYSAC010000037.1:0-18353 GCA_964428815.1 uncultured Acidimicrobiaceae bacterium | reverse complement strand
TGAACCACGTGATCACGGCCGTGCTGTCGGTCACGGTAACGAGGTCGAGGTTCATTGGCACGGCGAGCCCGGCACCGACACCGCGGGCCTGGTCCTCGAGGGTCCATGCGTCGGATCGGCCCATCCGCACCACGGGGAACGTGGCTGCGACCATCGCTGAGTAGCGGAGGAGCTGCCGCCTGGTCAGCAGCACGTTGCACACGGGCCGATCGTACCGAGCTGCACGGCGCCGTTGCGTTGTTCGATCGGTCACCGTCGCTGCGCAGCGCCGGGCCACCGTCGCTCAGCCCGACCGGCGCAGCCTCGCGTCCGGGGGGTCATAGCGAACGGCGCCGTTGATGCGGTGAAGCCCCGCGGCGGGATGCGGAGAGAACATCGAGTGGTGGCGGCCGCTGGTGCACTGGCTGTTCTGCATCCCGCATCTCGTCTTCAACGGCGTCGCCACGGGCGTGTCGGTGATGGCGTGGCTCGTCACCGTGCCGATCGTCGTCGTCACAGGTCGCGTACCTGGGCGGCTCTCGACGTTGCAGGTGACAGTGCTCCGCGAGCGGGCCCGTACGTTCGGCTACCTGTTCGTGCTGCGGCGCAGCGCGCCACCGTTCGCGACCACGCTCACTCCGGTCGATCCCGGTGACGACCCCGCGCTGACCTTGACAGTCGACATCGCCGATCGCGCGGCCGCGATGGGCGTCGCTGACGCGCCTGTTCGTGGTGTTTCCGCATGTGGTCGTGCTGTTGCCGATCGGCGTGTGCCTCGATGCGCTGTACCCGGTGTGGATGGTGCTCGTCGCGATCAACGGCGGGTGGCCGGCGGGCATGGCGCGCTCGCTCGCCTCGATCGAGCGCTGGGTCGTCGAGGTGATCCTGTATGCCACGATGGCGAGTGACCACCGACCGCATTTCGGCCTCTCACTCGAGCGCGAAGCCGCCGTGGCCTGACACCCACTGGACGTCACACCCGCCAGCACGCGTCGGAACGCTCCCAGAACGCGCGCCCGAACACCGGTTTTCTGCATCACCTACCGCCGGTTACCCGACAGCCTCCGCTTCGCTCGTGGAGCGCGATAAGGCAAATGTGGCGTCAGAGGACTTCGTGCTGCGTCGAGTAGTTCGCAGCGTCTGATGGCCTACGCCCGCAAGCAGGGCTTGGGGGATACGTTCAGCACGTCCCGGCCGGCGCGCGTTGTGAGGTACTCCGATGGCGCCAGCTCATCGCCGGTTCTCCGCGCGTGGCCGGTGTCGGGTTCGTCGCGATCGCGCGCTGATCGGTGCGGCCTCGCGCTGACCTGCTCAGCTCACCTTGAGGTAGCGGCGGAGTGCTTCTCGCACGACGTCCGAGGCAGTCGTGTGCTCGGCAGCAGCGCGGTCATCAAGGGCCTGACGGAGCTCGGGATCCAGTCGGATCGGCAGGGAGTCCGCGGGACCAGACCCCATCGCCGGTCGACCAGGTCGCCGGCGAAGCTTGGTGACATCGAGACCGGCTTCGGCTTCAGCCGCCATTCGCTCGAGCACCTCGTCGGTGAGCTCGACACCGGACTTGGTCCGACCGTAGGACTTCCTCTTGTCAGCCATCACTGTCTCCCATCTCGCGGAGAAACGACTCGTACGTGCGGCGCATCCGCATGGCGTGGATCACGACCTCGACCCCGTCGTCCTTGAGCACCGACACGACCTCCAAGAGGTTCCCGGCGCGGTCCGGTCCGAGGTAGAGGATCTTGCCGTCGTCCTGCTCGCCGACGGCAACCGCGTGATCAACCGCGTGCTCGATATCGAGGTCATCGATTCCGTGCTTGCGCGCCGAGGCGAAGATCTCCACGTGACGAATATCGTATCGCGAAACTCTCTAGGGGAGACAGCCCCGATCGAGCGCGCCGATCACAGCCCCGTGTCGGCCGAGCGATGCTCCAGATCGCGTCGGGGCGGTGCTCAGGTGCGGACGAACAGGCGCAGCCCGTATGAGGCAGCCGCAGTCCGTCGCAGCGACCGGCAGTGGAAACGCTTCAGAGCTGGGAGCGACGGCGCGGGCTATCGACAGTCGGGTGCGGCTTGGCGCGGTTCAGTCCGAGGTTCCGCAGTTGTCCTCCACCCAGGAATCGGCGTCATCTGCGGCGGCCTCGGCGGCGCGCTCCTGCGCCTCGGTGATCTCCGGCAATAGCGACTGTGAGTACGCGTGAAGTTGGGGTTCAAGATCCTTGGGCGCGTAGGCCAGGACTACCTCGAAGAGATCCTGGTGCTCCTCCCAGGACCAGCTCTCGTCCTCGTCGGAGCCGCCGGAGAGGGCGATGCCGCCGAGCAATCCGTTGTATTGGATCCAGGCGTCACAGAACGGGTGCGCAGCACCGCAATTCTCATGCGCCCAGGCATCGACCTGAGCGACAGCCTCAAAGCCCCGTCGGGGCGACAAGGGAGCCGTCGAGGCCACGATCCCCATAGCGTCCGCGATCTCCCCGGGGGCGCTGTCGGCTGCGGCACGCAGTTCGTCCGCCGTTGCGGCCGTATCCCTGGTGAGGTCAGAGAACGTGTCGCACCATCCATTGACCTCGTCAAGCGCAGCGGTTCCACTTCCGGGCGCTGAGGTCGTCACAGGTCCAGCAGCAGGGCCTTCTGATGGCGAGGTGTCGGCACCGCAGCCTGTGAGCAACGTCGCGATCGTCACGAGGACCCACGCATTGCGCACTGCACCAGACTCGCGCAGTCGAGGTGACCGGGTCCCCTGTAGTGGTCCAGGTGTTGTGCGCGTCCGTTGCCCCCGATGGGGCAGGAGCACGTGGGTCGCGCTGGAGCGGTCGCACGGCTGCAGTTCAAGCATCATGTGCGGATGGGACGTCGAGTCTTGACTGCTCTCATCGTGGGGCTTGGTGTCTCGTTGAGCTGCGGTGGTGGGGACGGTGGGACAGATCCAGTTCGCACACGGACCGTCGGTGTGAACGCGATGTGCGTCGAGGCAATCGACTTGTACTGCCGCGGCCAGGCCGACGACCTGGTTCGCACGCAGTGCTCCCGCGACGATGTACGAGCCGTGACCGTGAAGTTCACGAGAGGAGTGAGGGAGGGGGAGGAACCCGAAGTGCTCGAGGTCCGCGAGGTTCCTTGCTGAACGCGGCGGAGGCGCTCGAGCATCCGAGCGACTTCGGCCTCGGCCCTGGGCGGCTACGGACTCAGCTTCACAGGTCGATCACGTACCGCATCGCGAGGAGGCGCGCGGCTCCGTACTCGTTGGATTGGATCTGCCCGTCCGCTCGCCAACCCCGGCTCTCGCAGAAGCGCCGCGCCCGTTCGTTCTGATCGAGCACCCACAGCGAAGCGTGGTGGCACCCCAACTCCCGAAGCCGCGGTGGTCGCCGCGGCCATCTGCTCAGAGCCACCACCCTCACCCCGAGCCTCTTCGCGCGCGGGCACGCGTGGACCTCCTCGGGTGGCTCGCGCACGGGGCTGCATCCACGTACGCGGCGCCGGACCCCGAAGTCGCCGCCCGGCTCTCACACGCGATCGACGCGCGTGCCGAGGTTCTCGGTCGATCGACCGCGGATGCCCTCCGCTTTCACGTCGGTCTTCAGACGAAGTCATAGTCATGGCGACATCCGACGGACAGGGCATTGACGGGCTGCTCGCTGAGTGGGAGGGCGTCTGGCTTGAGAGTCTGAAGCAGCAGATTTACGACCTTCATCACCGACGCCAGCTTCACGACGAGGTCATGGAGATGCTCGACGCGCAGGACCACCCGGATACCGATGTCTTCCGCGACGCGTTCCATCGCATGTACATCGAGGCTCAGGTCATGGCCATCCGTCGCCAAGCTGATGATGACCCGCGGACGTTGTCGCTGCGACGGCTCATCGGCCAGCTCGAGACGCACCGGCGTGACTTCACTCGCGCGTGGTAGGTCGGTCGGTGGGTGGGCGAGCGAGATCCCAACGCTGCGGACGAGCGTGACCGCCTGGAGGCGAAGTTCCACATCGATGCCGCCAACGACGCGTTCGACCGGTTCACCGATCAGCCTGGCGACGAGGAGCTCGGGGGGCGTGGTCTCCAAGAGGACAGGACGCGGCTCCTCGAACTCACTGAGGCCGTGGCGCGGTACGCGAACGCGACCGTCGCTCACGTCGAACGCGATCCCGACGACGTCACAGTCACCTACGCCGACTTCCACCGAGCTCTGGAGCACCTCGGCGACCTGCTTCGCCGCTATTACCTCTTGATCAACCAGGGCGGCCTGGCCTCCACAACACCCGCGATACAGGGGGACTGGAAGGGGCCGTTTCGCAAGCCTCTGGTGTGACCCGGACGCGATCAGTCGGATCAGATTGGTTCGATCAGCTGTCCGAGACGCTCGCGTCCGAGCTTCGCGACGCTCGAGTCGAGCGCTGCTACGAGAACCTGGCGAGCGGTCGCCTGGAGCCGCGCCAGAGTCTGGGCGAGTTCGCGAACCTCCTCGGTTCCGAGGTCGGTCTGCCAGCTCGCCGGCGCCAGGTGTCGCTCGAAGACGGTCACGAAGCGGTCGGCGATCTTGTCGGTGTGCTCGACGAGTGCTTCCCACTCGTCCAAGACGACATCGAGTGGCACGCCGAGGTGCGCGAGAGCAGCACCGGTCTCGATGAAGCGGCGGTCAGCGACTCGGACCTGGCCGCCCTCTACGACCTCGACCAAGCCGAGCGCGGATGCCCGCTGCATCAGCTCGCCGGTCATCGCTCCCTCGGGGAAGCTGACAAGCAGTTCCGCAGGGTCGAGCACCACGGCGTGGACTTCGCCGAGCAGCTCGTCGAGCTCGGACTCGACACCAATGACCGCGTCGAGGCTTCGTCCTCGCTCCCATTGAGCGAGCAGGTCGCGGATACCGGCGAGCGAATGGCCCTCACCTTGGAGCCGTGCGATCAGCCGGAGCCGGCTGAGGTGGGAGTCGTCGTACCAGCCCGTCCTGCCCTCGAGCCGTGGAGGAGCGAGCAGCCCCTTGGATTGGTAGAGGCGGACTGTGGTCGAGGCGACGTTCGCCCGCCGTGCCAGCTCGTCGAGACGGAATCGCTCAGCCACAAGACCTCACTACGCGTTTGCGTTTAGTACGAGAGTAAATGGTAGCGTATCGAACATGCGCAGATATGGATCTGGGGAACGGGCGGTACGTGGAGTCCTCCGGCGGCGGTTGCTCGTGAACGCCGTAGTCGATCCTGACGAAGCCGCCCGCCGGCTTCCCGCGGGTCTGCGGCCGCACGAGACGTCGCTCGGCACGGTCGTCGGTTGCTGCCTCCTCGACATCACCGACCTGCGCCCCCGCCTGGTTCCGGCTGCCGCCGGGATCCGCCAGCGCGCTGCCGCCCATCGCATCTCAGTCGAGTGGGAGAACGACGCTGGCGAGACGATCGTCGGCGTGTGGGTCCCTGGTCGGCGCACGGATGCGCGTCTCGCGGTCGCGCTCGGAGGTCGATGGTTCCCTGGCGTGCACGAGCCCGCCCGCGTCTCGCTCGACCTACGGCCCGGCGGCTTGTCTTGGCGGGTCGACGATGCTCGAGAGTTCTTCATCGACGTCGACGTGTCTGTCCCAGCTGCGAACGGCGACGCATGCGACGTCGTGGCCGGAACCTGCCTAAGCGCGACGGTCGGCATCTCGGCGGATCACCGCGGTGGACTCGAGGCAGCGCGAATGCAGCCAGACCGTCGTGACGCACGGGAGGTCGTCGTGGAGAAGCTCGAGTCGCGGTTCATCGAGAGCTTTCGCAGCGCGCAGCTCGCGCCCAGCTACCTCATGGAGAACATCGCCGTGACGTGGATGCCAGAACCTGTCCCGACCGAGCGGACCGCCGCAGCATGAAGCTCGTCATCGCCGGCGGTAGCGGATCGCTCGGCCAACGCGTCGCCGACGCCCTTGGCGATAGCGGCGACGAAGTCGTGATCCTCACGCGCCGTCAGCGCGATGGCGTCAACCACCGGCAAGTTATCTGGGACGGCCGGACCGTCGGGGACTGGGCAGCCGAACTCGACGGTGCGGTGCTGCTGAATCTGGCCGGTGAGCTCGTCGATCGCCCTCCGACGACGCGGAACGTCGAGCTCCTGCGTCAGTCGCGGGTCGAACCGACTCGTGCCCTCGTCGCAGCAACAAAGCAGGGTCCCGTTCCAGCGATCTGGCTGCAGATGAGCACCCTTGCGATCTACGGCGACGCCGGCCAAGACGTGATCGAAGAAGGCCATCCGCCCGCTGACGGCCCCGCCCAGATGGCCGGCGTGGCCTCAGCGTGGGAGGCGGCTGTCGAGGATGCCAACGCCGATCGGCTGGCGATCCTGCGGACTGGGATCGTCCTTGACCGCGACACGCCTGCCTTTGACCGCCTTACGAAGCTGACTCGCTTCGGCCTCGGCGGACGCATCAGCACCGGAGAGCAGTGGATCAGCTGGCTCCACATCGAGGACTTCCTGCGAGCGCTCCGGTTCGTGATCGAGCAACCGACACTTGACGGCGTCATCCACGTGACTGCACCGAGCCCGATCCAGAACCGGGACATGATGGCGGCGCTCCGCACGGCGTTGCACCGGCCGTGGTCGCCACCGACTCCGAAACCGCTGGTCCACATCGGCGCTCGCCTCATGCGAACCGATCCCGCGCTGGCGCTCACAGGCCGCCGCTGCGCGCCTCGCCGCCTGGTCGACGCCGGCTTCACGTTCCGCTTCGAGACCTTCGACGAGGCGATCGCAGACCTCACCGGCCGCTCGCCATGACTGTCCGCTTCCGAAACGAGACGCGGATTGCCCGTGACACGCGTGAGTCGGTTCGTATTGTCTGTGAGGTTGCGCCCGCCATCGCCTCCACTCCGCCGACAGGCCGCTACGCCACCCATGGCTTGCTGCTCCGCCGTGCCGCGCTGAGGGCGACGGTGCCGAGGGTCAGTAGCGCGAGAGCTGTTCCCACGAGGGCGACGGTCTGGATGCCGGTGACCGGTAGGGACGGCCGCGTCGGGACGCCAGGACCGCCGGAAGGTGTGCGGGGGCCCGTGGTCGGGACGCCAGGACCGCCGGAAGGTGTGCCGGGCCCCGCGGTCGGGACGCCAGGGCCTTCGGCGGTGCGGCCGGGACCCGACGGAGCGCCAGGGCCTTCGGACCTGCGGCCGCCCGGACCACCGGGAGCATCTGCTCCTGTCGTCGGGGTGCTGTCCGGCGCGGTCGTCGGGGTGCTGCCGCCTGGTGTGGTCGTGGTGGACCCCGAGCCGCCGGTGCCCGTACCAGGAGTCAGCGACGCGCAGGTCGGCTTGATGAAGGTGTCGTTGTCCAATGTCACAGCGCCGTTGCGGGCGAGGGCCCGGCCGTGGACGGTCACGCTGTTGTTCACGGTGATCGAGGTCAGGGCCAGGATGTTCCCGACGAAGACTGAGCTGGTACCCAGCGTGGCGGAGCTGCCGACCTGCCAGAAGACGTTGCACGCCTGGGCGCCGTTGATCAGCGAAACGGTGCTGCTCGATCCGGTGATGAGCGTCGAGTCGGTCTGGAAGATGAAGACCGAGTTCGGGTCGCCCGCCCCGTCGAGGACCAGTGGTCCGGTCAGGCTCAGCGCGCCCTTGCTGGGTCCGGCGTAGACGCCGGCTGGCAGGTTGAGGTTGGCGAGATCGGCGGTCATGGTGGCGTCGAGCGGCCGGCCGGCGGCGTTCACGTAGGCGGCCGTCAGATCCGCTTGGGCCTGCTGCGCGGCCGCGTTGGTCGTGTCAGTCGTTCCCGGAGGAAGGACCAACCCGGGAGGAAACCCGGTGATCGATGTCCCCGGCCAGAGCCCGAGACTGCCACCGAGGATGCTGTCGCCCGTGTTGGTGACCGTTGAGGCGCCCAGCACCACGTAGTTGGCCGAGGTCGCCAGCGGAACGGTGGGTGCGATGGCCGCGGTCGCGGTCGGTGCCGTCGCCAGCAGGACCGCCGCCACGACCGGCAACGCGAGCAGGGCGGCCCCCAGCCGGCGGACCGCAAGGGACGTGGTCAACAGAGATGTCAGGTTCATGTTCGTACTGTCGGCACCGCGCCGTTCCTCGCACGATGGCGCGAACGCGTCAGGTCGACTGGACGATGCGCGCAGCAGAGGCCAACAGCAGGGGAGATGCCTTTGACGATTTTCACTGACAGTGGGCGAAAAGGGGCGTAGGGTGCGAATTGGGTCCTTGACTGGACCGGGAGGCGCCGATGGGCGCGATCGACGACGCGATGCCGGGCTCAGGTTCGACATCCACAGAGCAGCTGCTCGACTCGACGTCCCACGCGTTCGGGGATGAGGAACGAGCGAAGCTCGAGGCGCAGCTCCACCAGGCGCAGCGCTTGGAGAGCATCGGCCACCTGGCCGGCGGCGTCGCGCATGACTTCAACAACCTCCTCGCCGGGATCATGAACTACGCCTGCCTCGTCTCCGAGAGCCTCGAGGACGAGATGGAGCGTCACGGGCTGTCGGAGGATGAGGCCTTCGTGACGATGGCGCGGGACGTCGAGGAGATCACCAACGTGGCGACGCGGGCGGCGGCGTTGACGCACCAGCTGCTGATCTTCAGCCGCCGCAAGGTCGTGCAGCCTGAGGTGCTGGACCTGAACGCCGTCGTCGGCGACATGGAGGAGCTGCTGCGCAGGACGATCGGCGAGAACGTCGACCACCTGCGAACGGTGCTCGCTCCAGATCTGCCGCTGATCAAGGCCGATCGGGGGCAGATCGATCAGGTGGTGATGAACCTGGCGGTGAACGCGCGGGACGCGATGCCTGGCGGCGGTGAGCTCAAGATCGAGACAGCGCCGTTCGACGTGGACGAGGACTACGCCCGCATCCGCGCCATCAACCCAGGAACGTACGTGCGGCTCTCGGTGTCCGATACCGGAACGGGGATGAGCGAGGACGTTGCTGCCCGAGCGTTCGAGCCGTTCTTCACGACCAAGCCCACGGGTGCGGGAACCGGGTTGGGATTGGCGACCGTCTACGGAATCGTTGCCCAAGCCGGGGGCGACGTAGCGATCTGTTCGGAGCCCGGGCTGGGGACCACTGTCCGGGTCAACCTTCCTGCGACATCGGATGCCACGGCACGGCCCCGTGATGCGAAGCCGGACGTGCTGCGGCGGGCGAAGGGCGAGACGGTGCTGCTCGTCGAGGACGAGGAGATCGTTCGTGAACCGGCACGGCGGATGCTCGCGCGACACGGCTACACGGTGTTGGCGGCAGGCAATGCCGACGACGCGTTGGCCATCGTGCGTGACCATCCGGGCAGGATCGATCTGCTGCTCACGGACGTCGTGATGCCCGGACGCTCAGGCAAGGAGCTGTCGGTCGCCGTCGTTGAGCACCTCTCCACGACCAAGGTGCTCTTCATGAGCGGCTACAGCCAGGACGTCATCGTGCACCAAGGCATGCTGGAGGACGGCGTCAGCCTCATCGAGAAGCCATTCTCGGCCGACGATCTGCTGCGCAAGGTCCGCGACGTCTTGGACGGTTGTTCGTAGTGTCGACGACGAACGCGCCGCAGGCGTTGGAGGAGACGATCGCTCGCACGAGGATCCTCGGGGGAGTGCTCGAGGGACTCGAGGCCGAGCCGGGCGCAACGCTCGACGGTGATGAGGAGACGATCGAGCGGCTGTCGCGTGCCGTGTCCCTGCGCGATGAGGAGACGGGCCGGCACATCGAACGAATGAGCCGGTATTCCGTCGTGCTCGCCGACGCGGCGGGGTTCACGGGTCTGTCGCCCGACGACCTTCGCCTCGCGACCGCACTCCACGACGTCGGCAAGATCGGGGTCCCGGATGGGATCCTGCTGAAGCCTGGCTCCCTCTCGCAGGACGAGTACGCCGCGATGCAACGCCACGCGCAGATCGGGTACCAGCTGCTCGTCGGCTCCACCTCGAAGCTCGTGCGGATTGCCGCCGACATCGCGTTGACGCACCACGAATGGTGGAACGGGGCCGGCTACCCCCGTGGGCTGCGCGGTACGGAGATCCGTGAGGTGGCGAGGATCGCCGCGGTCGCCGATGTCTTCGACGCTCTGACGAGCAACCGTGCCTATCGTCCGCGCCTGCCCTTCGACGAAGCCATCGACGTCATGGCGGGACTGCGCGGTCAGCAGTTCGAGCCCCGTCTCCTGGATGCCTTCTTCGGCTCGATGAACGCGATCTCCTCGATCCGCGAGGCCTACCCGGATCAGGAGGATGCCCAGGAGCGTATTCGCGTCCTGGTGGTGGACGACCACGAGATCTTCGCGCACAGCCTCGTACGGCTGTTGGGAAGCCGGCCCGAGCTCAAGGTCGTGGGAACCGCGGGCAGCGTCTCCCAAGCAATCTCGGCTGCATTGGCCTACGACCCCGATGTCATCCTCATGGACTTCGAGCTGCCCGATGGCGACGGCCCCCAGGCGGTCGAGGAGATCAAAGCCCTGATGCCCACGGTCAAGGTGATCATGCTCACGGCCCGCACCGACGATCAGTCCCTCGTTCGTGCCATCGCGGCGGGATGCTCAGGCTTCGTCAAGAAGCAGGACGCGGTCGACAGCCTTCTCGAGGCCATCGTTGCCGCGCACGCGGGCGAGACGATCACGCCGTCGAGCAAGCTGGCGCCCCTCCTGCGCCAGCTTCGAGCGACCCATCGAGGGTTGGGCTCTGATCTCACGCCCCGCGAGCTCGAGATCCTCGGACTCGTCGCCGCCGGACTGGTCAACAAGGAGATCGCGCAACGGCTCGGGCTGCGCCTGAACACCGTGCGCAACCACGTCCAGAACGTCCTCTCGAAGCTGCAGGCGCACTCGAAGCTCGAAGCGGTGGCGACCGCCGTCCGCGAGGGCGTCATGGCCTAT
Source organism: uncultured Acidimicrobiaceae bacterium (assembly GCA_964428815.1). Lineage (GTDB taxonomy): Bacteria > Actinomycetota > Acidimicrobiia > Acidimicrobiales > CAYSAC01 > CAYSAC01. The sequence continues at coordinate 7,572 of CAYSAC010000037.1, read as the reverse complement.
CCGAGCAAGGACGCCAGCCAGTAGCGCTTCGAGGTCTCCGCCGCTCACCTCGCGATTCCGGGACGCTGCGCCAGCTGCCGACCCTCGGTCGGTCCTCCATGAGATCGAGCCTTCCAGATGGCCGCGATTCCGATCCAAGCGCTTGCGCGTGGATCGTAAGTCAGCGCGAAGCGGTCGAACGCTGTGCGCGACCGCGCGTCCCCGAACGGCGCGTAGGGAGCCGCGAAGCATTCCAGAACGCGCCCCCAAACACCGATGCGCTTTATCACCTACCGCCGGTTTCGCGACAGCCCTGCCTTCGCTGGTGGAGCGCGATAGCGCAAAGGTGGCGTCGGCGGGTTTCATGCTGCGGCGCGTGGATCGCAGCGTCCGATGGCCTACGCCCGTAACAACACCTCGGGGACACCACGACGTCCCGACAGCTGGGCTGAGACGGCGGTGTGCGTGTTGCGGCCGGTGTCGACGGCGGTCTCTGCGCCTATGCGTGGCCGCGCAAGATCCGGCGGACCGTGTCGGCGTCTGGGTGTCCCCAGCCGAGGCAGAACGGGTGGCCGGCAGGGTCGGCGTAGACCTGGTGCCCCTCGACAGCTGTGAGGTCGGCGGCTGCCTGCAACAGCCTGGCCCCGAGCGCAATGGCTTTGGCGTGCGCGCTCGCAGGGTCGTCGATGTGCAGATCGATGTGGACCTGTTGAGGGTTCCCGTCCGGCCAATCGGGCGCGACATGGTCGGGTGCGAGTTGCACGCCGATCACCCATTGCTCGTCGGCATCGAAGACGCAGTGAAACGTGTCGTCGGCGAGCACCTGGCCGTCGAGCATGCCCGCCCAGAAGGAGCTTTCAGCCGCGAGGTCCGCCGCGTCGAATACGACAACGTGTCGCATGAGGTTCATCCGCACACTTTCACAGGTGCACGCATCGCTGTCGGAAGGCTCCACTGATCGCCGTACCGGAGCCGGTCCCCGATCGCCGGGTGAGCGTCACGCTGCCGGGTCGGGCGCGCCGGGCCGTCGTGCGGGGTAGCGGTACTGCTCGCCTCGCTGGAAGGACGCGATGTACTCGGCAGCGGGGTGGTCGGACCGCGCGACGGCGTCGACGAACGCTCGCCGGTCATAGCCCACGCGGCGGTGCTCCACCCGGTGGCCATGGCGGTCGGCGTGAACGATCACGTAGCTCGCGCGCAGGTCGTCAGTGATCGGGTTGCTGACGCTTCCCAGGTTCACCGCTCGCACGTCACCCACGAGCCGATCGGTCGACTGGTGCGTGTGCCCGGCGAACACGAGCTGCGCCTCGGCGCCGGCGAGGTCCTGTCGAAGTTCGACCTCATCGCGATGCGGCGTGATGCCGTCCCCGTCGTCGCGCCCAGGGGTCGCATGCACGCCGAGGACGGCTGTGCCGTCGGGGAGTTGGGCGCGGACTTCAAGAGGAAGGTCACGCAACCACCCCAGCCAGCCGTGAGCGGCGAGCGCGCCGGCGGTCCACGCGAACGATCGCTGGATCGTTCCATAGAGCTCCAGCAGCTTCGGCTCGGCGATCACCTCCTTGGGATGAGGTGGCGGGCGGTCGTCGGTGAGGACGTAGCGCTCCGTATTCCCTCGCGTGATGTGGACGCGGGGCAGGTTCGCGATGAGTTCGACGGCTCGAACCGGGTCGGGCCCGATTGCGACCAGGTCACCCAGGACCCACCAGGAGTCGACACCTTGCTCGTTCGCGTCGGCGACGACGGCCTCGACAGCGTGGCGGTTGCCGTGCATGTCCGACACGAGGGCGAGCTTCACTTCATTAGCCTCGCAGAGCTTGCTGCCTCAGAACGATGCTCCTAGGGACTGTCAAGGGCGAGTTCGACCCGTGGTAGGTGGTTGTAGACCTCGCGTGCGATGTAGCGCTTGAGACACCGGAACGCCTCCTTCTTGGTGAGCCCTTCCTTCATCCGTCGCTCGATGTAGTCTCGGGTGCGGGCGTCGCAGACCATGCGCGTGATGACGATCCGCCACAGCGCGGAGTTGGCTTGGCGGTCTCCGCCGCGGTTGAGTCGGTGGCGTTCGTTCTTGCCGCTGCTGGCGTCAAGCGGGGACACGCCGCACAGATGGGCGAAGGTCGCTTCGCTGCGGAGTCGTTCGGGGTTGTCGCCGGCCGCGACTAGCAACGCCGACGCGGTGTCGGTCCCAAGCCCCATCACCGCGAGGAGCTCGGGCGCGGTCTCGGCCACCAGCGGAGCGAGGATGGCGTCGAGTTCGGCGACCTCGGCCTCGAGTCCGATAGCGCGCTGCGCGAGCAGGCGCAGACTGAACTTGGTGAGCGACACCAGATCCCGCTTGGTGCCGGGCCGATACGCGGACGCGCAGTCGAGCATGGGGCCGGCCTTGAGGTCGCGCAGCTCGTCGCGGATCGAGTCGGGTCCGGTCGAGATCAGGCTGCGCATCTGGTTGAGGGCCTGGGTGCGCGCCTTGCGCGCTGAGAAGCGGGCGACGCGAAGAACCCGCATGGCTTCGACGTTTCCGTCCCTGGACTTGGCCTGGCCGCACGCGTCGCCGGACTGCGCAGCACGAGCCGCGGTGATGGCGTCCTGAGGATCGGACTTGCCGCGGCGGCGTCGGCGTTGCCGGTTCGGTCGGTCGACCTCGACCACGCGCACGGCTTCGCCCAACAGCACACGCGTGAGTCCCGCGCCATACGAACCGGTGCCCTCGACACCGACGAGCTCGAGTTGACCGAAGCCGCGCAGCCAGGCGAGCAGCCGCCGGTACCCGGCGATCGTGGTCGCGAAGGACTCGACGCCGAGGAGGGCGCCGGTGTCGTCGAGAGCGGCGACGACGTGCACATCCAAATGGGTGTCGACCCCCGCGGTGATTCGCAGTGGCAGTGTGGTCATGGTCATCCCTTCGTTGGCAAGCGGGTGGGTGGCACCACACCTGCCGGGACGACGGACAGGACAGCGATGGGCCTCTAAGGCAGGCTCCTAGTAGGTCACTCCGTCCGGCCGGTGGGTGTCGGGTGGCTGCTCGAACCAGGCCGACGGATCGTCTTGAAGACAACCCCGAAAGGGAGCGTCAGCCGGTTGAGTTGGGTCAGACCTGGTTCGAGCAACCACCCGCACGCTGACCGTCACCGCCACTCAAATGGTGGATCGTCTCAGCGCCCATCCGATCCTCGCTGCCGGTTACCCGACAGCATCCGCCTCGCTCGTGGAGCGCGATAGCGCAAATGTGGCGTCGGAGGGCTTCGTGCTGCGTCGGGCGGGACTCGCCGCGCTTGATGAGCTACGCCCAGAACGGCACTTTCGCCGCGGTGGAATCGTCGAGAGGGCAGCTTGTTAGGTGGCACCCGGCGACCGCGGGTCCCAGATCGACGGTTCGAGACCGGGGAGCCTCCTCGGGCCGCCGAGGGTCCGCATGGTGTCAGGGCAGAGCCGACCAGTCCGGTTCTTTCGGGGCGCGGTGAACCGATCTGGTCTGTCGTGCGATCAATAGGGATAGTGACTGTTTCGTCGATTCGCCGGGAGCCTGCCTTGGCGCTGGTGGCAGGTCGGGTCGGAGGGTGTCGTCGTCGCCCCCGGCGCCCATCATGAGTTCTGACGCGCGGCCGCTCCGGCCGCTCGAACACGCGAGTGTCGCTGAATTCTGTGATGAGCAACACCGCCGGGTCGTGCACGTCATATTCGGCATTGTCGGGGATCTTCACGTGGCGGAGGATCTCGCTCAGGAGACATTCGTGCGGGTGCACCTCCATTGGGGTCGTGTTCAACTCGCTGATAGTCCGCAGGCGTGGGTGGCCCGGGTCGCGAGCAACCTCGCCAACTCGTGGTGGCGACGCCGCTACGCGGAGGCACGGGCCAACCGCCGGCACGGGGATGCGCCGAGCGAGGCAGCCGTCGTCGAGACCGCCGACAACATCGCAGTTCGCGACGCCGTCGCTTCGCTACCCAGTCGGCAGCGGACCGTCATCTCCCTTCGCTACTTCGGGGGGCTCTCGGTCGCGGAGACCGCATCCGCGATGCGTTGCCGGGAGGGCACGGTCAAGTCCCTCACGAGCAAGGCCATGTCGCACCTCCACGCCGCACTCGAGGATGGCGACGGCGGCGGCACCCCTGCGGCACGCCCGGGCGGCGCCAGAACGTTCATCAGCACCGAGGAGCTCCGACATGCCGACCTTGACTGATCGCATCATCAACAGTGGACCCCACAACATCGGCCCGCTCGACCACCAGGACCTGGCGCGTCGTGCACGGGCCCGGCTGCGCCGACGCAGGACAGGCGGTGCGTGTCTGGCATCCCTGACCGCGGTCGCACTCACGGTCGGCGTCGTTCGTACGGTTGGCGACGATGACGATCGCACGAGCCTCGCGGCAGCGCCGATCGCACCCGACGGCACGGTGCTCGGCGAGGGCTTCGGGACGTGGACGCAGGGCGCTGATGCACCGATCGGTCCGCGCTACTCATCCTTCGACGATGTGCTCGCCGACGGTCGAGTGCTCGTCTGGGGTGGGCAGCGCGAGGGCAATGACCCCCTGTACTCCAGCGCGGGTGAACAACGCGGTGGGATCTACGACCCGGACACCGATACATGGACCAAGATCCCCGCCGCTCCTGAGCCGCTGTTCGACCCACGCGTGCAGCTCTCCGATGACCGGATGCTCGTCGTGGGATCGACTGACTCGGGAGCTTTGGGCGGGGCGGTCTTCGACGCGGAGTCTCACTCCTGGTCCGAGCTCCCGAGCCAGACCGAGATCAGCATCTTCGCGGACAGTGTCTCCTGGGACGGTGAAACCGCCATAGTGGTTCGGCTCGACGAAGGAGGTCGCGGCTACGGCGAGAACCAGAGTGTGGATTGGACCGTGAGCGAACCCGTGACCCTCCGCTGGAGCATCGGGGATGACCAGTGGACAGAGGCGGCCCCCGCTCCGCTCTCGCTGCGATTCGGGGCTGGCGCTCTGGCGAGTGACGGACTCATCTACATCATCGGCGGGACCGAACGGAACGTGCACGTCGACAGCGAACCCGGGTCTGAGGAACCTGGAGTCGCTGATCCCGCCGCCAAGGCCGACGGCGCCGTCTATGACGTCGAAGCCGACCGTTGGAGTCCCTTGCCCGACCTCCCCCGACCGGGTATCCACGCCCACGTCGGTGCGCTTGCTGATGGGACAATCCTCGTCGGAGGAGCGTTGTCGACCTTGCAGGGCCCAGGCGAAGGTCTCGGCCCGTCGTGGACTCTCGACGGATCGACCTGGACCGCGTTCGCGGCACATCCCGAACGAGGGTCGAGCGCCGTTGTCCGTGACGGCATCGTGCAGACCACGTCGCTGACCGGACAGAGCGGCCCACAGGCTGAGTGGATCAACGTCAATGGCGTATGGGAACTCGCCCCACTCGCCGATCTACACGAGTGGGGTCACCTCCTCGTTGCGACGTCGGGCACCACCGACAACCCCGATGACGGCCCGTTTACCGTGCGACTGCGAGCCGCCCAAGACGCGTGGCTCACCAGCGCCAGCGCACCGTTCACCAACCGCATGGATGCTTCGATCCGCGTATCCGGGAACCGGCTCGTGGTGATCGGTGGATTCGAGGGCCCGGAGCTGACGGAGACGACAACCGTCTGGGTGCTCGACCTCGTCGGATGATCCGCTCAGTCGAGCTCCTATCAACCGCCCGACGGCAGCCTCGAGGAGCTATCGCCGGGCTTGGTGACAGATCACCGACATATCAAGGCGTGGCTGGCGGCGAGACGTCACCAATCACGCGTCCCCAATCGCCGCCCACACCTGCCCTCCAAGCCCGGTTACGCGACAGCCCTGCCTTCGCTCGTGGAGCGCGATATCGCAAATGTGGCGTCAGGCAATCTCCTCGATACCCGTCTCATCGACAACCCGCCTCACGCGGCCTTCACTCCTGACTACCTCGACGACCTCGACCTGCGCGGCCGTTGGCTGGCCTGCGCGCCAACTGATCGCAGCGGCGGTCGCCGAGTCGATATCGGGAAACTCATCGTCTGGCTCCCAGGAAGGTTCGCGTTGCTCGTACGCAGAGGCTGTGTCATAGCCGGAGAGAACGAACACGCGCACCCGCTGCCGATCGCGCCTGAACCAACTAGCCATGGAACGACGCTATGCGGAAGCCGCATCGCATCTCACCGAGCTGCCTGCGCTGCCGCGGGAAGCGTCGATCCTTTGCCGGCGGGGACGCCACGCTCGATGAGCGGCGCACATGTGCCGATCTCATCTCAGCGCGCAGTATGCAACGCTCATGCGTGATGGCTTTCTTCGTCGTCCTCGGCGTAGGCGTTCTTCTTGGCCTGGGCATTGCGGGCGCGACGTTCCTGATCCAACGTCGCAACGCAGCGAGCAATGTCGAGCTCGACCAAAGGCTCAGCGCCAAGGAGGAGACCAGCGGCGTGTGTGCCGCGTGCGAAGGGCTCGGTCATTGGTGGATGCCAAGTGCTCGTGGCGGCGCTCAAGGACCGATCACATGCTGGCGCTGCGACGGCTCTGGGCTACCGCCCACCGAAGATGACCGTCGACGGTTCCTTCCGTCGTCTCGACCACGCGAGAAATGAGCCGGTCCTCTCGAGAGCAGACCAGCAGGGAGCGCCCCCGACGGGCATGCTTGCGTTGTGCGGCTCGCGCTCTGTCTCGCGTTGTGTGCTGCATTGATACTCGGGTGCACCGAAGGTGAAGGAGACCCGCGGGAGCCAAAATGCAGTCGAAGGCACCCCCGGTTCGCTCTGAGGAGTTCTACCCGACTGACGACTTCGGCATCGTCGAACGTACGGACGGCAGGTTCGCCGTCGACCGCGCCTCGGCGCAGCTCGAGGTGGGGTTCTTCTTCGTGACCGAGGAACACCCCGGACCGGCCGTGCTTCGCTTCGCTCCGGTGACTGCTCGCGCCGAGTGCATCACCAACGCGCAGCTCGAGGTTCACATCGAACCCCAGGACCTGGCGGTGCAAACGGGTGTCTATCCAGGCAACCCAGCCGCGCTGCTCGCCCCTGGCGAGGACGAGATCCGGTCCTGGCAGACCCTGCTGGACAAGCGGCCACGCGGCACCGTCCGATTCAAAGGCGGCGAGGGCACGGCGGACGTGACCGATCTGGTCCGCACCTGGGCCGACGGCGGTACCTTCCCATCACAGGGAAGGACTATCGCCTTGGACGCGCCGCTCTTGCTCGTCGTTCAGCCAGAGTCAGGAACAAGCGCAGCGACCTTCCAGCTATTTACGGTCGAGTCGACCGCCCATTTGCGACCACGGCTGACGATCTCCACCGACTGCTGAATTCGACACAGCGACGTCTCATTACATCGTGAGCATCCCCCCGGTTTCCCGGATACCGAGCTTGAGGGCGCACCCGGAATGCGGCGAGCGCAACTTCGCTGTGCCTGGTCACAGGCCTGCGGCCGGAGTGGGGGATTAGCAAAGCAGACTCCGGCCGGCATTTGTCCTTGCGGGACGTGCGCATCGTGGCGCGACGTCGGTCGGCCCGGGAGGTCATGTCCGTGCTGCCTTCCAAGTCTGGTGCTGCAGCCCTAGGTCGGTTCTCGGTGCCTCGCCCTTCCGCAGCTCGTCGTGGATGGCACGCCAGT
>CAYSAC010000036.1:0-18821 GCA_964428815.1 uncultured Acidimicrobiaceae bacterium | reverse complement strand
CCACCGAGGTCGAGCTCAAGGAGAAGAAGCACCGCATCGAGGACGCGGTCAGCACCACCAAGGCTGCCATCGAGGAGGGTGTTGTCGCCGGTGGCGGCACGACCCTGCTCCGGGCCCAGGCGAAGGTGCTCTCGTCGATCAAGAAGCTCGACGCGGACGAGGCCACTGGTGCCCGCATCGTGGCCCGCGCGCTGGAGGAGCCGCTCAAGCAGATCGCGATCAACGCGGGTCTGGAGGGCGGCGTGGTCGTGGAGCGCGTGCGCAACCTCGACACCGACACCGAGGGCCTGAACGCGCTCACCGGGAACTACGAGGACCTGACCAAGGCCGGCATCATCGACGCCGCCAAGGTCACCCGCTCGGCATTGCAGAACGCGGCGTCCATCGCAGCGCTGTTCCTCACCACCGAGGTCGTCATCGCCGACAAGCCCGAGTCCTCGGGCGGCGGCGGGATGCCCGGCGGCGGCATGGAGGACTTCTAGCAGCACTCCGTTCTGGCGGTGGAACCGCGCTGCATCCCAGCGCGCTTCCACCGCCAGTTCGGCTTTTCGGCTCATGGAAGGCACCCGCATCGTCCTCGTCCGCCACGGCGAGTCACGCGCGCAGGAGCTCGGGATCGTCGGTGGGCACAAGGGCTGCACCGGCCTGTCCGACCTCGGGCGACGCCAGGTGGAGGCGCTGCGCGACCGGCTCGCGTCGACCGGCGAGCTTGGCGACACGACCGCGCTGTACGCCAGCCTCATGCCACGTGCGGTGGAGACGGCGGCGATCATCGCGCCCGCCCTCGGCGGCCACGAGGTCAGCCAGGAGTGCGACTTCTGCGAGCACCACCCCGGCGAGGGTGACGGGCTGACGTGGGAGGAATACGAGCGCCGCTATCCTGCGCCCGATACGTGGGACACGGCGACGCGGCGTGACCCCGGCGGCGAGACCTGGCTCGAGATGCGCGAGCGCGTCGGCCGCGGGCTCGACGCGATCGTCGAGCGCCACCCCGGCCAGACCGTCGTCATCGCATGCCACGGCGGAGTCATCGTGCAGTCGATGTTCCGGTGGCTCGGCCTCGAGCCGGGCGGCGGCGACCGCGCCTGGATCAGCCCGATCAACGCGTCGGTGACTGAGTGGAGGTTCGGCGCCAACCCGTACCGCAAGGGGACGCTCGAGATCGAGCTCGTCCGCTACAACGACCACGCCCACCTGACGGGCGTGCGCTAGCCAGCGTCCGCTTGACGGGCCTCCTGCAGCTTCTGGCGTGCGTTGGCGCGCGCAGAGCCCGCTAATGCACGCCAGATCGGGTGGGGTCGTCGAGCGCGCCGCGCTGCCGCTCGGTGATCGCGCACGCGTAGGCCGTGGCCGCGGCGATCAGGAGCGCCGCCGCCAGCGCGCGCGGGTCGGTCGCGAGATCACTGGCGCCGTCGCGCAGCAGGTCGGTCTCCTCGAGCGCGTCGAGGGCGCGATCGGCCCGGTCCCGCAAGCGATCGCGTGCCGCGTCACTGCCCTGCTCGCCCGCCGTCGCGGCCGCGGTGATCGCGGCGGTGTCCTCCGGCAGCGCCTGCACCTGGCCGAGGCCGCCAGGCGCGGGCGGGGCGACGGCGGAGGACCCGGTCGCGGGGACGAAGAGCGTCGAGCGCAGCCCGAGACCGCTGGCGAAGCGCCGGCCGTCGACGACCATCGGGCCTGCGGTGCCGTCGAGAGTGACCTCGAGCGCTCGACCGCTCGGACCCGCCTTCGTGATGGCGACGCGCGCGACTGTGCCGCGGTAGCCGAAGCGCGCGGCGACGTCGGCCATCGAGACCTCGCTGTGCCAAGGCTGCGGGTTGTCCGTCTCGTAGCGGACCGTCGTCAGGTAGGGGTAGCTCTCCGCGGGAGTGCCGAAGCCCTCGAGCGTGTTGGCGGACACGCCGCCCGCGGACGACGAGTAGACCGCCGACGCCAGGTGGCCTCGATAGGTCAGCACCGTCGCGCGCGTCGCGTCGACGGCCGCGTTCTGGCTCGCCGCCTCGCGCCCGGCTCCGAGGTACACCTGGCACAGGTCGTAGTCGCAGATCTCGCCGCTGAACGACATGGCCCGCAGCGCGTAGGTACGGGCGGCGATGCTCTGCGCCGCGATCGCCTGCACCGGCCACGAGCTCGGCACCTCGCCGAGGCCCTTGAGGTAGGTCTCGACATCGAGCTGGTTGATGAGGCGGAGTGGTCCGGCGCCCGCGGTGGCCTCGAGCACGCCGCGGTAGGACCGGCCGCGCTCGGCGACAGAGGTCGGCGCGCTTCCGTTCGGCACCGCCCACACCGGCGAGCCTGAGGATGGCGCCGACGATGGCGGCGGCGGTGGGGAACCGGGCGGCGCACTCGGCGCCGTGGTCGTCGAGACGCCCGGCAGCGGGGTCGTCGTCGCGGTCGGCGCGGTCGTCGTGGTCGTGCAGATGATGCAGCCACCACCACCTGGCGCCGTCGTCGAGGTGGTCGTCGGGCAGTTCACCAACGTGATGCACGGCTGGTCCCCCTCGCTGCGGTAGCGCTGCGCGCCGGGCCCGGACTGGCCGGTGGCGAGCGGCTCGACCACGTAGGAGCCGTTGAACGTGATGCGGACCCGCCCGCCTGGGCCGACGCGGACCGGGAAGCCCGCGGCCTGCGCGCCGTTCAGCGAGCTGCGGACCTCACCGCCGTTCGGGAATTGGAGGGTGGTGGTGCCGTTGGGACTGGTGAACACCGCGACGCGCACCTGTCCACCCTTCGACACCAGCGAGGTGCCCGGGTAGAAGGTGGCGAGGATGTCAGCCGCGCTCCGGCCGTTCCTCGCCAGGTGCTCTGCGCCCCATTGGGACAGCCCGACGCCGTGGCCGAAGCCCTTTCCGTCGAGCACGAGCACAGGCACTTCGGCGCGCGCGTCATAACCCGGGAGCGCTCCGAGCAAGACCCCGACGGCCACGGCGGCAACACAACGGCGGAACAACATCGACAAGTGGACCAGCGAGACCTTTCCACGCGCAGGGCCCGTTCGACTCATCTTCGGGCCGTACCCCCAAAAGTCCTGCTCGCCCACTTCGGTGGTTAGGGTCGGCCGGTGCCCCGAGGCCGGACGGCGAAGCTGCTCACGCACCGCTACGAGGGCGGCGAGCTGCGCCGCGAACCCGATCACCTCATCGTCGAGGAGCCCCTCGAGGTCCATCTCGACGGCACCTTGGTGGCGACGACGATGCGCACGCCCGGCCACGACTTCGAGCTCGCCGCCGGCCTCTGCTTCACCGATGGTCTGCTCGCCGGCGCCCCCGTCCAGACGTGCCGGTACTGCGGGACGGGGTCGGGGGTCGAGAGCGAGTTCAACGTCGTCGGCGTCGACACCGGTGGGGTGGCGCCTACGCCGACGCCGCGCCTGACCGCGACCACCTCGTCGTGCGGCATGTGCGGGACGACCGCGCTCGACGACCTGCGTGAGCGCCTCCACGCCCTGCCGCCGTACGAGCCGTTCGATCTCGACGTGCTGGCGGCCGTCCCCGATCGGATGACCGGCGGCCAAGAGCTGTTCGCGTCCACCGGCGCGGTGCACGCCGCCGCTGCCTTCGACCGAACCGGCGAGACCGTGCTCGTGCGCGAGGACATCGGCCGCCACAACGCCGTCGACAAGGTCGTTGGCCGGCTGCTGCTCGATGAGCGCCTCCCCGCGGTCGACCTCGGGCTCTACGTGAGCGGGAGGGCCAGCTTCGAGATCGTCCAGAAGGCGTGGGCGGCCGGTTTCACGACCGTCGTCGCGGTGAGCGCGCCGTCGTACCTCGCGGCCGTCGCGGCGCGCCTGTCGGGCATGACGCTCGCCGGGTTCGCGCGCGGCGGGCGCCTCAACATCTATGCACCAGAGGAGCTCACGTGGGCTGGCGCGAGCAGCTGACCGGCTGGCGGCCCGAGTCGTGGGCCGGCCTGAGTCCCAACGGCATCGGTCAGCAGAAGCCGAACCACTACCTCGACATGGTCAAGGTCGCGTGGGCCAACCGCGCCCATCCGAAGTACGCGGTCGACGTGCTGACGAAGGGCGCCTGCGACGGGTGCGCGCTCGGTGTCGCCGGCCTGCACGACTGGACGATCGACGGCATCCACCTCTGCACGACGCGCCTCCGGTTGCTTGAGATCAACACCGCCGATCCCGTCGAACCGATCATCCTGAGCGATGTCGCCGCGTTGGAAGGTCGGACCGGGGCGCAGCTGCGCGCGCTCGGGCGCCTCGGCCACCCAATGCGCCGCCGCCGCGGTGAGCCGGGGTTCACGCGCATCGATTGGGAGGAGGCGCTCGAGCTGCTCGCCTCTGCGATCGGCGAAGCCGGCGGTGACCGGTGCGCGCTCTACCTGACGAGCCGCGGCGTCACCAACGAGAGCTACTACGTCGCCGGCAAGGCGGCGCGGGCGATGGGCATCGGCAGCGTCGACTCGGCCGCCCGGGTGTGCCACGCGCCGTCGACGCTCGGGTTGAAGGACACCATCGGCGTCGCCGCGTCGACCTGCTCGCTCACCGACATCATCGAGAGCGATCTCGTCGTGCTGTGGGGCAGCAACCCGGCCAACAACCAGCCGGTCCTCATGAAGTATCTGTACCTGGCCCGCCAGCGCGGCTGTCGCGTCGTCGTGGTCAACCCCTACCCCGAGCCGGGGCTCGACCGGTACTGGGTGCCGTCGAACCTTGAGTCGGCGATCTTCGGCACCAAGATGTGCGACCTCCACGTGCCCGTGCGACCGGGGGGCGACGTCGCCTTCGCGAACGCGGCGCTCAAGCTGCTCATCGAGAGAGGCGCGGTGGACGAGGCGTTCGTCGCCGGGCACACCGAAGGGTGGGACGACGTCGTCGCCAGGCTCGAGCGGCAACCGCTCGACGAGCTTCTCGACGCCGCCAGTCTCGAGCGCGCCCACGTCGAGGCGTTCGTCGACGAGTACGCCGGTGCGCGGGCCGCCATCCTGCTGTGGTCGATGGGCATCACCCAGCACCGCGACAGCGTGTCGAGCGTCCAGGCGATCGTGAACCTCGGGCTGGCGCGCGGCAACGTCGGCCGCGACGGCGCAGGTCTGATGCCGCTCCGCGGCCACTCTGGCGTGCAGGGCGGCGCGGAGATGGGTGCGTACGCGACGGCGCTGCCCGGCGGCGTGCCCGTCACGCCGGAGACCGCGGCCGCGCTCGGCGCGCGCTGGGGCTTTCCCATCCCGGACCGACCAGGCCGCACGGCACCGGAGATGATCGAGGCCGCCGAGCGGGGTGAGCTCGGCGTGCTGTGGGTCTCAGGAGGCAACTTCCTCGACGTGCTGCCGGATCCGCCGCGGGTGGTGCGCGCGCTCGAACGGGTGCCGCTGCGCGTGCACCAGGACGTGGTGCTCACCAGCCAGATGCTCGTCGCCGGCGACGACGTGCTGCTGCTCCCGGTAGCGACGCGCTACGAGCAGGAGGGCGGTGGCACCGAGACCACGACCGAGCGCCGCATCATCTTCAGCCCCGAGATCCCCCGGCGTGTCGGCGAGGCGCGCAGCGAGTGGCGCCTGTTCGCCAACATCGCGGCGCGCGTCCGTCCCGACCTCGCCGGCGCCTTCGCGTGGCCGACGAACCAGGCGCTGCGAGCCGAGATCGCCGACGTGGTCCCGCTCTACCGCGGCATCGAGGGGCTCGCGGCGACGGGGGACCAGGTGCAGTGGGGTGGCCGCCACCTGTGCGCCGGGGGCGAGTTTCCGACCCTGACGGGACGGGCGCGGTTCACCCCGCTCGACCCGCCGGACCACGGTCTGCCGCCGGGCGCGTTCGCGGTGACGACGAGGCGCGGTAAGCAGTTCAACTCGATCGTGCAGGGCGAGGTCGATCCCCTCACCGGCGCCGCGCGCGACGCCGTGTTCATCGACGAGGCTGATGCCGCTGCGCTCGGGCTGGGCGACGGCGCACCGGTCCGCCTCACCAACGAGACGGGTTCGTACGAGGGGCGCCTTCTGGTCGTCCGTCTGCCGGCCCGCACGCTGCAGGTGCACTGGCCGGAGGGGCAGGTGCTCATCGCGTCGGGTCCCGAGCACCGCGAGCCCGGCTCCCAGGTCCCCGACTACAACGCCGTCGTGACCCTCACGTCGCGCACCTGATCTCTAGACTCGATCGCATGCCGGAACCGCTCTCGCCGTCGATCGGGTGGGGCGTCCTCCACCTGTTCTGCTCGCTCACACCACTTGCCGACGCCGAGGCGGTCGGCGCTGCGGTCAAGGGCGCGGAGTCGGACGGCGTTCAGGTCATCCCCGCCGCGATGCTCGGCCACAAGGCCGACATCGCGTTCATGGCGCTCGGCCCCGACCTGTGGCGGCTGCGTCGGTTCCAGACCGAGCTGGCCGAGGCCGGCCTCGCCATCGCCGACAGCTACGTGTCGCTGACCGAGCTGTCCGAGTACTCCCAGGGCGTGCCGGAGGAGATGAAGCAGGCTCGCTTGTTCCCGCAGCTGCCGCCGGAGGGCAAGGCCGCCTTCTGCTTCTATCCGATGTCCAAGCGGCGCGGTGAGGAGCAGAACTGGTTCACGCTGCCCTACGAGGAGCGCAAGGAGCTGATGTATGGCCACGGCGCGACCGGCCGAACGTTCGCCGGTCGGGTGCTGCAGGTGATCACGGGTTCGACCGGTCTCGACGACTTCGAGTGGGGTGTCACGTTGTTCGCGGTCCGGCCGGACGACCTCAAGGAGGTCGTGTACACGATGCGCTTCGACGAGGCGTCGGCGCGCTTCGCCGAGTTCGGGCCGTTCTACACGGGGATGGTCGGCACCCTCGACGAGGTGATCGCCGCGGTCGGGCTCACCTGAGCGTCAGGCACCAGACAGGCAACGTTCGTAGACTCCCGGCGCATCGCCGACCGTCACCCGATTCGCGCGCTCGTCGCCGGGGCAACCCTGATCGCTGCGATCGTCTTCGCGGTCGTCGGCACGGGCGCGGCCCGCGCCGAGGCGCAACAGCCCGAACCTGAGACGGCGATCGGTGGGCGGCTCGTCGACGACGACAAACCCATCGAGGGGGTCGACATTCGCGTCGAGCAGGACGGTGAGGAGATTGGCGCCGCCAAGACCGACGACGACGGCCGTTGGCGTGTCGAGGTGCCGGGCGCTGGCACCTACGAGGTCACGCTGGAGATCGACTCGTTGCCCAAGGAGGTCGGGCTGCGCGATCCCGAGCGGTCAACGCTCGTCGGTGTCCGCGTGCGCGAGGGTCAGACACGACCGGTGCTGTTCCAGCTGGGCGAGGCGCGGAGCACTGGGTTCTCGCGACTTGATCGCCTGTTCAGCCTCGCCGTCGACGGCGTCCGGCTCGGGCTGATCCTCGCGCTGTGCGCGGTCGGCTTGTCGCTGATCTACGGCGTCACCGGTCTGACGAACTTCGCCCACGGCGAGATGGTCACCTTCGGCGCGCTCATCACGTTCTGGCTGAGCGCTGCCGCGGGAGGCCCCGACCTGCCGTTCGTGCTGGCGGCGATACTCGCCGTCGGCGCGGGCGCCAGTGTCGGCTTCCTGCTCGAGCGCGGCCTCTTCGGCCCACTCCGACGCCGTCGCGCCGGCAACGTGTCGCTGATCGTCGTCACGATCGGGCTCTCGCTGGTCCTGCGACACGTGTACCTGATCTTCTTCGGCGGCCGGCCCCGCCCGTTCGATGCCTTCACCATCCAAGCCAAGTTCGACGTCGGGCCCATCTCGCTGCGCCCCAAGGACTACGCGGTGATCGCGATCGCCGCAACGGTTCTGGTGCTCCTCGGTGTGATGTCACAGCGCACGCGACTCGGCACCGCGATGCGCGCGGTGGCTGACAACCGCGATCTCGCCGAGGCGTCGGGCATCGACGTGCGACGCGTCGTCCTAGCGACCTGGATGCTCGGCGCCGGGCTGGCGGCGCTCGGTGGCGTGCTCCAAGGGCTGTCCGAGACCGTCGTCTGGGACATGGGCTTCACGCTCCTGCTGCTGATCTTCGCTGCCGTCATCCTGGGCGGCATCGGCACGGGTTACGGGGCGACGGTCGGTGGGCTCGTCCTTGGGCTCGCGTCGCAGCTGTCCACGTACTGGATCGAGCCGAAGTTCCGCACCGGCGTGGGACTGGCCATCCTCGTCATCGTCGTGCTCGTACGTCCCCAGGGGATCCTCGGCCGAGCGGAGAGGGTGGGCTGAGCCATGGACTACGTCGACGTCCTCGCCGATTCGTTCCGCACCGCGCTCGGACCGACCGCCGCCGCCTACGCGCTCGCGGCCATCGGGCTCAACTTGCACTTCGGTTACACGGGGCTACTCAACTTCGGGCATGTCGCCTTCTTGATGACCGGGGCCTACGGCGCCGCGATCACCGTCGACCAGGGCGGCCCGCTGTGGCTCGGCTTCCTCGTCGGCATCGCTGCCTCCATCATTCTCGGGCTTCTCTTCGGCCTCCCGACGCTGCGCCTGCGCGCCGAGTACCTCGCGATCGTCACGATCGCCGCAGGCGAGGTGTTGCGCACGTTGCTGCGCTCGGGAGGTGAGGACTCGCTCACCCGTGGTGTGTTCGGGATCCAGGGCTTCGCCGGCGACTTCTTCGACGCCAACCCGTTCTCCCGCGGCGCGTACGGCTGGGGCCGATTCGCGTACAGCGAGCGCTCGCTGTGGCTCCTGGTCGTCGGGTGGTCGCTGGTCGTGCTCGCGACAGTCCTCGTCAGCGCCCTCGTCAAAAGCCCGTGGGGCCGAGTGTTGCGCGCCATCCGCGAGGACGAGGACGCCGCTCGGTCGCTTGGCAAGAACGTCTTTCGATTCAAGCTGCAGAGCCTGGTGCTCGGGGGTGCGCTCGGTGCAATGGCGGGGATGCTGCTGGCGGTCAACCGTCAATCCGTCCAGCCCGACACGTTCCTGCCGGTCCTGACCTTCGCCATCTTCACCATCGTCATCCTCGGCGGGCCCGGCTCACGGTTCGGCCCCGTCGTCGGCGCCATCGGCTACTGGTTCGTGATCCAGTTCACCGATCGATTCCTGCGTGAGGCCGTCGAGGCGGGGTGGGTGTCGGATGAGACGTTGTCGTCCGAGCGAATCGCCGCGGGACGGTTCGTTCTCGTCGGTCTGCTGCTGATGGCCCTGATCGTCTTCCGGCCCCAGGGCATCCTCGGCAAGCGCCAGGAGGTGCTGCTCGAACGTGACTGACATGACGACCGTACCCTGGACGACCGGCGTGGCGTCCGAGCCTGGCATCCCCAAGCCAGATCCGATCCTCGTGATCGACGGCCTCGTCCGGCGCTTCGGTGGTCTCGTCGCTGTTGACGTCGGCCACCTCGAGGTGCAGCGTGGCTCCATCACTGCGCTGATCGGCCCGAACGGTGCGGGCAAGACGAGCCTGTTCAACCTCGTCACTGGGTTCGATCGCCCCGACCGCGGCCAGTGGACGTTCGACGGCGACGACCTCACGAGGAGGAGCGCCGACCGTGTGGCGAGCACCGGGATGGTGCGCACGTTCCAGCTCACCAAGGTCCTCGGTCGCATGAGCGTGCTTGACAACATGCTCGTCGGAGCCAAGGACCAGCGCGGCGAGGCCATGCTCGCCGGAGCGTTCGCGTGGCTTTGGCGTGGTGCCGACAGGGAGAACACCATCCGTGCCCGACAGCTGCTCGAGCACTTCCGGCTGTCGGACGTCGAGCAGGACTACGCCGCCACGCTCTCGGGCGGGCAGCGCAAGCTCTTGGAGATGGCTCGGGCCCTCATGGCCGAGCCGACCATCGTCATGCTCGACGAGCCGATGTCGGGTGTGAACCCGGCGCTCGTGCAGTCGCTCCTCGGTCACATCACCGAGCTGCGCTCGCGGGGGATGACCGTCGTGTTCGTCGAGCACGACATGGACGTCGTCACGGGCATCAGCGACTGGGTCGTGTGCATGGCCGAGGGCAAGATCATCTCCGAAGGTCCGCCGAACGTGGTCTGTGCCGACCCGGTCGTGATCGATGCGTACCTCGGGACGCACAAGGCCGACCAGGGCAACGCATGAACGACGTCGTGCTCCTTCGCGCCGAGGGCATCGTCGCGGGTTACCTCCCCGGCGTCGACATTCTGCGAGGCTGCGACGTCGAGCTCCACGAGGGTGAGATCGTCGGCATCGTCGGCCCCAACGGCGCAGGAAAGTCCACGCTCATCAAGGCTCTCTTCGGGTTGGTGCCGGTTCGCGAGGGGACCGTCGCGCTGCGCGGTGAGGTTGTGACCAACAGGCCCGCGCACGAGCTCGTCGAGCAGGGCGTTGGGTACGTGCCGCAGCGCGACAACGTCTTCCCCAGCCTCACGATCGACGAGAACCTCCGCATGGGCCTCTACCTCGAACCCGACCGCTTCGCAGCGCGGCGCGACGTCGTGTGCGAGCTCTTCCCGCGGCTGACCGCTCGGCTGCGCCAGCGAGCGGGATCGCTGTCGGGGGGCGAGCGCCAGATGGTCGCCATGGCTCGCGCGCTCATGATGGAGCCGTCGGTGCTCTTCCTCGACGAGCCGTCCGCCGGGCTCTCGCCGGCGATCCAAGACCAGGTGTTCGAGCGCGTCGCCGATGTCAACCGGGCCGGCGTGTCTGTCGTGATGGTCGAGCAGAACGCGCGGCGCTGCTTGCAGATATCCGACCGGGGGTACGTGCTCGACCAGGGTCGCAACGCGCACCACGGGACAGGTCAAGACCTGCTGACCGATCAGAAGGTCATCGACCTCTACCTCGGCACGCTGGCCAAGCGGGCCTGAGTTGCCGGTGAGGGAGGGGACCAGCGGCCCCCTCCCTCACCCAACTCGTCACCCGTCGCCTGCGACCGGGATGCTCTCCTTGATCACGGCGACCGCACCTTCAGCATCGAAGGTCCACGTGTCGTAGGCACCCGCTCCGGGCTCGCCGGCCTCCACGAAGTCGAGCGGCCCTGCCGCACCGTCGTAATCGATGTCGGTGCCGTCGGCGAGCAGCTCGAGGCAGTCGGCGAGCAGGGAGCACTTCTCCCCCTCGCCGCTCATGTCGTTGATGCTGGCCTGGATGTCGGCAGGGGCGTCGGACTCGGCCGCCACCGCCGCCAGCGCCGCGAGGACGACGCAGTCGTAGGAGTGACCCGAGTAGATCGTGTCGACGCCGGGTGCGAAGGCCTCGAAGCGCTCACGGAACGTCGCCTCGCCATCGGCCGGTGCCGCCGAGGGAGCGGTCCCTCGGATGCCCTCGACGACGGTGGGGTCGTCCGCGTCGACGCTCTGCCAGAACGTGCTCCCCTGGATGCCGTCGGCGCCGTACCACTGCACGCCATCTTGGGGACCGACACCCTCGGCGATGGCCGACGTGATCACCTGCGCGCCCTCGGCGTAGGAGATGACGGCCACGGCGTCGGGTTCCGCGCCGGCGATCTGCTCGGCCTCGGCCTGGAAGCTCGCGGCCGTGGCGTCGTACAGGATCGGGTCGGCCGCGGTCGCACCCAGCGCGTTCAGCTCTTCGACCAGGTACTTCGCGAAGCCCTCGCCGTACTCGGTGCTCTGCGCGATCACGACCACGTTCTGGTGGCCGTCCTCCACGATGAGATCCGCGAGGACCTGGGCCTGGAGGTTGTCGGGCGGCGCGGTTCGGAAGTAGTAGCCACCGTTGTCGTCGACGGTGGTGAACTGCACGCCCGTGTTCGACGGCGAGCACATCGGGATGCCGGCTCCGGTGATCTTGTCGAGCACCGACAGCGCGATGCTCGAGCCCGCGGGACCGACGATGAAGTCGACGCCGTCGGCGAGCAGGCTGTCGGCGCCAGCGCCCGCGACCTCCGGATCGGTGCCGTCGTCCTGACCGACGAGCACGATGTCCTTGCCGAGCACGCCGCCGGCGGCGTTGATCTCCTCCACCGCCATCTTGACGCCACCGACCATGGGTGGGCCGAGGAAGCCGAGATCGCCCGATTCGGGGAGCAGGTAGCCGATCTTCAGCTCACCGTCGCCAGTGTTGTCGCTCGTTGCGGGTTCTTCGGTTGACGATGTCGTGGCGTCGCCGTCGGCCGCCGTGTCGTCGTCGTCACCGCAGGCCGCCATGAACAGCATGGCTGCGGTGATCAGGGCGAGGATTCGCCAAGTTCGGGTCCTTCGGGGCATTCCAGAGCCTCCTAGCAGCGGGGTTGCTGGCGCGAACCATAGCGAACCCCCTGGTGCGGCGACGGTTGCGTGGCCTGCACGTGAACCCGGCAAGAATCACGTCGTGGCGACCGATCTCTTGTACCTCCGCGACGCCTACCTCCGCGACTTCGACGCCACCGTGACCGCGGTCGACGGCACGCGAGTCGCGCTCGACCAGACCGCGTTCTACCCGACCGGCGGCGGCCAGCCGCATGACACCGGCCGGCTCGGCGAGGCGGCGGTCACTGAGGTGCGCAAGGAGGGCGATGCCGTGTGGCACACCCTCGAGGGCGATGTGCCCGCGATCGGCGACACCGTCCACGCCACCGTCGATTGGAACCGGCGGCACGCGCTGATGCGCACCCACACGGCGCTGCACGTGCTGTGCGGCGTCATCTGGAACGAGTGGCGGACGCCAGTGACGGGCGGGAACATGGAGCCATTGGCCGCTCGCATGGACTTCGAGTTCGATCCGTTGCCCGAGGGCTTCGGCGCCCGAGTGGAGGAGCTCGTCAACACCGAGCTCGCCGCTGCCCGTCCGATCGAGGTCTCGTTCCTGCCACGGTCGGTCGCGGTCGACGACGAGGACCTCATCCGCACGAAGGTCAACATGATCCCCGAGTCGGTCTCCGAGATCCGCGTCGTCGACATCGTCGGCCTCGACAAGCAGGCCGACGGCGGCACCCACGTCGCGACGACCGACGAGGTCGGCCGCATCCGCGTCCTCAAGACCGAGTCGAAGGGCAAGGGCAACAAACGGATTCGGATCGAGGTATTCGACTCGTGAGCATCGACTCCCTCCGCGCTCGTCTGACCGAGCTCGATCGCGTCGTCGTTGCGTTCAGCGGCGGCGCCGACTCCGCGTTTCTCGCGTGGGTAGCGCACGACGTGCTCGGACCGGAGCGTGCGCTCGCGGCGACGGCGGTTTCACCGTCGCTCGCCGGCAGCGAGCACGAGGACTGCTCGTCGCTCGCGGCGGAGTGGGGCCTGCGCTGGATCGAGGTCGAGACCGAGGAGATGGCGAGCGCCGCCTATCGCGCCAACGACGCAGATCGGTGCTACTGGTGCAAGGACGCGCTCATGGTCGCGCTCGGCCCGATCGCGGCCGCTGAGGGCGCGACGGTCGTGCTCGGGGTCAACGTCGACGACCTCGGCGATCACCGGCCCGGCCAGCGGGCCGCGGGCGAACGGGGCGCGGCGTTCCCGCTCGTCGACGCCGGCTTCACGAAGGCTGACGTGCGCGAGCAGTCACGCGTGCTCGGCCTGCGCACGTGGGACAAGCCGGCCGCGGCCTGCCTCGCGTCGCGCCTGCCCTACGGCACACCGGTCACACTCGGGCGCCTCGCCGCCATCGAAGCAGCGGAGGCCGGGCTACGCAGCCTGGGGTTCGGTGAGCTGCGCGTGCGCCACTACGGCGAGCTGGCCCGCATCGAAGTTCCTCTCGACGTGCTCGAGCGGGTGCTCGCCCAGCGTGATGCCGTCGTCGCCGTGGTCCACCACGCCGGCTACCGCTACGCGACCCTCGACCTCGAAGGCCTGAGAAGCGGCAACCTCAACCATGTCCTCGACACGCCTTCGGCGTCGTCGTTGCGGCTGCTCGCTGGCGCTCCCGACGCCGCGGTGCTGGACCCGCCTGGCGAGTAGGACGTCCGGTTCAGTCCTCGTCACTTTCGGCGGGGCCCCGGCCGCTGAGGAAGTCGATCGAGTGGGTGACGCTGGATGCCACGAAGCGTTCGCGGCGGGGGGAGTCGAGCAGCCGCTGGGCGGCGGCGAGCGGTAGTGGTGCGCCGGTTATGGCTGCCTCGTTGACGGCGGCCCGGGTCGTCTTGATGTGGTGGGCGACGATGAGGGACGAGCCGGAGCGGTCGCCGAGCGCGGCGGCGATCAACGCCGCTGGCTCCGGCGCCTCGACCTCCGGTGCCGGCGGCGCGTCGATGCCGCGGCGCCAGGTCCACCGGCCGGTGTAGTGCGCCTGGAAGGCAGTGAAGAGCGCGAGGCGGGCGGCATCGGGCCCCGGTGATGCGCGCCAGATCCACCGTGCTGCGTCCGCGTAGGTGAGGCCGTGGGTGATGTCGAGCCAGCCGAAGTCCTCGTGCAGGTCGAGCTCGACGCGCGGGTCGTAGCCGAGCAGGCGCTCGCTCACCGCTAGCGAGACCGCTGACAGCATGCCCTCGACACCGGCGCCGTCGTGCGCGGCCCGCACCGCTTCTGTGAGCGGCGCGGTCTTGTCCTTGCTGAGCAGCGCAGCGCGCAGCCGCCCGTCGTCGCGCCAACCAGGATCAGCCGGCGCGGCGGCGAGCGCAGCGAGATCGACCTCGGCGAGCGCGCGCATGAAGGGCCGCATGTACGGCAGCTTGTCCTCGCGCGTGCCGAAGCCGAGCGAGGGGACGAGGTGGGGGAGCACCGTCGCGGCACGGTCCCACCCGAGCCGGTCGAGCAGCTCCCACGCCTTGCGGACGTAGATCGCACCGTGGCCGTAGGAGAGGTGGTGGTCGGCGACGGCGCCGGCGAACCACGTCAGCAGGTCGTCGCGGCCGAGCCCGGCCTCGATGCCCGCGAGCACGAGCGCCTCCGCCTCGTCGAGGCGCTCGTCCTTGAGCGCGCGGCGGAACGCGGCCGCGGGGTCGGCCGGAAGCGACCGAGCCGGATCGGGCTGGGGGCGGAGCGGGCGCCGGCGCTCGGCCTCGCTGATGCCGGCGATCGCCTGCACGATCGGCAGCGCCCGGCTGTCGCCGTCGTAGCGGTCGACCAACGCGAGGCAGTCCGTCGCCGATGCGACGGCGTGGCCCCAGCCGAACTCGGCGCGCGGCGCGCCGTACGCGATCGCCTCCCACACCAGCTGGCCGGGGTCGGCCTCGGCCCGCAAGAGCCGCACGACGTCGCGGGAGATCTGGCCGACGTACTCGTGCTCGATCGCCGACCGCAGGCTCGCGGTGAGCTTTGGCCGGAGCGACGCGGCGTCGGGGTCGGCGAGGTCGGCGACGACCTGGCCGTCCTCAACGCTCACGTCGTAGGAGCGCACGCTCTCCTCGCCGAGGGTGCAGGCGCCGTCCTCGAGGCGGAACTTCCAGTTGTGCCACGCGCAGGTCACCTCGCCGCCCTTCACCTCCCCCTGCACGAGCCCGTAGCCCTCGTGGGGGCACGCGTTGTCGAGCGCGAAGACGCCCTCGCTGGTGCGGAACACGGCCAGGCGCTTCCCGCCCGCCTTGATCAAGCGGATCGCGCCCTCCGGTAAATCGTCGAGCGGGATCAGCGGGGTGCGGCTCACCGGCTGACTGTCGCGCTGCCGCCGGAGAAAAACAAGTAAAGACTGTTTGTTTGTGGTCGTCTGCGTCAGGCGGGGTCGACGGCCGTCCACGTCGGGAACGCTAGGTGCTTGACGTCGAGGCGCTCGACGATGCGGCCCTTTGCCTCGAGCTCGTCGAGGCAGGGCGCGGCGACCTCGACGCCGAGCATCGCGATGTAGTCGGCAACCGGGAGCAGCAGCGGGCCAGCCTCGGCGTCGGCATCCCCCGGCCGCAGCAGGGCATCGACCTCGAGCGTCGGCCGGCACGGCTGCGAGCTGTCGACGCACCAGCAGTGGTACACGACGCCCTCGAAGACCGAGAGGGCCAGGATCCTCACCAGTGGGCCGTTCCCGCACCGCCCTTGAACGGCCCGACGATCTTCGACGTGATCCACCCGCCGTAGAACGCGCCCTCGGTCGCTTGCACGCGCTCGTCGTCGACCGTGCAGTCGTCCATGAGCTGCGCGTAGAACGCGAGGTGGTCGCGGATCGCGTCGAACGCCGGGACAGGATCGGGATAGGTCCACACCGCGTTCGGGATGATCCTGCCGTCGACGTGGACGTCGAAGTAGGAGGCGAGGCCCTTCCACTCGCAGAAGGTGCGATGGGTGGACGGGACGAGCAAGTTCATCCGGACGTCGTCCGTTGGCAGGTAGTACGCGGGCGGCTGGCTGGTCTCGAGGACGCGGTGCGCGCCGCGGGTCTCTGCGATCACGATCTCGCCGACTCGCACCACGATGTGGGCGGCGCTGGGCTCGCACCGCGGCGGCCGTGGGTAGTCCCACACGGACTCCTGGCCCGGGCCCGGCTCGACACGTTGCGGCTGCATGTGGGAAGCATGGTGGTCGTGGGGTCCGAAGCCAACCTCGACGACGCCGGCGACGCTGCCGCGCTCGCGCTCCATGTGGCCGGCCTGGTCGACACCATCGACGTGACCATCGGCGGCTGGGCCGAGCGTTGCGTCAAGCGGTTCGGCGTCGACCCCGGCGACGTGGGCGCCCGCACCCGGGCGCGTGTCGTGCCCGAGGTCCGGCGCCTGCTCGAGCTCGACGTCGACGAGCAGCGCGCCAACCCGCTGGCGGTGATCCGGGCCGCGGTCGCGGTGCCGACCGAGGTGCTGCGCGGCGCGGGCGTGCCGCCCGTCCGGCGCGACGAGTTCGCCGAGCGGAGCTTTCCAAACGACGCGTACGACCTCTCGCCGGCGGCCTTCGCCGACGTGGACCCCGCGCTGCACGAGCCCGGCATCGTCTGGGGTGCGGCCAAGGCCCATGTGATCCTCGCCAGGCGGCGACGGGAGGGAAAGCGGTGAGGCTCGTCGTCGCCTACGTCCCGGACCTGATGGACCGGTCGCGCTTCCCGTCAGGCGTGACGTTCGTGGCCACGCCGGAGGAGCTGGTCGGCATCGCTGCGGATCTGGTGATCGTCGATCTCGGTCGGGCCGGCGTGCTCGACGTGCTCGCGTCGATCACCGCCCCGACGATCGGGTTCGGCTCCCACGTCGACACCGAGCTGCTGGAGGCGGCGACGGCGGCGGGCTGCGACGAGGTCCTGCCCCGCTCCCAGCTGTTCCGCCGCCTCCCCGATCTCCTGGCGTAGTTCTTGCGGCAGTTATCGACGAAGACCGTTACGAACTGCCGCAAGAACGCGGGTTCTACGGGTCCTCGTCGCGCTCGAAGCGCTGCCAGCCTGCGTCGGTGATCGAGCGGGGCTCGAAGAACAGGCAGTGCTCGGGGCAAGCGAAGGGCGCCTTCTCGTTGGCATTGACGCGGCAGCGCTGCACGACCTCCCCGCTCGGGGTCGTGCGCGTCGAGTAGTGGCGGCAGTCCTCCCTCACACCCATCGTGACCAGCATGCACCACAGCGCCTTAGCTCACTAACGTCCCGCGAATGGCTGACCGCTTGGTGGTGATCGGTGGCGACGCGGGCGGCATGACGGCCGCGATGCAGGCTCGGCGGCGCCAGCCCTACCTCGAGATCGTCGCCCTCGAGCGGACGAGCTGGACGAGCTACTCCGCGTGCGGCATCCCGTACCTGGTCGCCGGTGACGTGGAGAACCTCGAGCGCCTCGTCGCCCGCTCGCCGCAGGAGCTCCGCGACCAGCACCGGATCGACGTGCGGCTCCAGCACGAGGTCATGGGCATCGACCTGGGTGGCCGCAAGCTCGAGGTGCGCGACCACGCCAGGCAGCGCACGATCCAGCTCGGCTTCGACCAGCTGCACATCGGCACCGGCGCGCGGCCGATCCGTCCCGACCTCCCCGGCATCGACGGGGAGCACGTGAAGGGCGTGCAGACCCTCGACGACGCGAAGGTGCTCCTCGAGTACGCGCGCACGAGCCAGTGCCGCGAGGTGGTGGTGGTCGGCGGGGGCTACATCGGGCTCGAGATGGCAGAGGCGTTCGTTCGCTGGGGTGCCAAGGTCACCCTGGTCGAGGGCGGACCGCAGGTCATGCGCACGCTCGACCCGGACATGGCGGCTCCGATCGTCGGCGCGATGCGGCGCATGGGCATCGACGTCCGGCTGGGCGCGGAGGTGACGGGCTTCGAGGCCGGGGCCGTGCTCACCCGGACCGATCCCATCCGCGCCGACCTGGTCGTGCTCGGTCTCGGCGTCGTGCCGAACAGCGAGCTAGCCGCCGACGCCGGCGTCGAGACAGGCACGCGGGGTGCGATCGCCGTGAACCGCCGGCAGCAGACCAGCGCGGAGGGTGTGTACGCCGCTGGTGACTGCGCCGACAGCTTCCACCTGGTCTCGCGTCGCCGCGTGCACGTCGCGCTCGGGACGGTGGCCAACAAGCAAGGCCGGGTCGCCGGCATCAACCTCGGCGGCGGCTACGCCACCTTCCCGGGTGTCGTCGGCACCGCGATCACCAAGGTCTGTTCGCTCGAGATCGCCCGCACCGGCCTCACCGTCGCCGAGGCGGAGCGGGACGGGTTCGGTCACGTCGTGGCCACCATCGAGAGCACGACGCGCGCCGGCTACTTCCCCGGCACGAAGCCGATCACGTTGAAGGTCCTCGCCGAGCGCGGCAGCGGGAGGCTGCTCGGCGCGCAGATCGTCGGCGAGGAGGGCGCGGCGAAGCGGATCGACGTGCTCGCCACCTGCCTCACCGCCGGGATGACCGTGCACGACATCATCGACCTCGACCTCGCGTACGCGCCGCCGTTCGGCTCGGTGTGGGATCCCGTGCACGTCGCCGCCCGGCGGGCCGCCGCCGCACTCGAAAGGGCCGAGTAGTTCACATTCTTGAAATGAACCAGAACTGTTGGGGAAACAACCTTTCGCAAGGCTGTCGCCCAGCCGTACTGGACTGACGAAAGGGGCGATCCTTCCGTGGACCTGGACTCCGGGAACACCGCATGGGTGCTGGTATCAGCGGCGCTCGTGCTCTTCATGACGCCGGGCTTGGCGTTCTTCTACGGCGGCATGGTCCGCTCGAAGAACGTGCTCGGCATGCTGAT
>CAYSAC010000035.1:0-18849 GCA_964428815.1 uncultured Acidimicrobiaceae bacterium | reverse complement strand
ATGAACCTGCTGTCGATCGGCGCCGCCTACGGCATCATCGTCGCCCTGTTCCAGTGGGGCTGGCTCAGTGACGTCACCGGCGTGCAGCCGGCGCCCATCGAGCCGTGGATGCCGATGATGCTGTTCGCCATCGTGTTCGGCCTGTCGATGGACTACGAGGTGTTCCTGCTCTCCCGGGTGCGGGAGGAGTGGCATCGCAGCGGCGACAGCCACACGTCGGTGGCCGACGGCCTGGCCGCCACGGCAAAGGTCATCACCGCCGCCGCCGCGATCATGGTCTTCGTCTTCGGCAGCTTCATCCTCGAGACCGACCGCACCGTGAAGCTGATGGGCACGGGCTTGGCGACGGCGATCCTGCTCGACGCCACCATCGTCCGGATGCTCCTCGTGCCGGCGACGATGGAGCTGCTCGGCGACTGGAACTGGTGGCTGCCGCGCTGGCTCGACCGGATCCTGCCCAACATAGATGTCGAGGGCCACGCCGACCCCACCACCGATTACGAGCCCGAGCGGGTGCTCGTCGGCTCAGACTGAGGCTGCGCTCAGCAGCAGCGAACCTCGGCTTCGGGGACCGTCGCGCAGCACAACGAGTCGCCGGCATCGTCGACGTGCTCTGAGGAGACACCGAAGCTCTCGCTGTCCTCGAGGATGGTGTAGATCTCCCACGCGCCGTCGGGGCCGTCGACCCAGACCTTGTCCTGCTTGGCGAAGCAACAGGTGCCGTTCTCCTCGACCGTGCCGACGCCCTCGCCGGTCAGGCGGGCCTGGTGGGCCAAGACGTCATCACTCGAGGGGACCTCGACGCCGAGGTGGTTGAGGCGGCTCTCAGCGCCGGCCTTCTCGAACAGCACGAGCTTCAGCGGCGGGTCGGCGATCGCGAAGTTGGCGTAGCCCGGCTTGCGCTTGTTCGGCTCGGTGGCGAACAGCTTCGAGTAGAAGGTGACCGCCTCGTCGATGTCGGGGACGTTGAGGGCGAGCTGGACCCGGGACATGAGATCCTCCGATAGATTGATGCTTGTCGATCACCACTGTAGCGATAGATTGACAGATGTCAATGCGAAACTCGGGAGGGCCAGTGGGAGCACGAGCAACCGCCACCAAGACGCAGCTCGAGTGCTGCTCGGTCCTCGACGCCCCCATCACCGAGGACCACGCCGTCGAGCTCGCGCAGGCCTTCGCCGCCCTCGCCGACCCGGTGCGCCTTCGCCTGTTCAGCATGATCGCCGCCGCCGGCGGAGCGTGCTCCTGCGACCTCATCGAACCCATCGGCAAGAGCCAGCCCACGGTCAGCCACCACACCAAGGTGCTCGCCGACGCTGGACTGATCACTGGCGAGAAGGTCGGCCGCTGGGTCAACTGGTCCGTGGTCCCCGACAAGCTCGAGCAGGTCCGGGCCGCTATCGCGACCTGACCCGCGGCAGAGCGTGTCACCCGATCCCGATCCTGTCGCCACCGGCTACGACGCGTTCTACGCGTCGTGGGGCCAGAGCCCGACGCTCCGTCGCATCTGGCGCGAGGACGTCACCGGACCCGACTACCCCGAGGAGTTCGCGCACATCAGCTTCCTCCCCCTCGCGGCGTTGCGCTCGCTGACCGACGGGTTGCACCTGGCCGAAGACCAGCTGCTGGTCGACGTGGCGTGTGGCGCGGGAGGGCCGGGTCTCTGGGCGGCGAGGGAGGCAAGCGCCCGACTGCTCGGCATCGACCTGTCGCCGATCGCCGTCACACGAGCCCGCGAGCGAGCACCAACCGTCGGCATGGAAGGTCGCGCCACGTTCGCGCAGGGCAGCTTTGATGCGACCGGGCTCGACGCCGAGTCCGCGGACGCGGTGATGACCGTCGACGCCCTCCAGTACGCGCCCGACAAGGCGAGCGCGATCGGCGAGGTCGCGCGCATCCTGCGGCCCGGCGGTCGGTTCGCCTTCGTGGCCTTCGAGCTCGACGCGGAGCGCATCGCAGGTCTTCCCGTGTGGCAGGACCCGGTCGCGGACTACCGCCCGCTGCTCGAGCACACGGGCTTCGACGTCCTCAGCTACGACCAGCTCCCCGACTGGCAGACCCTGGTGACGTCTGGCTTCGGGTCGATCATCGAGGAGCGCGAGGCGCTCGAGCGTGAGCTCGGGGAGCTCGCGGCCGCAGCGCTCGTCCTCGAAGCGTCGATCACGCTCCAGCTCGAGCCCTACTGCGGCCACGCGATCGCCGTCGCGACCCGGTCATAGTGACGCCGTGTCCGTCGCGAGGTCGCTGCTGCTGTTCGCGCTCGCTGCCGTCGCGGAGATCGGCGGCGCGTGGCTCGTCTGGCAAGGCGTGCGCGAGCACCGAGGGCTTGCCTGGATCGGCGCCGGGATCGCAGCACTCGGCGCCTACGGCTTCGTTGCGACCCTCCAGGACGACGCGAACTTCGGGCGGATCCTCGCCGCCTACGGCGGCATCTTCGTCGCCGGATCATTGGCCTGGGGCATGGCCGTCGACGGGTTCCGCCCTGACCGCTTCGACGTGATCGGCGCCGCGCTGTGCCTCGTCGGGGTCGCCGCGATCATGTACGCGCCCCGCTGAGGGCTTGACCTTCAACCTGGGTCAAGGCCTTACGGTGGGGGCGTGAGCACCTACACCATCGGCGAGGTTGCTGAGCGGAGCGGGTTCACCGCGTCGGCGCTGCGCTACTACGAGGGCATCGGGCTGGTCGCGCCGGCGACGCGCACCGAGGCCGGCTACCGCATCTACGACGACCAGACGCTCGGACGGTTGGCGTTCATCACCCGGGCCAAGCAGCTGGGCTGCTCCCTCGAGGAGATCACCGATCTGGTCGGCATCTGGGACGGCGAGCGGTGCGGCCCGGTGCAACTGCGGTTCCACGAGCTCGTCACCGACAAGCTCGCCGAGGCCCAGCGCCAGCTCGTCGAGCTCACCGCGTTCACCGCCCAGCTGCAGACCGCCGCCGCGCAGCTCAGCCGCGACCCGATCGACGGGCCCTGCGGCGACGACTGCGCATGCCTGAGCGATCAGCCCGCCGCACCTGCGCGCGTGGCCTTGAGCGCCAAGCTCGACGATCCCGCGATCGCATGCACCCTCGAGGCGATCGCGATGCCGGACCGGCTCGCCGAGTGGCAGGCGCTCCTCGACCGCGCTCGCGCCCGTATGACGACCGCGTCGGGCGCGCTACGGGTCGAGCTCGACGACCGAGCGGACGTCGCCGACCTCGCGCGGCTCGTCGCCGCCGAGCAGCAATGCTGCGCGTTCTTCTCCTTCGCCATAACTGTCGACGGGCGAGGCATCGCCCTCGAGGTCAGCGCACCAGATGGCGCCGCCGACGTGGTCACATCGTTGTTCGGTGCATCGGCGTGACGGATCCCGACCTTCGCCGCGATGACTCCGGCATGCGCGGCATGGTCGCTGCTGCCTGCCTCGCCTGCTGCGCTGTGCCGCTTCTCGCCATCCTCGGCGGACTGAGCCTGGCCGGCTTGGCGAGCACCCTGCTGGTCGGCGCGAGCGGCTTGATCATGGCCGCCGTCGCCGCGACCGTCTTCATTGTCGTGCGACGCCGCCGTGCACGCGCTTGTGCCGTCGATCCGGAGCCGGTGCCAGTCGAGCTCTCGCAGCGGCCGCCCGGCTGAAGCCGCGCTCAGCTTGTCGCATGTGGGCGTTCGGCTGGCTTGCGGGCTCGGACGATCACCGAGCTCGCGTGAGCGTGCACTCGATGCGATTCGATGATCTCGATCTCGACGAGACCGGCGTTCTCGAGTAGCTCCTCATACTGGGACCGGGTGAGAGCGCCAGCGACGCAGCCCGTCCAGCTCGGCAGCGCTCGGCGTGTCGCGTCATCCATGTCGGGGTCTGCGATGACGTCGCTGACGGCGAAGCGACCTCCCGGACGCAGCACGCGAGCGGTCTCGGTGATGACTGCGGCCTTGTCAGTTGAGAGGTTGATGACGCAGTTGGAGATGACGACGTCAACCGACGCGTCCGGCAGTGGGATCTGTTCGATCCGGCCCTTGAGGAACTCGACGTTGCTCACCCCGGCCTCGTCGGCGTTGCGGCGCGCGAGGTCGAGCATCTCGTCGGTCATGTCGAGCCCGTAGGCCTTGCCCGAGTCGCGCACACGTCGCGCGGACAGAATGACGTCGATCCCTCCACCTGAGCCAAGGTCGAGGACGACCTCACCCTCGGACAGGTCGGCGACCGCAGTCGGGTTGCCACACCCGATGGACGCAGCCGCCGCTCGCTGGGGAAGCGCTCCGAGGTCGGCGTCTCGGTAGCGGGAGGCACCGAACACCGCCTCCTCGTCCGGGGTGCAGCAGGTGGCGCCTTGTTCGGCGGCGGTGGCCAGCTCGGCGTAGCGCTGGCGGACTGACTCCTGGGTGCTGTCATCTCTCATGGTCTGCCCCCGTCGAGCGGAGGCATCGCCGCAAGCGCGTAGGCCGCGAGCCCGTTGAGCACGACGGCTCCAAGCCAGATCTCCGGCTGCCACTCGATGCCATCAAGCGCGCCGAGCAGACCGACGTAGACCAACCACAGGACCATCGACGCGACGGCGAACGGCACAGCCGCCGAATGTGTTCGCTCCTTGTGCCGGGCGCGGAGCAACAGGTCGAGCGTCACGCCCGCGACGAGCGCGGCCGCGACGCCTTCCGCATCCTCATCGAAGGCGACGGAGACGAGAAGCGCCACGACGACGAACAGCGCGGTCACGCCACCCGGTGGGATGCGCCCGGCGCTGAGCATGACCTTGGCCGCACCGAAGAGCACGACCGTCGTCACGAGCATGCTCGCGACACCTGCGATGACTTGGGTCTCGCCGGCCTCGGTGACCGGGTCGTAGGGCACCCGCGCGAATGCCGCGATCCCGAGCCCCCAGGCGAAGTTCAAGAAGAACCCCACCAGCGCGGCAGCCGACGTGACCGAGCCGACCAGCGTCCACCGGCTCGTCGGCAGCTCGGACGCAGCCACGAGGGCGCGGAACGGCGCCGTCAGGATGAGGACAAGGCCCGCAAACAACAGCAGGTGCGTGGGGCTGAGCAGCGCGTCCACGCCTCGCTCGACGCCGTAGGCGGTGTGCCACGCGGCATCGCCCACACCGCCGAGAGCGAAGAGCACTAGACCGACCCGCGCACCCTCGTAGCCGTTCGGCAGGTTCGCCAGCTGCCAGTCCACTGCGCCCGCAGCTCGCCGTCGCGACATCGTGGCGAGCCACAGCGCCGACGCCGCGAAGCCTGCGTAGAACACGCCGTGCCACGGCGTGAGGAACGACTCGGACTCCCCCTCCAGGTTCTGGTGGAAGTAGCCGTCCATGAAGAGCCCAACGGTCATCCACAGACCGAACAGCACGGTGAGGAGGTGCTCACGTCCGGTCGCGGGGGTCACGCCCTCGTTGGCCTGCGGGATCGTATGCTTCACGTCGACGCTCATTATTACATGGAACCATGTATTCTTGGAGTTGGCAATGGCACCGTCTCGTAGAAACCCGTTCCCCCACCTCAGTGGCGATCTCATGGACGACGCGCCCGCATCAGACCTGGCACAGCTGTTCAAGGTCCTGGCCAACGACAACCGGCTGCGGATGCTCCACGCGATCCACCTCGCCGGCGAGCTCAGCCCGTCTGACATCGCCGACGCGGTCGGCGCGAGCCAGCAGGCGGTCTCGAACCAGCTGCAGCGCCTCGCCGATCAACGCATCGTCCACGCGCGCCGCGACGGCCAACGAGTGCTCTACAGAATCATCGATCCTTGCGTGCCCGGTCTGATGGACCTCGGCGTCTGCCTCATCTCACAACGGGGCTGACGCGCGCCGCTTCGGTCATCCGCCGTGGACGTCGTCGGTCTCGGTCTCGCCGGCCTCGTAGCGCTCGATGTCGGCGTCGAGGCCGAGGCGTTCGGCGGTCTGCGCGTACTCGTTGATCTCGACAGCCTGGTTGCGGGCGATCCGCGCCGCGAGCTCGCGCACCTGAGCATCGCCGGTGTGCGTCGCCGCGTGCTCGGCCATCCATGCCATCGCCTGGTCGGAGCGAGACGAGCGCGAGTAGCCCCAGTCCATGAGCCAGCCATCCATGAGCCCGATCTCATAGGCCTGGAACTTCATGATCTCCTTGGCGAAGGCACGCACGACCGGTGACTCGCCGTTGTTCACGACCAGCGATGCCATCTCAACGGCCTGCTCGTGGTGGGTGATCATGTCCTGGGCGAAGCCGACCTCGACCGACGCAGCACCGGGCGCGTCGTCGCGCTGGAAGAAGAGCGCTGCGGCGAAGCCCAAGAAGCACGCGGCGGCAGCGAGCACGATGGCTTGCAGCCAGGACAGGCCGGAGCGCGGAGCGGTCATCGACACGGCCGGGATGCTGGCACGCCGTCGGACTCGAACCTAGTCGTGCAACCTTGACGGAGCTGTGGGCAGCCGCTATATCTGAACATCCGTTCAGATATAAGGAGATCTTGTGGCAGAGGTGGTGGAGCTCGAGGCGTGCGCGGCCAAGGTCGTCGACGCCGAGAAGGTGCGCCACGTCAAGGAGCGCCTCCTGGACGCGGACGAGGCGGCTCGCATGGCCGAGCTGTTCAAGCTGCTCGGCGATCCCACGCGCACCCGTCTGCTCTACGCGCTGCTCGAGGCCGGCGAGCTGTGCGTCTGCGATCTTGCGGAGACCGTCGAGGTGCCGGAGTCGTCGGTGTCCCATGCCTTGCGGCTCCTGCGGACCGCAGGCGTCGTGCGGAACCGTCGCGCCGGGCGGATGATCTACTACTCCCTCGAGGACGCCCACGTGCGGCTGTTGCTCGACCTGTCCCTTCAGCACCTCCGCCATGGCGATGGGGACAGCTGATGGCGAGCGCGGCCCTCGCGCTGGAGTTGGTCTTCTTCGCGCTCGCCTTCGGGCTCCGCTCCCTGATCCAGTACCGGCGCACCGGGTCCACCGGTCTTCGGCTCCCCAGCCGGGACGCCGGCGCACCCGAGTGGATCGGATCGCTGCTGTTCGCAGTCGCCCTGGTCCTGATCGTCGCCGCGCCGATCGCGGTGCTGGCCGGCCTGGCGGCTGTCGACGTCCCGACGACGCTGAACGTCCTCGGGCTCGCGCTCGCGGTTGCCGGTTCAGCGGTGACGATCTGGGCCCAGCTCGACATGGGTGACTCCTGGCGAGTTGGTGTCGACGCCAACGAGCGCACCGAGCTCGTCACCCGAAACATCTACCGGGTCGTCCGCAACCCGATCTTCTCGGCGATGGTCGCCGCCGCCGTCGGCCTCGCGCTCACGGTGCCGAGCTGGATCTCGCTCCTCGCGGTGCTCACCCTCGTCGTCGGTCTCGAGGTGCAGGTTCGGTTGGTCGAGGAGCCATACCTCGCAGCGGTCCACGGCGACAGCTACGACCGCTACTGCAGCGCGGCAGGACGGTTCGCGCCGCGCATCGGTGTCGGCGCGAGATGAGCGGCGGCCACGACCATGCGCACGACCTGCGAGCCGGAGCCCGGCACAAGGGCCGGTTGCTCGCCGCCTTCGCGCTGCTGGGCGTGTTCATGGTCGTCGAGGTCGTCGCCGGGCTGGTGACGGACTCGCTCGCGCTCCTCTCCGACGCGGGCCACATGCTGACCGACGTCCTAGGTCTCGGCATGGCGCTCGCCGCCATCCAGCTCGCGGATCGCGGTTCCGAACGCCGTCACCGCACCTTCGGGCTCTACCGCCTGGAGATCCTCGCTGCACTTGCGAACGCGGTGCTGCTCTTCGGTGTCGCCATCTACGTCCTCATCGAGGCGACCAGCCGGTTCCGCGATGCGCCCGAGGTCCCCGGCGCGACGCTCCTCGTCGTCGCGTCCCTCGGTCTCGTCGCGAACCTTGTCGCCTTCGTCCTGCTCCGTCAGGGCTCGAAGGAGAGCCTGAACGTCGAGGGCGCGTACCTCGAGGTGCTCTCCGACACGATCGGCTCGATCGGCGTGATCGTCGGCGCCATCGTGTTGCAGATCACCGGATGGCAGTGGATCGATCCGCTCGTCGGTGTCGCCATCGGACTGTTCATCCTCCCCCGCACCTGGCGGCTCGCCGGTCGCGCCGTTCGGATCCTCGTCCAAGCCGCCCCGCCCGGCACCGACCTGGACGCCATGCAGGCCGACCTCGGCCGGGTCGCCGGGGTCGTCGATGTCCACGACCTCCACGTGTGGACCCTGACCTCCGACATGGAGGTTGCCTCGGCGCACCTCATGGTGACGGCCGGGACCGACAGCCACGCTGTGCTCGACCAAGCCCGGGTCGTGCTGCGCGATCTCTACAACATCGGCCACGCCACCCTGCAGGTGGAACCCGACACTCACGAGGGCTGCGATGACGTCTCCTGGTGACCTCACCATCGAGCAACGAGACCGCGTCCGGCTGGAGGGCCGCGCGCGGCTCCTGGCTTGGGCGACGATCATCTGGAACGTCATCGAGGCCGTCGTCGCGATCGGCTCGGGCATCGTCGCCGGATCGCTGGCCTTGGTTGGCTTCGGCATCGACTCGAGCATCGAGGTGTTCACCGCGGTCGTGGTCCTCTGGCGCCTGCGCGGCGCTGACGAGGAGCGCGAGCAGCGGGCGCTGCGGCTCATCGCCTTGTCGTTCTTCGCGCTCGGCGCCTACGTCGCCGTGCAAGCTGTCCGAGATCTGCTGGTCGACAACAACCCCGACACCAGCCCGGTGGGCATCGGCCTCGCAATCGCCAGCCTCGCTGTCATGCCGGTGCTCGCCGCCGCGAAGAAGCGAACGGGGCTCGCGCTCGGGAACCGCACGGTCATCGCCGATGCCGCAGAGACCCGGCTGTGCGCCTACCTCTCAGTGATCCTTCTGACCGGCCTCGTCCTCGACGCGGCCGCCGGCTGGTGGTGGGCAGACCCGATCGCAGCCCTCGGGATCGCCGTCCTCGCCGTCCGAGAGGGTCACGAGGCGTGGGAGGGCGAGGACTGCTGCTGATTCGTCAGCCCGGCTTGCGGGCGAGGAACGCGTAGCCGTACACCTCGTACGCCCGCGCCTTGTCCTCTCCGGCTGCGCCCCCGAAGGTGTCAGCGGCTGGTCCGATCTGGACGTCGACGAAGCCGGTGTCCTCGAGCATCTTCTGCCAGCCCGCACGGGGCAGCCCGCCCGCGATTCAGCCAGTCCACAGGTCGATGTCGCGTAGCGCCTCGGTCGGCACGGGGCGGCCGTTGGCGATGTCGGCGAACTGCAGCCAGCCGCCAGGCCTGAGCACGCGGAAGATCTCGGTGAACACGGCCTGCTTGTCAGCGCACAGGTTGATGACGCCGTTGGATATGACCGCATCGGCCCAAACCGCGTCGACCGGCAACATCTCGGCGAGGCCTTCGCGGAACTCGACGTGGTCGAAGCCGAGCTCATCGGCGGTCGCGCGGGACTTGTCGAGCATCTCGGCGGTCATGTCGACACCGATCACGGAGCCCGACTCGCCGACCTGACCGGCGGCGATGAAGGAGTCGAACCCGGCGCCGGAGCCGACGTCGACCACCCGCTCGCGAGGCTCGAGCCGGCGCAAGGAGAACGGGTTGCCGACCCCGGCGAAGGACTCGACCGCACGGTCGGGCAGCGCACCGACCGCGCTCGCCTCGTAGCCAAGGCGAGCGGCGAGGGGTCGCCCGGTGTGGAAGTGGAAGGTCCGGTGCGGGTCGACCGCCACCTCGCGGTACTTGTCGCGCACCTGAGCGCGCAGCTCGTCAGCGTCAACCAGAAGGTCCTCAGCCATCGTCAGCCTCCCTCGCCGGCGAGCATCGTCAGCCTTCCCGGCGCGATTGTCAAGTGTTCAAATGATAATTTGATCAAAGGCAAAGACGAGCGTGAGGGTTCGGCTCCGATGCTCGAGGTCATCGACCGACCCCTACCGGAAGCCCGGCGCGCTTCCACTCGGGGAAACCGTCCTCGAGCCGGCGGGCGTTGAAGCCCTTGCGTCGGAGCTCGCGGACGGCCTCGTCCGCGTAGACGCAGTAGGGGCCGCGGCAGTACGCGACGACTTCGCTGTCCTTGGGCAGGGCCCGCAGGTGCCTGCGCAGCTCAGCAATCGGGACCGACCGGGCGCCGGCGATGTGGCCGGCGCCGTACTCCGCTTCGGGTCGGACGTCGAGCACGATCACGCCTCCTCCTTTGAGCCGAGCGGCGAGCTCGGCTCGGTCCACCAGCTCAATGCCATCCCGGTCACCGAGGTAGGCGGCCGCAAGCCGATCGAGGCCGGCGACGTGCTCGGTCGCGACGTCGCGCATCGCTGACCACAGCTCGGCGACCCGCTCGCTCGCCAGCGCGTAGTAGATGCGCGTGCCGTCGCGACGCGTCGTCACCAAGCCGGCACGCGCCAGGGCGCGCAGGTGATGGGACGTGTTCGCCACGCTCTGGCCGATCTCGGCTGCGACCTCCTCCACCGAACGCTCGCCCTGCGCGAGCAAGTCGACGATCTCGGCCCGCCGGCCGCTGGCCATCGCCTTGGCGACGTCCGCGAAGCCCTCGAAGAGCGCGTCCTTCGCGCCACGGTCGGCCATTCGTCCCATCGTCCGCTGCCCAGGCGCATTCGTCAAGTGATCGTTTGAGGTCTTGACAATGCTGCCCTCGCGAGCGCAGTCTTCAAAGCATCGTTTGAACAAGGGGTGCTGCCATGATCGGGTCGAACGGCGAGGAGCGACTGTGCCCGATGTGATCCCTGTGGTCGACGAGGGACTCGGCAACTCGTCCTACCTGGTGGACTTGGGCGACGGGCGGGCGATGGTCGTCGACCCCGCCCGTCACCCTGCCGCTTACATGGCCGCTGCCGACCGACGCAGGCTCGACGTCTCGTTCGCGGTCGAGACGCATCTGCACGCCGACTTCGTATCGGGCGCACGCGAGCTGGGCGCACTCGGAGCGTCGCTGCTGGTGCCCGGCGAGGGTCAGCACGGCTTCCCGGTGCACGGGCTCGCCGACGGTGAAGAGGTCGACCTCGGTGGTCTCACGTTGCGGGCGCTGGCCACACCGGGCCACACACCCGAGCACCTCGCCTACCTGCTGCTCGATGGAGGCCGCCCGACGGCCCTGTTCTCCGGCGGATCCTTGCTGGTCAACTCCGTCGCTCGCACGGACCTGATCAGCCCGGACCGCACCGAGGACCTCGCGAGGTCGCTGTGGCGGTCGCTGCACGGGCGGATCCTCTGCTTGCCCGACGATCTGCCGGTGTACCCGACCCACGGAGCGGGATCGTTCTGCTCCGCCCCGGCGGGCGGCGAGCGGACCACAACGATCGGCCGGGAGAGACGCGCAAATCCGTTGCTTGCCGCGCCGGATGAGGACAGCTTCGTGACGCTGCTGCTCGCCGGTCTGGGCACCTACCCGCCCTACTTCTTGCGCCTCAGGGAAGTGAACCGCGCCGGCCCGCAGCTCTACGGGCCCGGTCAGCCCGCGCTGCCGACGCTGCGGCCCGACGATGTGCGCCGGCTGCAGGCGACAGGCGCCTGGGTTGTCGATGCGCGACCGGTGGAGGCATTCGCACGAGGTCACCTGCCAGGGTCGGTGTCGATCGCGCTGCGGCCGCAGTTCGGCAGCTGGCTGGGCTGGATCGTCCCCGACGGCGAGCCGGTGGTGTTCGTCCTCGACGACATCCAGGATCGCGCCGACCTGGTCCGCCAGGCCCGCAACGTCGGCTACGAACAGCTCTTCGGTGAGCTCGGCGGCGGGGTCGACGCCTGGCGGGCAGCCGGCCACGACCTCGACACGATCCCGCTCTTGCCGGCCGAGCGGACGTCGGAGACGGTGGTCGACGTCCGCCAGCGCGGCGAGTACGAGGCCGGCCACATCCCTGGCGCCCACAGCATCGAGCTCGGCTCGATCACCGACATCGATCTCCCGGGTGGGCCGGTGGCGGTCATGTGCGGGCACGGCGAGCGGGCCATGACGGCGGCCAGCCTCCTCGCACGCGAAGGCGACTGCGCGGTCACGGTGCTGACCGGCGGCCCCGACGACTGGGCTCGTGTTCACGGGCCGCTCGACAGCGGCGCGTGACGATCAGCGCACCCCCGGCACCACCGCGCGTACGGCTGGGGCTGCGCGAGAACCTCGGCCAGTTCAGCCTGCTCATCGCGGTCAACGCGCTCGTCGGCGGCATGATCGGCCAGGAGCGCACCGTCGTCCCGCTGCTCGCGGAGCGCACCTTCGGGCTCGCCGCGTTCACTGCAACTACGACCTTCATCGTCGCCTTCGGGGCGACCAAAGCACTCACCAACCTGGCGACGGGCGCGCTCACCGACCGCATCGGCCGCAAGCCCGTGCTCGTCGCCGGCTGGCTGATCGGGATCCCGGTGCCGCTGCTGCTGATCTGGGCGCCGTCGTGGACGTGGGTGATCGTCGCCAACGTCCTGCTTGGTGTGAACCAGGGCATGACGTGGTCCACGACGGTGATCATGAAGATCGACCTCGTCGGCCCGGCACGTCGCGGCTTGGCCCTCGGGCTCAACGAGGCTGCTGGCTACGGCGCTGTCGCGCTCACCGCGCTCGCCACGGGCGAGATCGCTGCTCGCCACGGCCTGCGTCCCGAGCCGTTCTACCTCGGCATCGCGTTCGCGGGGCTCGGCCTCGGCGTCTCCACGCTCTTCGTGCGCGAGACCCGCGGCCACGCCGACCTCGAGGCCTCGATCACTGCCACGGCTGACGAGGGCGCCGGCCGGTTCCGGTCCGTGTTCGCCCGCGCCACGTGGAAGGACCCGTCGCTGAGCGCCGTGAGCCAGGCCGGACTGGTCAACAACGCGGTCGATGGCCTCGCCTGGGGGATCCTGCCGCTGCTGTTCGCCGCGGAGGGGCTCTCGGTCGCGAGGATCGGCGTACTCGCGGCGGTGTACCCAGGGGTGTGGTGCATCGGGCAGCTGTTCACCGGCGCCTGGTCCGACCGGGTCGGCCGCAAGCCGCTGATCGTCGCGGGGATGGTGCTGCAAGGGGCCGCGCTCGCGTTCATGGCCGCCAGCGAGGGGTTCGCGCCGTGGGTCGCGGGCGCGGTGCTCATCGGCGTCGGGACGGCGCTCGTCTACCCCACCCTCATCGCCGCGGTCGGTGACGTCGCCCATCCGAGCTGGCGGGCCACCGCTGTCGGCGTCTACCGGTTGTGGCGAGACACCGGCTATGTCGTGGGCGCGTTGCTCGGTGGTGTGGTCGCTGATGTGTTCAACCTGCGCGCCGCGGTCTGGGTGGTCGCGGCGCTCAGCGTCCTGTCCGGCTTGATCGTGGCGGCGCGCATGGACGCGACTACCTACGTGCCGGCGCGTTCGGGGGATCGCTGACAGCGGGCCCGGACATGACGACGGATCTGCTTCGACCGGTTCTGAGCAGGCTGAGCGCAGTCGCGCTCGACCCGGAGCTCGTAGCCGCCCTCGAAGAGCGGATGGCGGGCACCAACGTCGAGGTCGTGAACGCGGACGCCACGTCGATGCCGTTCGAAGCCGGCCGTTTCACCGGAGCGGTGTCGTTCACCATGGGCCACCACGTTCCGGCGCCCGAGCTCCAAGACCGGCTCTTTGTCGAGGTGCTCCGGGTCCTGCGACCCGGAGGCCTGCTCATCGCCAACGACAGCGTCGCAAGCGAGGATCTCGCGGCGCTGCACGTCGACGACGTCTACTGCCCCATCGATCCCGACGGGCTGGACGAGCGGCTTTCGGCGGTCGGCTTCGTCGAGGTTGAGGTGCGCGACAACGATTTCGCGTGGGCGTGCAACGTCCGACGTCCGAGCTGATGCGCCAATAGCCTGCGCGCGGTGACCACGTCGACGCCGAGTGGCAGCTCGCGCGCAGGCCTGGTGGCCGGGCTCGCCGCCGCGGGGCTGTTCGGTGTCAGCACGCCATTCATCAAGCGCCTGCTGCCCGACGTTTCCGTGCTGGCGCTGTCCAGCCTGCTGTACCTCGGCGCTGCGATCGGCGTGGGCATCGGCGTCGTGGTCTGGCCCCGGGAGACGCGTGGGGAAGCCCGGATCCAGCGAAGCGACCTCGCGTCGCTCGCCGTCCTCATCGTTCTCGGTGGGATGGCCGGACCGGTGCTGCTGCTATGGGGCTTGGAGCGCAGCTCCGGCACCGCGGGATCGCTCCTGCTGAGCTTCGAGGCGCCGCTCACCGTGGGCGTCGCGGTGCTGTTCTTCCGAGAACACGCGTCGGGTCGCGTGCTCGCGGCCCTGGCGCTCGTGGTGGCCGGCGGCGCCTTACTCGCGGATGCCCCCGGGGACGGTGCAGGACAGCTCTCCGGCGCGCTCGCGATCATCGGCGCATGCGGTTGCTGGGCGGTCGACAACAACCTGACCCAGCGCCTCTCGCTGCGCGACCCAGTGTCGGTCGTTCGAGCCAAGGCGCTCGGCGCTGGGTCCGCGCTCGGGGCGCTCTGGCTCATCACCGGGAGAGCTGACCCTCCGTCGGGCACGGTCGTGGCGGCCGCGCTCGGCATCGGCGCCGTCTGCTACGGGCTGAGCCTGCTGCTGGACGTGTGGGCATTGCGGCTGATCGGCGCCGCTCGCGAGGCGACGGCGTTCGCAACCGCGCCGTTCATTGGAGCAGCCCTGTCGATCCCTCTCCTCGACGAGCGGATGACCACCGCGGTGGTGCTCGGCGCGGCCCTCATGGCCGCGGCGCTGCTCGCCTTGGCCCAGGAGCGCCATGAGCACGACCATGTCCACACCTCGCTCGAGCATGACCACCGCCACGACGCCCACCACCAGCACAGGCATACCAGTGACACCGTGCGGGAGGAGCACAGCCATCGGCACCGCCACGAGGCGCTCGCCCACAGCCATGGTCATGCCTCCGATGCACACCACCGTCACCGCCACTGAGCGCGCGGGGCGTCATTGACGAGTGTCGCGGTAGCGGAGGTCCCAGGTGCGGCCGTCGTCGGTCGAGCGGTAGATCCCGGTGACGCCGTCGTCGTCGTGGATGGCCGCGAACAGCGCGTCGGGCGTGGCGAGGAGTGCTTGCGGTTCGCCCGGGAGTGCTCCCGCACGAGTCCACTCGGACCCCGCGCGGTGCCAGACGTTGCCGCCGGAATCCGCGCCCCAGAGGCCCATCTCGGCGTCCCAGCTGAGGGTGACGATCGGCGGCCCGTCCGTGCCGTTCCAGGTGCGGCCTCCGTCGGATGACTCACTCAGGCCTTCAGGGCCAGCGCCGATGATGTGATCGGCATCGTCGGGGTCGACGGCGAACCCGAACAGGTCGAGCGCGGAACGAGTGTCCCAGTCGCGTCGGTTGGTCGACACCATGAACTGGCCGGTGCCGGAGTCCCAGCCGTAGACCTGGTCGTGAGCAAACGCCAGGCCGTGGAAGTCGACCTCGCCGCTGAGCGAGACATCGGTCCAGGTCGCGCCGGCGTCGGTGGACTCGATGAGCCCGAGCCGGCCCGGCTGCCCGGCCCGTGCGCCCGCGAGATCAGGGTGCCCGGAGCCGAGGAAGTGGTCTGGGCCGGCGACGGTGAAGCCCATGGTGTCCTGGAAGCTGTCGCCGATGCGCACGGCCTCCTCGCCGTCGGCAGGGATGCGGAAGGAGCCGTAGTGGGTGGCGACGATGAGCGATCCATCCGCGGGGTTGATGCCGAGGCCGTGGACGTGCGACACGCCGGGATCACCAACGAGGTCACCCGGTCGCGGGTCGTCATCGCGCCCGGCGATGCGCACACCGGCCCACACGATCACAGGGACGGCGAT
Organism: uncultured Acidimicrobiaceae bacterium; assembly: GCA_964428815.1. Taxonomy (GTDB): domain Bacteria; phylum Actinomycetota; class Acidimicrobiia; order Acidimicrobiales; family CAYSAC01; genus CAYSAC01. The sequence goes on along the minus strand of CAYSAC010000035.1, from coordinate 3,214 downwards.
CACGGCGGTGACGAGTAGCGCGATCTGATCGCCACGGAGACGTCGCAGCCCCTTCGGTGGTCGGCGACGGGATTGCGGCGTCATGACACGGGGCGCGCTGCGTAGCCCGCGTCGGCGATGGCCGCGGCGATCGCGTCCGCGCTGACCCGGTCGGGGTCGTAGGCGGCGCGGCTGCGGCCGCGCCGGACATCGGTCTCACACCGCTCGACACCGTCGAGCTCTTCGACGGTCTCGTCGATGAGCAGCCCGCAGCTGGCACAGTGCATGCCGTCGACCGCGAACACGACCGAGGCGGTCATGCGATCACCTCGATCGAACCTGAGTACATGCCCATGGCGCAGGTGAACTTGACGCGGCCCGGCTCCAAGCGCCCGAGGTCGAAGGCGGTGTCGCCCGTCTCGGGCAGGTACTCCTGCAGCCCGGTCGACGGAATCACGAAGGCGCGGGTGCAGCCGAAGACGTCGTCGGTGTGCACCGTCAAGGTGGTTGGTACACCGGCGCGGACCCTGAGCACCGACGGCGAGTAGCCGCCGTTGTTGGCGGTGAGCGTCACACGCTGCACACCGTCCGAGCCCGGTACCGGGAGCGGCCCGGTCGCCTGGGGCGGTGTGGCCTCGCCCGTGATCGATCGCAGCTCGCTGCTGAGCGTGACCGACGAGTCGGCGAGCACCAGCCCGGCGTTGATCGACACCAGACCGGCGACGAGCACGGCGACGGCGGCCAGCACGCTGAGCCGGCCTCGCAGCAGCGTGGTGGAGCGGCGCGCGGCGTACCCGATGGCGGCGAACAGCGGTGAGGTGCCGACCACGAACGTCGCCATGATCGCTGCCCCGGCTAGGGCGGAGCCCGACGCAACTGCGAGGAGCTCCATGCCGAGGGTGACCCCGCACGGGATGAGGATGGTGGCGCCGCCCAGGACAGCAGGCCCGAACGCAGAGGACCAGCGCGCATTGCGGCGTACCAGCCGCCCCCACGCCGCCGGCGGGGTCGGCAGCACAGCGCGCACAGCTCGCACGCCGAACAGGTCCAGGGCGAGCAGCACCATGATCACGCCGGCGCCGATCTGCACGAAGGCCCTGGGCTTGACGCTGAGCCGCACCACCTCGCCGAGCAGGCCGAGCAACGCGCCGAGCGCTGCATGGGTGACGAGCTTGCCCGCCAGGAAGGACCCGACCGGCACGGCGTCGTCCAGCACCGCTGCTGACGGGGGCGGGAAAGGCTTGCGGGGTCGTTCGCCCTTGGTCGCGGCCCCGGGGGCGACGAGCTCTGCTTCGCCGCGGCGTCGAGCGACGGCGCCAGCGAGCAGGCCGCCTTGGACCGCAGCACACGAGGCGCCGCCGGCCAACAGCCCGGTGACCAACACAGCCCACAGGCTCACGGCGCCGGCTCCTCGAGCGTGGCGCGCCGCTGCTCGTCGAGCGCGCGCAGCCGCGTCACCTCGTCGCGTAGCGCGGCGACCTCGTCGCCCGACGCCGGCGGGCTCGATTGGTTGGTGCGGTTGCGTGCGCCGGCGATGGCCATGACAGCCATGCACACGAGCATCATCACGCCGCAACCGAGCAGGGGGGCTAGAGACCGAAGCATCAGGATCGAATCTCCTCGACGGCGTCCCCAGCCGGCTCGAGCAGCGAGCGCAGCTCGGCAACCTCGACGCGGAGCTCCGCGATCTCTATCGCTTCAGCCGGCGTCGTGGTGTCGGTGGCGCAGCTGCCGCGGCGCATCATCCGACTGCACAGGAACATCATTGCGGCGCACCCGGCGAGCGGGAACAGCAACGCGAAGAGCGTTGTCATCGGTTTCGACCTCCTCAGATCGTGGTTGGCCTGGGCTCTGACCGGGCGGTCCGAACCTGTGAAATGGGCGCGCGCGAGCGCGCTCAGGCCAACTGGGGGGGTCGATCGAAGAGCGCTGCGCGCAACAGATCGAGGAGCTCATCGCGCCGCGCGCGGATCAGCTGGGAGAGCAGCGCGATGGCGAGCGCGCAGCCGGCCAGCACTGCGGCGAGTACGCAGGTCGGGCCTGCCATCACCACAGGACCGCAGTCGGCACACGTCGCCGCGCCCTCCATGGCCGGCATGAGCAGGGGCAGCCCGATCAGGACCAGCAGCACGACCAATGCGACGAGCAGCGCCTTCTTCCAGCTCACGACTCGCTCACCGTAGTGCCGCTCAACCCGCGGGGACGCGCGCTGTGCCGAGGATCTTCGGGGCCGCTTGGGCGGAGAGCAGCTCGGGCGCGAATCGGAACCGGCGGATCCGAGTGATCTCGAAGCCAGCGTCTTGGATGGCGCGCTCGGTGTCACGGGTGACGTGACACCCGCCAGCGACGTAGGGGTGGATCACATCTACGCGGCGCTGGAACCAGGCGAGGCGTGGGCTGTCGCTGAGCACGTGCTCGTAGAAGCGGAGCTCTCCTCCCGGGCGCAGCACCCGCCGGATCTCGGAAAGGGCCTCGGCCTGGTCGGCGACCGAACACAGGACCAGCGAGCACACCGCGGCATCGCAGGTGCGGTCCTCGACTGGCAACGAGTCCGCGGTGCCGTCGACCACCGTCACGGCAACCTTCGCATCGCTGGCGGCCGCCAGCGCGAGCTTGCGGAGGTGGGGCTCGGGCTCCACGGCGATCACCTCGGTGACCGTGGCCGGGTAGTGCGCGAAGTTCAACCCGTTGCCGGCGCCGACCTCCACCACTCGACCGTGCAGCCCGTCGAGCATCTCCTCGCGGTGCTCGGCGGCTCCTTTGGCTTCGGCCGCGCCGCTGAGGCGCACATAGAGACGCGCAAAGATCGGGTGCCGGACCTGTGTGCTCACCGCGTTGCCTCCGTGGATCGCCCGCCCGCGACGTCCTTGATGAGGGCGAATGATGGTCGGGCTGACCGGATTTGAACCGATGACCTCTGCGTCCCGAACTCGATCAGGCCGTCTCGGCCAGCGAGCTCGAAACCGCGAAATCGCACGTCAGAGCCGCTTTTCGTTGACCGGCGTTGACCCCTGTTTACCCCTGTTTTCGATTCGAATGTGGTCGTTTTGTGGTCGGCAGGGACTCGCGCATGACCTCTGCGTCGGTTCCCCTTTCCGCAACGCCCGCGCGCGTGATCCGACGGGTGGCGAGTACCCTCTGGCACAGCGGCTGCATGGCCGCAGCGTGGCTCCGGACCTCGGTGGCGCACAGCGAGAGCGAGCCGAGGTCCCAGATGAGCACTTCTGTTGATTCC
>CAYSAC010000034.1:0-19117 GCA_964428815.1 uncultured Acidimicrobiaceae bacterium | reverse complement strand
ACGACCCGCTCGTCGCCGACGCGCTCACACAGGCGTTCGTCGAGCTGCGCATCCTCCGGCTGCACAACTGGCGGACGTTGTCGCGGCTCGGGCGGGGCGACGAGCCAGGACCAGAGTCGAGCGTCATCAAGCTCGCGTGGAGCGACATGACCCAGCACCTCTCCCGCACCGCGCTGGACGTGCTCGGCGACGCCTCGTCGCAATGGCCGGCGCCCGACGGCACGACGAGCGCGGGCACCTGGCAGCGGCAGTGGCTGTGGAGCCGGGCGGCGAGCATCGCCGGCGGCACGAGCGAAGTGCAGCGCACGATCATCGGCGAGCGCATCCTGGGCCTGCCGCGCGGCTGATGTCAGCCAGAACGCCCCGCGCTACTACGGTCCGGGGCTGATGATCGCCTCGGTGCACATCGCTGATGTCGGACTCCGATCGGCGCTCGCGGTGCTCCGCAAGACGCCGAAGCCGGCGGCGGTCCCCGGCCTGCGCCATGCGAACGTCGGCCTGACCGCGACGCTCAGCGGCTCAGTGCGGCCCGCACCCGAACTCGGGCGCGTCGGCCTCGTTGCCTTCTGGGACGGCGACGACGCGCTCGACACGTTTCTCGCCACCGACCCGCTCGCGGCGACGCTCGCCGGCGGCGAGCGCCTGCGGCTCGCACCGCTGCGCGCGTTCGGCTCGTGGCCCGGCCTCGGTGACGGCGTCCCGGGCGCTCGGTCGGTCGAGCATGACGGGCCCGCGGCAGTGCTCACGCTGGGCCGGCTCCGCTTCACCCAGACCGTCCGCTTCCTCCGCGCCAGTGCCAAGGCCGAGGGCGCGGTGGTCGCCGCGCCCGGGCTCATCTGGGCCACCGGGCTCGCTCGCCCGCCGTTCGTCTGCACGTGCTCGCTCTGGGAGTCGACGCGAGCGCTGTCGACCTACGCGTACGGGCACGCCCAACCCGCGCACAGCGACGCGATCGCGGCCGGAGAGGAGAAGGCGTTCCACCACGAGCAGGCCTTCATCCGGTGGCACCCCTACGGCTCGGAAGGCGCGCTGGGTGCGAAGAACCCGCTCGTCGAGACCTGGCTCTGATCCGTTCTAGGTGGTCGGGCGGACGACGGTGAAGGCGAGGGTGCATGCCGCGGCCAGCGGTCCACCGCGGCCGTCATGGATGTCGACGCGCACCACGATCACGCGCCGGCCGCGGCGCAGAACGGTGCCGACGGCGTGCGCGGGGCCGGCCATCACGGGCGCGAGGTAGTGGACGGTGAGGTCGGAGGTCACCACGATCGCGCTCGCATCGAGGCCGACCATGGCCAACCGGCCGCCGACGATGTCGGCGAGGGTGGCAACCAACCCGCCCTGCAGCGCGCCGCGCGCCCCAGCGAGCGTGTCGTCGACCTCGAGCTCGACGGCCAGCCCTGCCCCCTCGACCTCGACGTCGCGCATCTTCAGAGCAGAGAGCAGGTGCTGGCCGCTCGCCAGCACCTCCTTGTGGCGGGCGATGCCCGCGGCCGCGTCGGTGGTCATCCGGCACCATCCTCCCGATACGGCTCGGCGAACATGGTCTCGGTCGGTGGCGCCAGCCCGTCGAACAGCTCGGTGACCGGCACGCCCTCCGAGGGCGCTGCCGCACGCGACGCCATGATCCCCTCGCGCTGGCGCAGGCCGAGCATGCTCTCGCGACGACCCGAGTAGCCGAGCGGCTGCCGAAGCATCCACAGCACGCCCTCCGCCGCAACCTCGCACGGTTCCCAGCTCGACCGGTCGGCGCCCGGTGTGTTGGCGACGAACCCCTCCGACGCCACAGGTAGATCGATGCGGAAGCAGTTCACCGCGATGGCGTCGCCCTGGAGCTGGCGAGCCAGGTCGACGGTGAGCCGCTCGAGGGCGATCTTGGAGATGCCGTAGGACATCAGCCCTGGGATGGGGAGGAGGGCGGCGACCGATGACACGTTGAGGATACGACCGTCGCCGGTAGCACGCAGGTGCGGGACAGCGGCGCGGGTGGCCACGAGCGGGGCCCGGAGGTTGATCTCCATCACCAGGTCGTGGCGGCCGAGGGGGATGTCGAGGTCACCGACGAAGGTGACCGCGGCGTTGTTCACGAGCACGTCGAGACGGCCGAGCGCGTCGACCGTGCGCTCGACCATGGCCTCGACCTGGGTGGCGTCGGCCAGGTTGGTCGGGACCGCGACGGCCCGCCCGCCGGCCGCTTCGATGCGAGCAACCGTCTCGTCGAGGGTGCCAGGCGTGCGTTGTGGTGCCGACGACGTCGACCGAGCCGCGCACGCGACGCTGGCGCCGGCCTCGGCGAGGGCGACGGCCACCGCCGCCCCCACGCCGCGGGACGCGCCGGTGACGAGGGCGACCTTGCCGTCGAAAGTCCATTCTTGAACGCTGGGGTCGGTCACGCCAGCACGGTGGCGAGGGCCACGACGTCGGCGAGGGATCGCAAGATGTCGTTGAGGTGGGTGCAGGTCTCGATGCCGGTGAGCTCGTCGAGAACGTGGGCGCGCAGCGAGCCCGCTGGCTGCCCCACGATCTTGGCTGCGCTCGCTGCCGCCTGCGGGCACTCCGGCCATGGCAGGACCCGCGGCGTGGCCTCGGCGCTGCGCACCTCATCGGTCGCCGGGTCGATGGTCGCCACCACCTCGTACTCGTGGAGGATGTCCTCCTGGCCGTCCATGGATCGGTGGCTGTCGCGGAACATGGCCTCGGCGCGCAGCGGATCGCCGAGCTTCAGGTCGAGGCGGCGCCGGCGGCGCAGCTCGCCCCGCTCGACCGGCGGGAGGTCGTGCCAGCCGATGGGATCGTCAGCCGAGGTGAGCTCTGGTGCAACTGGGCCGACCGGCGTCGGAAGGAAGCCTGTGTCGCCGATCGCCTGCATCATCGTCGCCCCCGCCTGCCAGCCGGCGCAGACGTCGACCATCCGGGCGGCCGCGCCTGGCGACAGCCGTATGGCCGGGTGCTCGCGCATCTCGCCGTAACCCGAGACGAAGGAGACGACGGGCAGGTCGTCGAGGAGCAGGTGCAGCACCGTGCGCCCGTCACGGTGGACGGGCAACGCCTCGTCCATCAACGCCCTGAAGCCCCGCCGCACGGAGGCGCCGACGAGCGTCCCGAGCTCGGGCGCGCTCGGGGACGCGTCGATGGCGAGCAGCTCGCCGCTCGGCGCGATCGAGCCCCGTACCACGACCTCGTCCAGCACCGTGGCTGAGCCGTCCGTGCCGGTGAGCAGGTCGCGCCCGCGCCCGACGAAGCCCATAGGACCGCCCCGCTCCGCGCGCAGAAGGTCGAGGCTGGTCGTCCGTCTGACCGACCCGGGAGGGCGCGCCGGTGTCGCCGTCGTCGGGTCGTGGGGTCCATGAGCAACGGTCATGCCGGGGGCTCCACGCTCCGGATCATCGACTCCTGGGCGAAGGACGCCACCACCTCGCCGGCGCTGGAGAACACCTCGCCCCGCGCGAAAGCGCGGCCGTTGGCCACCACCGGGCTCTGCTGGGCGATCAACAGCCAGTCGTCGACCCGGAACGGCTGGTGGAACCACAGCGAATGCGAGGTCACGGCCGTGTGCAGCGTCACCGTCGAGTCCGCCTGCGACACACCGTCGAACGGACGGAGGGCGGTGCCGATCAGGGTGAGGTCGGTCGCATGGGCGAGAAGTGCTTGGTGCACCGCGCGGGCGTCGCCCAACGCCGGTGCCCGCATCCACATCTCGAGCCGGGGCGGACCGGCGCGGCGGTCGGACAGGTCGACGCCACCGACCACGCGCACCTCCCACGGCACCATGGCGAGCTCGTGGAGCGTGGCCGCGTCGGGGCCGCCGACCTCGGGTGGTGCGTCGCTGCGATGGAGACCGTCCTCGTCGACGTGCATCGACACCATGGCGGCGGCGATCACCTTGCCGTCCTGCGAGCCGATGACCTCGGTGGTGCCGAAGGTGCGCCCATCTTGCAGCTTGTCGACCCGGTACCGCATCGGCTTGGTGGTGTCGCCTTCTCGCGGGAACAGCACGGTGAGCGACTTCACCGACTTCTCCGGCGAGGCGTCGGAGGCGGCCGTCAGCACCTGAGCAAGGATCTGACCGCCGAACACCCTGTGGTAGCCGAGGTCGAGGTTCCTCCCCTCGACCACCCCGGGCTCGACCGTCGTGAGGTTCAGGCAGCCGACGAGGTCGTCGAGGTCGAACGGCATCAGTGGAGCGCCTCGAGGTCGGCGAGGACGGCACGGCGGAGCAGCTTGCCGGTCTCGGTGTGGGGCAGGTCGTCGCGGAATGCGATGAGGTCGGGCGTCTTGGACGAGCGCAGCGTCGCTCGCGCCCACTCGCGCAGCTCCTCCGCGCCGACAGCGGCGCCGTCGCGCAACACCACGACTGCGGCGATGCGCTGGCCCCACTCCTCGTCGGGGAGGCCGACGACGGCCACGGCGAGCACTGCGGGGTGGGTGAGGAGCACGTCCTCGATCTCGGCGGGGGCGATGTTCTCGCCGCCACGGATGATGGTGTCGTCGGCGCGGCCGTCGATGAAGAGGTACCCCTCGTCGTCGAGCCAGCCGCGGTCGCGGGTGGGGAACCAGCCGTCGGCATCGACGGCCGCAACCTGACCGAGGTACTCCCCCGAGACCTGCTCGCCCCGCACCCAGATCTCGCCGTCGCGGACGTCGACCTCGACGCCGGGGACGATGCGGCCGACGGAGCCGAGCCGGCGCCGCGCTGCGTCGCTCCCGCCAGCGAGGGCGTCACGGTGATCGTCGGGTCCGAGGACCGCGATCGTCGAGCTGGTCTCGGTGAGCCCGTACGCGTTGACGAAGTCGGTTCCGGGAAAGGCGGCCAGCGCCCGCTCCAGGACAGCGACCGGCATGCGGGCACCACCGTAGGCAAGGGAGCAAAGGGTCGGCGTGGCCGCGGTCTCGCCGTCGCCGAGCAGCTCGACCACCCTGGCCAGCATCGTCGGCACCACCATCGCGTGGGTGATGCCCTCATCGCGCACGGTGGCGAGCCAGCGGTCGGGGGCGAACGCGGGGAGGTACACGATGCGGCGCGCCGAGTACACGTTCGACAGCACGTTGGCGACACCGGCGATGTGGTACGGCGGCACGCTGACGAGCGTGGCGTCGGTCTCATCGGCCCCCGCGAACTCGACCGAGCCGATCACGTAGGAGCTCAGGTGGCGGTGGCGCAGGACCACCGCCTTCGGCGCGGCAGTCGTCCCGCTCGTGTAGAGCAGCACCGCGACATCCTCGCCATCTGTGTCGGACGGCTCGGCCGCGACCGGCTCGCTCGTCGCCGCGTTCCACGCCTCGACCGACATGACCGACGCGGCCGCGCCCGCCACCAGCGGGGCGGCCTCGTCGCCGGTGACCACGAGCACGCCCTCGTGGCGATCGAGCAAGGCGCGCAGCTGCTCCTCGCCCAAGCGGTAGTTGAGAGGGATGAACGGCACACCGGCCCAGGCGCTGGCGAACAGAGCGACGGGGAAGGCCTCGTCGCTGGACGCGACATAAGCGAGGTGCCGGGCGCCGCTGCCGCGCAGCACCTCGGCGCCGGCACCGGCGCGGTCGAGCAGCTGCTGGTAGGTCAGCCCACGCGCCGCGGGGCCGATCGCCAGCCGGTCACCGAACGTCGAGGCGACCATCTCCAGCAGCATCAGCAGCGTCATCGCGCGTCAGCCCTCTCGCGTGAGCAGCATGGCGCCGGCGATCGGTCCGCCCCCGTTGGCTACGGCCGCAACCTCGACGGTGCCGGAGACCTGGCGGTCGCCGCCCTCACCGCGCAGCTGCACGCACGCTTCGTGGATGAAGCCGAACCCGTGCAGCCGCCCGGCCGACAGCTGGCCGCCGTGAGTGTTGAGGGGCAGCTCGCCGTCGAGGGCGATGCGGCTGCCGCCCTCGATGAACGGGCCCGACTCGCCCTTGCCGCAGAACCCGAGCGCCTCCAGCCACGTCATCGCCAGGAAGCTGAACCCGTCGTACAGCTCAGCCACGTCGACGTCGGCCGGCGTGAGGTCAGTGCGCGTCCAGAGGTGGGCACCGGCGTCACGCGCCGCCATCGTCGTCATGTCATCGAACTGGTCCCAGCTCGGGCGCCCTCGCAGCGCGGTGCCGACGGCCTCGACCCTCGCGACGGGATGGTCGACATCGCGGGCGTGGTCGGCGTGCGAGACGATCACCGCGGTGCACCCGTCGACGGGCGCGTCGCAGTCGTACAAGCGGAACGGCGAGGTCACCATCCGGGCCGCGAAGTAGTCGTCGAGCGTCATCGGGTCGCGGTAGATCGCCTTCGGGTTCAACCCGGCGTTGCGGCGGGCGTTGATGGCGATCATCGCGAGCTGCTCCGACGTCGTCCCGTACTCGTGGAAGTGGCGATGGGCGTTGATCGCCAGCCAGTTGGCCGCCGAGTACGCGCGGAACGGGATGCTCCACTGGAACGGGCCGCCCACGCCGCGGGAGCCACCGCCACCACCCCCGCCACCGATGCCGATGCCTTGGCGCCCACCCTCGCCCTGCTCGGAGGACTCGGTGACGGTGCGATAGACGAGCACGTGGCGAGCGAGGCCGGCGCCGACCGCCATCACCGCGTTGATCACCGCGGCGAGCTGGGCGGCGCCCTCGAGCCCGCCGGAGTGCCAGCTGACCTCGAGCCGCAGCGCCTCCTGCACCTCCGGCGTGCCCGGCCCCGCGAACCCGGCGCCGCCCATCCCGCCGCCTGGATAGGTGGCGATGCCGTCGATGTCGGCGATCGTCAGCCCGGCGTCGCCGATCGCCGCGAGAGACGCCTCGATCGTGAGGTCGAGACCGGTGCGGTAGAGGCGGCGGCCGATGGCCGACTGCCCGATGCCGGAGATGATCGACCGCCGCTCGAAGTCAGTCATCGTCGCGCTCGAAGAGCGGGAACCACACCGGATCGCGGTGCTCGAAGTGCACCTGGACCGGCATGCCGATGTGGACTTCCTCTACCGGGCAGCCGACGATGTTGGTCGTCAACCGCAGGCCCTCCTGCTCGGGGAGGGCGACAAGAGCGATGGCGTAGGGCTCGCTGCTGCCATCCCACGACTGGTGGTTCACGGTGAAGGAGAACACCTCGCCGCGGCCGCTGACCGGCTCGGGTTCGAGGTCGGTGCCGCCGCACGCCGGGCATCGCGGAAGCGGAGGGTGGAGGTAGTAGCCGCACCCTTGGCACCTGAGGAAGCGGAGCCTGCCGTCCTCCCCCGAGGTCCAGAAGAACCGGTTCTCGTCGTCGATCGCCGGCAGCACCCGGAAGGGCGCGTCGCTCAACCCTTCTTGCCCATCCGCTCGGCCAGCGTCATCGCCGTCACGATGCCCTCGTCCTGGAACTTGCCGGTGCCATGGCTGACCGGCGTCGTGACCACGTCGGTGGCCTGGGCGCGCAGCGCGCCGACCGTTGCCTGCTCGCGGGGGATGTGGGCGAACGGGTCGTAGGAGAAGCTCCGCATGGCGTTGAGGTGGGTGATCTTGTTGATCTCCTCATCGGACACGTCCGAGAGGTACTTCATGGCCAGCTCTGGCGACGTGGGCCACGTGGAGTCGGAGTGCGGGTAGTCGCACTCCCAGTGGATGTGGTCGCCGTTGAGGTGGTGGCGCACCTCCATCCCGACGGCGTCGTCGATGAAGCACGTGTAGATGTGCTCGTTGAACACCTGGCTCGGCAGCTTGTCGCCGAAGTCCTGGTTCGTCCACGCCTTGTGGTGCTGGTACACGTAGTCGATCCGCTCGAGGAAGTACGGAATCCAGCCGATGCCGCCCTCGGACAGCGCGATCCGCAGGTTGGGGAACTTCCTGAACATCGGCGACCACACGAGGTCGGCCGCGCACTGCACGATGTTCATCGGCTGAAGGGTGATCAGCGTGTCGATCGGCGCGTCGATCGACGTGATGACCGTCTCTGAGGACGAGCCGATGTGGAGGCAGATCACCGTGTTCGTCTCCTCGCACGCAGCGAGGAACGGGTCCCAGTGGTCGGTGTGGAAGCTCGGCTTGCCGAGCTTGGAGGGGTTTTCGGAGAACGTCACCGCGTGGCAGCCCTTCTCCGCGGTGCGCCGGACCTCCGCCGCCATCAGCTCGGGATCCCAGAACGGCGGCACGGCCAGCGGGATCATGCGACCCGGATGGGTGCCGCACCAGTCCTCGATGTGCCAGTCGTTGTAGGCCCGTAGCAGCTCGATCGCGATGTCCTTGTCAGGACAGGTGGAGAACAGCTGGCCGGTGAAGCCGGCGAGGCTCGGAAAGTTCAGCGAGCCGAGCACGCCGTTGACGTTCATGTCGCGGATGCGCTCGTCGATGTCGTAGCAACCGGGGCGCATCTCCTCGAAGGCGAGCGGGTCGAGCCCGTACTCCTCCGGCACCCGCCCGGCGACGGCGTTGAGGCCCACGTTGGGCAGCGCGTGCCCCTCGAACATCCACACCTCGCGCCCGTTCTCGAGCTTCTCGATGAAGGGCGCCCGCTCGGCCGCCTTGGTCGACAGCCGACCCTCGAAGAGGTCGGGAGGCTCGACCACATGGTCATCGACGCTCACGAGGATCAGATCATCGACCTGCATGGACAGCCTCCCCACCGCTATGTGACAGCACCGTTAGATTAGTACCGTGAGCGAGGTGGACGGGACGAGCATCGTGCGGCGCCCGCCATTCGGCAACAACCCGCTGGTCGGCGAGCGCGGCACCGATACGCAGCGCCGGATCCTCGAGGCGGCCCTCGAGGTCTTCTCCGAGGTCGGGTTCCACGGCGCGAGGGTCGAGCTGATCACCAAGCGCACGGGCTGCTCGCGGCCCGCGTTCTACCAGTACTTCTCCAGCAAGGACGACGTGTTCTGGAAGCTCGCGGGTCAGCTTGGCCATGCGATGGTCGGGCTGGGCGAGCGGCTCGGCACCATCACCCCCGACGAGCGTGGTGTCGCCACCCTGTCCGAGTGGCTGCGCGCCTTCGCCGATCTCTATGACGAGTACGCGCCGGTGTTCTCTGAGTTCCAGGCCGCCATACGCGATCACGATTCGCTTGCCCAGGGTTCCGGCACCATCCGCGACCGGTTGGGCGACGCACTGGTTCGCAGCTTCGGCGCACGTCACCCGAGCTTGGAGACCGACACCCTGGCGACGGGCATCGTCACGATGGTCGTCCGGTGCAACTTCTACTGGCGAAACCAAGACCAGCCCGTCGATCGCGATCGGTGCATCGACGGACTCGCGGCGGTCGTGCATCGGCTCCTCGCGGGCCCGACCCCTGGGGTGAACGTGCGCTCCACCGGCGTGCCTCCTCCCCGCCGTCGATCGCGGCGCTGGCCCGAGTCGCCCGATGCCCAGCCCGGCCGCACCCTGCGCCAGCGCGGCGAGAAGACGCGACGGCGGCTCCTCGATGCCGGCGCGGTGGTGCTCCCCGTCCACGGCTACCACGCCACCCGCGTCGACGACATCGTGGCCGCGGCCGGGGTGTCCCACGGCAGCTTCTACCGCTACTTCGAGAACAAGGACGACTTCTTCCGCGTCCTCATAGAGCAGGCGAGCGCGGAGATGACCGAGCTGATCGACGACTTCCCGGAGTCGGTCGACACTGAGCCCCTGCGACGATGGCTCCAGGCGTGGTTCGCGACGTACAGGACCAACGGCGGGGTGATCAGCACCTGGCAGGAGATGAAGTCACCCGACCCCGACCTGGACACGTTCTCGAAGCAGATCGCGGCGTCGGTGGTCGAGCGCCTCATCCAGATCCTCGGCCGACGCCGCTTCGGCGACCCGCTCGTCGACTCCCTCGCCTTCCTCGCGCTCATCGAGCGGCTGCCCTACAGCGTGATCACGCTCGGCTACGCCGAGGAGCCAGACGTGATCGACGCCATGCTGATCATCATCCGCCAGGGATTCATGGGCATCGACGAGCTGGCCGCCGCGTCCGCTTAGGAGACTGCTGAGCAATGCCTGTGCGCACCTCGCCGGCCAGCTTCGCCGCTCGCTTCGTCCTCGGCCCTAGCGGATGGGCAAGGCATGCGCGTCGGTTCTGCGTCCTTGCGAGCGCCGAACCTGACTCGGCGGATGCACGCACGGATTGCTCAGCAGGCTCCTAGTGACCGCCACCGTCGCGGAGCTGGTCGCCCGCCGAGTCGACGATGCCAACCCCGGCGTGCGCGCGGACGACGCGTGCTGGTCGTGGCGTGAGGTCGTGGCCGAGTGCGCGGCGCGCGCATCGCTGCTCGCCACGCTCGCCGAGGCCCGACCGCTGCACGTCGGTGTGCTCCTCGCGAACGTGCCCGAGTACGTCTTCGTCCTCGGCGGGGCCGCGCTGTCCGGCACCGTCGTCGTGGGCATCAACCCCACCCGACGGGGCGACCAGCTGGCCCACGACATCCGCCACACCGACTGCCGGCTCGTGCTCACCGACCGAAGCCAAGCAGCACTCCTCGACGGGCTCGACCTCGGCGAGTGCGAGGTCATCGCGGTCGACGAGCCCGCGTGGGCAGCGCAGGTCGCAGCGCACCGCGGCACAGGGCTCCCCGCACCGCTCCCCCACCCCGACGATCTCTACCTCCTGCTGTTCACCTCGGGGTCGACGGGCGCGCCGAAGGCCGTGCGGATGAGCCAGGGACGGGCGGCGCGCACTGCGGCGGCGTCGGCGGTCGCCTTCACCGGCGACGACGTGCTCTATTGCGCGATGCCGTTGTTCCACGGCAACGCCCTCCTCGCCAACCTGTTGCCCGGTGTCGTCGCCGGCGCGACGGTCGTGCTGCGAGACCGCTTCTCCGCCTCGGCCTTCCTCCCCGACATCCGCCGTCACGGGTGCACGTACTTCAACTACGTGGGACGGGCACTCTCCTACATCCTCGCGGTGCCCGAGTCGGCCGACGACGGTGACAACCAGCTGAGCTGGGGTCTCGGGTCGGAAGCCTCGCCGCGCGACATCGAGGAGTTCCGTCGGCGGTTCGGCTGCTACGTGGTCGAGGGCTACGGCTCGAGCGAGGGCGCGGTCGTGATCCGCCCGTTCAACGGCATGCCACCGGAGGCGCTCGGCCGCCCGCAGGAGGGGTTCGATGTCGCGGTCGTCGACCCTGATACGAGCGAGGAATGCCCACGAGCGCGCTTCGGCGACGGACGACGGCTGCTGAACCCGGGTGAGGCGATCGGCGAGATCGTCGGCCGCGACCGGCTCTCGGCCTTCGAGGGCTACTACGCCAACGCCGAGGCTGACGCCGAGCGAGCGCGGGGCGGCTGGTACTGGACCGGCGACCTCGGCTACTGCGACGAGGCCGGCACCTTCTACTTCGCGGGCCGCACCGCCGACTGGCTGCGCGTCGACGGCGAGAACTTCGCGGCGGCGCCGGTCGAGCGGATCCTCGGCCGGTTCGCCGGCGTGGCCGCTGTCGCCGTCTACGCGGTGCCCGACCCGCGAACCGCCGACCAGGTGATGGCCGCCCTCGAGCTCGACGATGGCGCCACCTTCGATCCCGCCACCTTCGCGGCCTTCCTCGTCGCCCAACCTGACCTCGGCACCAAGTGGGCACCCCGATTCGTGCGGATCGTGGACAGCCTCCCGCTCACCGCGACCCGCAAGATCGACCGCAAGCCGCTGCGCGCCGATCGGTGGAGCGCACCCGATCCGGTCTGGTGGCGCCCGTCGGCCAACGGGCCCTACCGGCGCCTCACCGACGCCGACATCGCCGACCTGCACCAAGCGTTCGCCGACAGCGGCCGAGCCGGGATGCTCGAGATCGAGAACTAGGTTCGCCCGATGGCTCTCGACCCCAGCGCCGCGCTGCTCACGGACAAGGTCGCGGTGATCACCGGCGGCGGCTCTGGCATCGGCCGCGGCGTCGCCAACGGGTTCGCCGCGTTCGGGGCTCGCGTCGCCATCTGGGAGCGCGACGAGGCGACCTGCGCCGCGGCTGCGGCGGAGGTCGGCGGTCTGGGCATCACCACCGACGTCCGTGAATCGGCGCAGGTCGATGCTGCGCTCGCCCGGACGATCGCCGAGCTCGGCCCGGTCTCGATCTTGCTCAACAACGCCGGCGGCGTGTTCTGGTTGCCGCTGCTCGAGAGCACTGAGAATGGCTGGGACGCGATGCACCGGGCCAACCTCAAGCACGTCATCCTGTGCACGCAGCGCGTCGCGCGGTCGATGGTCGATGCTGGGACGCCGGGCAGCATCATCAACGTCACCTCGATCGAGGGCACGCGCGCCGCGCCGGGCTACGCCGCGTACGCGGCGGCCAAGGCTGGGGTGATCAGCTTCACCAAGACGGCGGCCCTCGAGCTCGCGCCGCACCAGATCCGGGTCAACGCGCTCGCGCCCGATGTCACCATCACCGAGGGGCTCGAAGCCGTCGCCCCGCCCGGCGCCTTCGAGCACTTCGCCGACATGGTGCCGCTCGGTCGCACGGGCCATGTCGACGAGATGGCCGGCGCCGCGGTGTTCCTCGCCTCCGCCCTCTCCAGCTACGTCACCGGGCAGACCATCCACGTCGACGGCGGCACCGCGGCCGCCGGCGGGTGGTACCGCCACCCCGAAACCGGGCGCTACGTCCTCGGTCCGACGTGATTCTTGCGTCTCTCAGGTCTCGGGCAGGACCCGGTCGGGCAACGGATGACGGAAGAGGCTGGCCGCGTTCTCGCAGCACATCGCGCGCCGCTCGGCCGGAGGGATGTGGCCCCACGCCTGATCGATGACGGCCTGGGTGTCGGGCCACGTTGAGTCGCCATGCGGGTAGTCCACCTCCACCATGATGTTCTCGACGCCGATGGCGTGGCGGGTCTCGATGGTGGACGGGTCGTCGATGGTGCAGAACCAGAAGCTGCGGCGCAGGACGTCAGCTGGGCGCTTGTCCCACCCCAACCCGTAACCCGACCGGTCGACGATGTTGTCGAGCCGGTCGAGCAGCATGGCCACCCAGCCGATGCCGCCCTCTGCCATGGAGATCTTGAGGTTCGGGAGCCGCACGGGGTGGCCCGACCAGAGCCACTCCGTGCACGCGGTGAGCGACAGCTGGCCGAAGAGCGTCGCGGCCAGCGGCATGATCGCCTCGTCGCACCCCGGCGGGAAGTCGCCGAGGCCCGACGATCCGACGTGCAGGCTGACCACCGTGTCGGTCTCAGCGCAGGCGCGCAGGATCGGCTCCCAGTAGTCGGTGAAGATCGACGGGTAGCCGATCAGGTGGGGCCGCTCCGGCAGCGTCACCGAGCGGAAGCCCCGGGCGGCGTTGCGGCGGATCTCCTCCGCCCCGATCTCAGGATCCGACAACCACGTGATGCCCATCGGGATGATGCGATCGGGGTGCGGCGACCACCACGCGTCGTACATCCAGTCGTTCCACGCGCGGGTGGTGGCCAGCCCGAGCTCGGCGTCAGAGCACTGCGAGTACACGCGGCCGCAGAACCCGGTGATCATCGACGGGAAGCTGAGCGACGCCCACACGCCGTTCAGGTCCATGTCGTGGACGCGCGCGTCGACGTCCCAGCAGCCCCTGCGCATCTGGTCGAAGCGGAAGGGCTCCACCTTCACTGTCTCCGGGCGTCGCCCCGCGACCGCGTTCATGCCCACCTGGCTGTCCTGCTGCCCGTCGAACTCCCACACCTCGTGACCGTTCTTGGTCAGGACGACGCACGGCGCTCGGTCCTGGAGATGAGCGGGCAGCCTGCCCTCGAACATGTCCGGCGGTTCGACCAGGTGGTCGTCGACCGAGATGATCGTGGCGCGGACCTCGCGGGGCTCCGGCTCCGGGAGGAAGAGGTCAGCCGCGACGTCAGTCAAGGACCGACGGGTCGGCGCGCAGCTCACGGCGCGCCATCGCCTCGAACAGGCCGGGGAACGACACGTGGTCGAACGGGGCGGCGAACCGGGTGAACACCTCGTCCCGCACCGGCACGCCACCTCCCACCGCCTCGACGTGCCACGCCTGCCGGCAGCGCCACTCGAGCACGACCGACCGGTGGTGGGCCTGGGCGATGTCGGTGCCGACGACGAGCACGCCATGGTTGGCGAGCAATGCCATGCGGGCGTCGCCGAGGGCTGACACGCACGCCCGAGCGTTGTCGACCGCGTCCACCGAGCCACCGAAGTCGTCGTAGAGCGCTGGATCGCCCGGCACCATCGCCGAGGTCTGGTCGTAGACCGGCGGCACCCGATGAAGGTCGGCCCAGATCGTGCCCCAGCGCGGGTGGTTGTGGACGGCCACGCCGATGTCCTCGCGAGCCTTGTGCAGCTCGAGGTGGAGCGGGATGGCGGGGGTCACGGTCCACTTGCCCTCGAGCACCCTGCCGTCGAGGTCGATGCGCATGATGTCGGAGGCGCGGACCTCGTCCCACGTCAGGCCCCACGGGTTGACGAGCAGGGTGCCATCGGGCTGGCGAGCGGTGATGTGCCCGGCCAGGTGATCGTCATAGCCCTCGCGTTGCAGCATGCGAGCGAGCAACGCCACCTCGGCCTGCGCGGTGAGCGCGGGAAGGGGCGGTGCCATCGGGTTCCGCCGCAGCTCTGTCGTGCTCATCCGCTCCCCTCCAGCTGGCTGACGCCAACGCTACAGAGGATGCCCCCGGGACGGGAGGTCGAGGATGATGGCAACATGCTGGCACTGAGCAGCTGACCGCTCCATGAGACCGTTCGTCCCATCCGGGTCGACCGTCACCTCGGATCCGAATCGCCGAACGGTCGTCGTGAGCGGGACGACCTGGACCACCGACGGCAAAGCGTCGAGGATCCGCTGTGCGGTGATGACGACCGCTGGGTGACGGAATCCGGCCTTCCGGCCCTCGGGCATCCCCAGCTCGAGATCAACGACATCACCCGAGTTCAGCATCGAGCCAGGCAAGCTCGTCGTCGCGCAAGACTGCGGTCAGCTCCTGCCCGATGCGGTCCTGGCGAAGCGAGCGGACGGCCACGGCGACAGCTTGGCCGACGGTGGTTCCGAGCTCAGCGGCGAGCCGCTTCAGCTCCTCATGATCACGACGCTGCTCGTTCGTCGATGACCTCCCCGATGCCCACGTCGGCGCGATCGCCCAACAGCGTGCCGGCAAACCAACCCTCGTCGTCGGTGGCGCTCGGGCTGAACGTATCGAGGTCGGGAAACGCCCGATCGGCCGCGTCGCGCACCGCGCCGTCACGGGCAGCGAGTATCGGCAGCAGCGCACCGCCGGTCTCGGTCTGAGCGTCCGCCAGCGTGTCATCGACGGTCTCTCGGAGCCGCTGGCCGATCCGCACCGCGAACGCGACGAGGAACGACCGACGGAACCGGGTTGTCCGGCTCCGCCCGTGACGGTCGTGCTTGGGACCCTCACGCTGGAGGGCGGCAGTGGCCTGAACGAGAAGGGACGTGAACAGCTCCTCGATCGCGTCGAGCTCATCGGCGAACGCGAACACCGTCGAGAAACCGAGGCCCCTGGACCAGACCGCATGTCCGCCGTTGGCCGTGCTGATCTTGTCGAGCAACGCGGCCTTGGCATCGGCGTACGGGTCATCGAGTGTCACCCGCCGACCGACCGGTGCTTCCTGGGAAGCCCGCTCGGTTGCGCCGAGCACAGCCCGGTCGATCCGGTGCCGGGCCATGAGCTCCTGCGCCTTGGCGGTGAACGCCTCGGCCTCGGCATCGAAGGTCGTCGACTCGGCTTTGGCGAGCAGGCTCCGCACCTTGTCGAGCAGGCCCACCGGGAGGTTCGACACGCTGCCCGTGGCCATGCCCTCCCGCCATTGGGAGGGCGGGGGCGTAAGGGTCGGAAGCTCGGGAACGATGCCGAGCAGGTTCATGAGCCGAACCGACGCGAACAGGACGTCGTGCCATTCGAGGTCGAGCTGGAGCAGGTAGGGCCGGTCGGGCTCCCACCAGCGAGTCGCCCCCATGGACTCGAGCTGACCCATCCACTCCGGCGCGACCCGCGCTCCTAATGCCACATACGCCGACGCCTCAGAGGCGAGCACGCACTGGAGCACCAGCGACTCGTTCGCGGCAAGCTCGCGTTTCACGGACCGATCGAGATCGGCCGGCTGCCATCCACCGTTCCAGAGGTGGGGGACCTGGCGCTCGAGCATGTCCTGGACCGTCCCGGCGAGCGGCCGCCTGGGCAACGACGCGAGCCGGCCGACGAGCATGGCGACGGTCTCGTCGTCGCCGTTGCGGTGCGCGTGCATCGCCGTGAAGAACAGCTCTGCGGGACCGATGGGCGGGAGGTCCCACGTCGGGCCGCCGGCTTGTCCACCGACCTGGTCGGGGCGCCGCCCGCCCCGGTCAGCGCGCCTGCGGTTCTTGGCAGCACGACGCTGCCGATTGTTCTTTCCCATCGACCCTTTGTAGTCAATGGGTGTGACAGGAACGGTGATCCCGGCCAGCGCTGGAGCTGATCAGCGCCGCGGCAGCTTGATGGCGCGGTCGGCGATGATGTTCTTCTGCACCTCGGTGGCGCCGGCGCCGATCGAGGTGAACCGCTGCCACGGGTAGTTGTGGGCGGCGTGGCCGCCGGCCAGCGCGTCGGGGCCGCCCTTGGCCAGCACCGCGAGCGGGCCCAGCATGTCCACGTTGAGCTCGGCCAGCGCCTGGGACAGGTGGCTCCACTGCAGCTTGGCGAGCGGCACCTCCGGCCAGGTCTTCTCCCCCTTCAGCACTTTGGACAGGGCCCGCGCGTTGAGGAGGCGGGTCAGCTCGACCTGGGTGTACATCCGGGCGATGCGCTCGCGGATGCCGGGGTCGGCCAGCGCGTCGGGGTTGTGCTTGCGGGCGGTGTCGATCATCTGGTCGAGCTCTGACCGGAGGCCGATGGCGAGGCCGCCCGTGCCGACCCGCTCGTGGGTGAGCGTGCCCATGGCGACGTTCCAGCCCTCGCCCTCACCGCCGAGCCGGTAGGCGACCGGCACGCGCGCATCGCTGAACACGACCTCGTCGAACATCGCCTCGCCGGTGATGTCCCTGATCGGGTTGCACTGCACGCCATCGGCGTGCATGTCGATGATCAGCGCGGTGATGCCCTCGTGCTTGGCACCCCGCGCGATGGCGTCAGGATCGGTGCGCACGAGGAACAGGCCCCACCGCGCCAGATGGGCGGTGGAGATCCATATCTTGGTGCCGTTGAGGACGTACTCGTCGCCGTCGGCCACCGCCGCGGTGCGGAGGTTGGCGAGGTCACTCCCGGCCTGAGGCTCGGTGAAGCCCTGGCACCAGTGCTCCGTCGCGTCGAGGATGCCAGGCAGCCACTGGTGCTTCTGCTCGTCAGTACCCCAGCGGATGATCATGGGGCCGATCTGCCAGATGCCGTTGGCGTTGTAGATGCCCGGCGCCTTAGCGTGCGCCATCACCTCGGAGTAGATGACGTTCTGCATGGTGGTGGCCTCGCGACCGCCCCACTCGATCGGCCAGTTGATCGCCGCCCACCGGCCCTCGTTCAGCCGACGCTGCCAGGCCTGGCGCCGGGCCATCGTGCGAGTGAACTGGTCGGCGTGCTCCTCGCCGATCTCGCCCTGGTCGACGAAGTCACCCAGGTTGGCGTCGAGCCACTCGCGGAGCTCGGCCCGGAAGGCCTCGTCCTCGGCGTCGTAGGCGAAGTCCACGAGCAGAAACCTAACAGTGGTGTCACCTAGAGTTCCTGGCCGTGGACTTCACCTTCAGCGCCGAGCAGGACGCCCTCAGAGCCGTGGCCCGCTCCTTCCTCGCCACCGAGGCGTCGCCCGCCTACGTGCGCGCCATGGTCGACGACGAGCGGGGATTCACCGAGGACTTCTGGGCCAAGACCGTCGAGCTCGGCTGGCCCGGTCTGCTGATCCCGGAGGCCCATGGCGGCGCCGGCCTCGGTCTGCTCGAGGCGATCGTTCTGTGCGAGGAGACGGGCGCGCTGCCTCTGCCAGGGCCGTGGTTCTCCTCCACGCTCTGCGGCACGCTCGTCGCGCTGCGGCTCGACGATGCCGGCGTGCTCGAGGACCTCGCAGCCGGTCGGATCAGGGCGACCGTCGCGATCGAAGAGAGCGGCACCCGAGACCCGCTCGACGGCATCGCGTGCGCGGCACGGCCCGACGGTGACGGGTGGGTGCTCGACGGGATCAAGCCGCTCGTGCTCGACGGCCACACCGCCGACCTCTGCTACGTCGTTGCCCGCGACGGCGACGGGCTGGCGACCTTCGCCGTCGACCACCCAGGAGGCCAGCTGGTCCCGTCCCTCGACGTGACGCGCAAGACGGCGAGGTTGACCCTCGACGCCCGACCGGCGCGGCGCGTGGGCCCGGCCGGCGACCAGCGGGCGCTCCTCGCCCGTGCCATCGACGACATCGGGATCGCCCTGTGCTCGGAGAGCGTGGGGGCGTGTGACCGCGCGCTGGAGATGGCCACGGAGTACGCCAAGACCCGCGTGCAGTTCGACCGCCCGATCGCCACCTTCCAGGTGATCAAGCACAAGATCGTGGACATGCTCCACCAGCTCGAGCTGGCCAGGGTGGCGACGCACTACGCGGCGTGGGCCAGCCACGTCGACGACCCCCAACGCGAGGCGTCGGCCGCGCTGTGCAAGGGCTTCGTCGCGGAAGCGGCGACGATGATCACCGGCGAGAACATCCAGGTCCACGGGGGCATGGGCTTCACCTGGGACATCGACTGCCACCTGCTGTTCCGGCGGGTGAAGGCCGACGACGTCCTCTTCGGCCGCCAGGGTTGGCAGCGCCAGCGCCTCGCCGACCTCGTCATCGGCGCCGTCTAGCTGTTCTGGCAGTTCGTCGGGGCGGATTCAAGCGGTCGTCGCAACAAGCCCGCGCCGGCAGCAGGCGGTCACGGAGGACGGTCGCCGCGTCCAACCCGTCTCGCTGGCGGGCGGTGTTGCGCGGACCCTCTGAGACCGCCGGGGAAGACCCCGACGAACTGCCGCAAGAACGCTGATCTCAGCGGTCGGGAAGGTCGCGCTTGAGGACCTTGCCGGTGGCGTTGCGGGGCAGCTCGTCGAGAAACGTGAACTGGCGGGGCACCTTGTAGTCGGACAGGCGCTCGGCGCAGAAGACCTTGAGCTCCTCCGCGGTCGCCGCTGCACCTGGCGCGAGGACGATCCACGCGCCGACGTCCTCGCCGAGCACCGCGTGGGGCACGCCAGCCACCGCCGCCTCCTGCACCGCGGGGTGCTCGTAGAGCGCGGCTTCGATGTCGATGGCGTGGATGTTGTTGCCGCCGCGGATGATGACGTCCTT
>CAYSAC010000033.1:16709-19304 GCA_964428815.1 uncultured Acidimicrobiaceae bacterium | reverse complement strand
TCGCGCAGCACCCACGCGCCGATCTCGAGGATGAGGTTGCTCGTCTCGGCGACCGGCACGAACTCCGCGGGCGACACGAGGCCCCAGTACGGGTGGTGCCATCGCACGAGCGCTTCGACCGCGACGATCTCGTTGGTGCGGAGGAGGATCTCCGGCTGGTAGTAGAGGACGAGCTCGTCGCGCTCTGCCGCGCCGCGCAGCTCGTCCTCGACCTCGGCCCGACGCATGGCGCGCGCCTGCATCTCCTCGTCGAAGATGTGCGCGGTCGCGCCGCCGCGCTGCTTGGCCATCTGCCCCGCGGCGTCGGCATGGCGCAGCAGCTCGTCGGTGGTCATCTCGCCCGGCCGCGCCGTGGCGACGCCGACGGAGGCGGTGAGGAACACGTTGTGCGCGCCGATGATGAACGGGTCCTCGAACGCCTTGGTGATGCATCCGCCCATCAGCAGCGCCTCGTCGTCGCCGCTCACGCCCTCACGAAGCACGACGAACTCGTCGCCACCCCAGCGGGCGACTGTGTCGTCCTCGTCGAGGACGGCCTGCAGGCGACGGGCGACCGCCTTCAGCAGCTCGTCGCCCACCTCGTGGCCAAACCGGTCGTTCTTCTCCTTGAACCGGTCGAGGCTCACGAACAGCACCGCGACCGGACCGGCCTCCTCGTCGATCCGCCGCAGCGAGAGGTCGAGCCGGTCGAGGAAGAGCGAGCGATGCCGGAGACCGGTGAGCGGGTCGTAGAACGCCTTGAACGAGAGGTGGTCGGTGACGATCTTCTCGGTGGTGACGTCGCGCGCCACCCACGTGAGGCGACCGGAGTCGGCGTGAGCCCGCAGCGTGGTGCGAGTTGGGATCTTGGTGCCGGCGCCGGTCGTGAGGATGAGCTGGCCCGACCAGACCGTGTCCTCGTCGATGGCCGGAAGGACCTCCTCCTCCAGGCGGGACAGGTCCTCGGCGGCGACGACGTCGTAGAGCGAGAGCGTGCTCGCAACGGTGCCGGGCAGGATGGCGAGCATTCGCCGCCCCGCCCGGTTCAGGAACGTGCAGCGCCCGTCGCGCTCGAGCACAGCGGCCAGGTCGCCGGTGTCGCCCAGCAGTGCGCGCAGGTACGCCGGCTCTGGTTCTTCATCGGTGTGGGCGGCGCCACTCGGGTTCGTCACTCGGTCGACCTCTCCCCGTAACAATACGCCCGCGCTACGTGGCTGGATTGGGCGTCAGGCCGGTGCCGCCCGGCTTGTCCCCTTCGCGCAGCTGCACGAACGCCTGCCGCAGCTGGTGGAGCGCCTCCCGCAGGTTCTGCTCCGGCTCCTCGAGCCGCCCGGCGAGACCCTCCACGATGGCGGCCAGGGCATCGATGGCCAGCGCCGCCTCTGTGAACGCGGGCGGCTCCCTGGTGAGGTGGATGGCGGCCAGCTCGTAGAGGCCCATGGCGTGGTTGGCGATGACGGCGGAGGCGGGCGCCTCAGCCATCTGGGCCCGGACCTGCTCCATCTCCTCGGCCATCGCCCGCACCTGGGCCTGCTCTTCCGGGCTCAGGTCGTCGAAAGCCACGTCAGGACCCGGTGCGGGTTGTGTCGGATCGGGCTCGCGCGCGCCACGATCGACCGGGTGCTCGCCGCCTGGTGTCCAGAGGCTCATCGTGCTCCTGTTGTGCGCTTCGGGCAGATGGCCGTACCCTATGCGCCACAACCGAATGGGAAAGCGGGGCTCTGCCCCCACCCGGCCACGGCAGCGCAAGCTGCGTCGGTGCGACGGGTCGAAGGTCACTCTCCGGTGGCCCGGCGCTTGCGCTGGTCCCCTGCGGGCGGACGTCGGCTTTCCCGACGTCCGCCGCTTCGCGTCAGCCTTGCGGCGGGCAGCCCCAGCCACCCGCACAGGAGGATCTGCGCATCGATGAGGAGTGATCGGCAATAACCACGCCGCCGGCAAACAACGAACCCCGAATCAACGACCGCATCCGCGCCCGCGAGGTGCGGCTCGTCTCGCCGAGCGGCGAGCAGATCGGGATCAAGCCCCTTCCGGAGGCGCTGTCGATAGCCCGCGAGCTCGACCTCGACCTGGTCGAGGTGGCAGCGCAGGCGAACCCGCCTGTCTGTCGGATCATGGACTACGGCAAGTACAAGTACGAAGCGGCGCAGAAGGCCAAGGAATCCCGCCGCAAGACGACCAACGTCACGATCAAGGAGATGAAGTACCGGCCGAAGATCGGACGGGGTGACTTCGACACCAAGACCCGCAAGGTGGAGCACTTCCTCGCTGAGGGCCACAAGGTGAAGGTGACCCTGACGTTCCGAGGGCGCGAGACCCACCACCCCGAGCTCGGCAAGAAGATCCTCGACCAGGTCGTGGCCGGTGTCGCCCACCTCGCCCGCGTCGAGATCACGCCCCGGCTCGACGGCCGCAACATGACGATGGTCCTGGCGCCAGACAAGCGGGCCCAGGCCGCGGCGCAGAAGGCAGCCGCAGCCGAAGCCGCCGAGACCGAGGCAGCCGAGAACGAGGCAGCCGCAGCGGTCACCGCGATGAGCGACAACGGCGACAGCCACGAGACGACCACCATCGAGACCGCCACCATCGAGACCGCCACCATCGAGACCGCCACCA
>CAYSAC010000033.1:0-16609 GCA_964428815.1 uncultured Acidimicrobiaceae bacterium | reverse complement strand
ACGACCACCATCGAGACCGCCACCATCGAGACCGCCACCATCGAGACCGCCACCACAGACGCCACCGAGGCCCAGGCCTAGGCCCCAGCGTCCGACCACGAGGAACCAACGATGCCGAAGATGAAGACCCACAGCGGCGCGGCCAAGCGCTTCAAGGTGACCGGCACCGGCAAGCTGCGCCGGCTCCAGGTCAACCGCAACCACATCCTGGAGAAGAAGCCCTCCAAGCGCATGCGCCGCCTGAAGGGCGAGACGCCGGTCCACCCCGGCGACGAGAGTCGCATGAAGCGGCTGCTCGGGCTGTAAGCCGCGTCTCGACGAGCGCCTCTTCGGCGCTCGAGCGCCGGCTGCGCCCTGGCGGGCGCGACGCCGACGTCCCATGCCAACCGATCGTGCGCTTCCGGCCCGTCCGCATCGCACAGCACGCAGAACGAACGAAAGGAGCTCTCGATGGCAAGGGTCAAGCGCGCCGTCCACAGCAAGAAGCACAAGCGGGCCACGCTCGAGCGGGCCAAGGGCTACTACGGCAACAAGAGCCGGTCGTACAAGTCCGCCAACGAGCAGGTCATGCACTCCCTGCGGTACGCCTTCCGCGATCGGCGGGCGCGCAAGGGCGACTTCCGCAAGCTCTGGATCCAGCGGATCAACGCCGCGTGCCGGCTGAACGGCACCACCTACAGCCGTTTCATCAGCGGGCTGCGGCTTGGCGAGATCGATGTCGACCGCAAGGTCCTCGCCGACCTCGCGGTCACCGACGCCGCCGCGTTCACCGCACTGGTAAAGGCGGCGACGAGGGCGTCGGAGAGCGCGGACAGCTAATGGCAGAGGCGCCGATCGGCGCCCGCCACCCGAGCATCCAACGGCTGCGGCGCCTCTCGAGGCGCCGCAGCTCGCGTCGGGAGGAGGGCGCGTTCGTCATCGACGGACCGCTCCTCCTCGACGAGGCGCTGCGCGCGGGCATCACCGTGGATGAGGTCCTCGTCGCGCCGGGCGCGGACGGGCCGATCATCGAGCAGGCGGCCGCCGCTGGTGCGCGGGTGCTCCACGTGGCTGACGGCGTGCTCGCGAAGGCGACCGAGACCGTCACCTCGCAGGGCGTCGCGAGCATCGCCCGACCCCACGATGTCGCGCTCAGCGTGGCGCTGCTCGTGCCCGGCCCCGTCCTCGTGCTCGCCGGCATCGCCGATCCCGGCAACGCTGGGACGCTGCTGCGCACGGCGGAAGCGGCCGGGGTCCGGGCGGTACTGTTCTGCGGCGACTCGGTCGACCCGTTGAACCCGAAGTGCGTCAGGGCGTCGGCGGGGTCGCTGTTCCATGTGGCAGTGGTGATCGAAGGAGACGCGGTGCGGGTGCTGCAAGAGCTCGGAGCGGCCGGTGTGCGTCGGTTCGGCACCGTTGTCGGACACGGCACCCCGTACCACGCGGCCGACCTCACGGGCCCCGTCGCGATCGTGCTCGGCAGCGAGGCGCACGGGCTAGCGCCCGCGATCGGCGCCGAGGTCGACGAGTGGCTGACCATCCCGATGGCCGGCCGGACCGAGTCGCTGAACGTCGGCATGGCGGGAGCGGTGCTGTGCTTCGAGGCGCTGAGGCAGCGGGGGAGCGGCTGATGGAGCTGCCGATCGATCTGCTGCCCGATCCCGTTCTGGTCCTCGACGCTGACCGTCGCCTCATCGGGCTCAACCGCGCCGCAGTCGACGCACTCGGGGACGGCGCCGCCGCGCTCGTGGGTAGCCCAGCCGGCGAGGCGTTCGACATCAGGGGCCCCGGCGGTGCGCCGGTCCTGCGCGAGGGTTGGCCTGACTTCGATGGTGAGCTCGAGCTCACGTTCCGCCGCCCGGACGGCAGCGACCTGCCGGTGACGGTGACCGCGCTGGTCGACGGCGACCGCGCCGTGCTCAACCTGCGGCCGAGTGGGGAGAAGAGCGGCATCGCGATCATCTCGACGGTGAGCCACGAGCTGCGCTCGCCGCTCACGTCCGTCAAGGGCTACACGTCGCTGATGCTCAACCGCTGGGACCGGCTGAAGGACGAGCAGAAGCGAGCGATGCTCGAGCAGGTCCATCACGACGCCGACCGCGTCACCCGTCTCGTCACCGAGCTGCTCGACATCAGCAGGCTCGAGACCGGTCGGCTCGTCCTTCGGCGCCAGATGATCGACATCCCCGCGATCGCCGAGGCGGTGGTCGAGAAGGTTGGCCTCGAGTACCCCGACCTCAGCTGCATGGTGAGCTTCCAGCCGGATTTCCCCCGCGTGTACGCCGATGCCGACAAGGTCGAGCAGGTGCTCACCAACCTCGTCGAGAACGCCGTCAAGTACGCCAGCCCGAAGGGCATGCGCGTGTACGGCGAGGACGCCGAGGACGGGATGGTCGCGGTGTGCGTGCGCGACACGGGCGAGGGCATCCCCGCCGACGACCTGCCGCAGGTGTTCACCAAGTTCTTCCGGCGCGATCACGGCCGGCCGACGGGCACGGGGTTGGGGTTGTGGATCAGCCGCGGGCTGGTCGAGGCCCACGGCGGAGCGCTCACGGCCAGCTCGGAGATCGGGCTCGGCAGCACGTTCCGGTTCACGCTGCTGACCGACGCCTTCGAGCAGCTCCACGACGACGCGTAAGGACTGGACGCCCGCGCGGGCCAGCAGGCAGGGTGCACGCCACGATGATCGAGGACATCCAGCGCATCGCCGCCGCCGCTGCCGCCCGCGCTGTCGCGGCCTCGTCCCTCGACGAGCTGCGCGTGCTCGACGCTGAGGTGCTCGGCAAGCGGTCGGCGCTGAGCGCCTTCAAGCAGCAGATGAGCAACCTCGACCCCGACGCCCGACGGGAGATAGGCCAGGCGCTCAACGCAGCCCGCGCCACCGTGGAGGCGGCCGTCGGCTCGCGGCGGGCCGAGCTGGAGGGCGCGGCGCGACGCGAGCGCCTGGAGGCCGAGCGGCTCGACCTCACCGCGGTCCCGCCGGTCGAGGGCATCGGCCACATCCACCCGGTCACCCAGGCGATGCAGCGTCTCGAGGACGTGTTCATCGGGATGGGGTTCACGGTCTCCGAGGGACCCGAGGTGGAGACCGACTGGTACAACTTCGGCGCGCTGAACTTCCCGCTCGGCCATCCGGCGCGCGACATGTACGACACGCTCTACGTGAACCACGGTGAGGCGGGTTCGACGGTGCTGCGCACCCACACCTCGCCCGTGCAGGCCCGGATCATGGAGTCGACGCCCCCGCCGATCTACACGGTGATGCCGGGACGCGTGTTTCGCAGCGACACCGCGGATGCCACCCACATGCCGGTGTTCCACCAGATCGAGGGGCTCGTCGTCGACAAGGGCATCACCTTCGCTGACCTTGCGGGCACGATCGAGGCGTTCACGAAGGCGTTCTTCGGCGGCGACTTCACGTCGCGGCTGCGGCCGTCGTACTTCCCGTTCACCGAGCCGTCGGCCGAACTCGACATCCACATGCCCGATGGTTCGTGGATGGAGCTCGGTGGCTGCGGCATGGTCCACCCCAACGTGCTCACGAACTGCGGCATCGACCCCGAGGAGTGGCAGGGCTTCGCGTTCGGGTTCGGCATCGACCGCTTCGCCAAGGCGCGCCACGAGATCGACGACCTGCGCGAGCTTTTCACCAACGACATCCGCTTTCTGCGCCAATTCTGATGAAGGTCCTCCTCTCCTGGCTCCGTGACTTCGCGCCCTTCGAGGGCGATCCTGTCGCGCTCGGCGAGCAGATGAGCGACCTCGGCATGGCGGTGGAGTCGCTCGACCTGCTCGGCCAAGGGCTCGACGGCATCGTCGTCGCCCGCGTGCTGCGGCTGCGCCCGCACCCCGACGCCGACAAGATCCAGCTGGTCGACGTCGACGCCGGCGACGGCGAGCCGCTGCAGATCTGCTGCGGCGCGTTCAACATGGCGGAAGGCGACCTCGTCCCCCTCGCGGCCCTCGGCACGGTGATGCCCAACGGCATGGAGATCGCGCGCCGCAAGCTGCGGGGGGAGTGGTCCAACGGCATGCTCTGCTCCGGTGCGGAGATGGGCCTGGGCGATGACCACGCTGGCATCCTCGTCCTCCCATCCGGGCTCGAGCTCGGTGCTGACCTGAAGACGGCGATGGGCCTCGAGTCCGATGTCGTCTACGACCTGGAGATCAACCCGAACCGGCCGGACGCGATGTCCGTGGCCGGCGTCGCGCGCGATCTCGCGGCGCGGATGGGTGTGCCGTTCACGCTGCCTTCGCCGTCGATCTCGGAGGGCACCGGCAGCGCGTCCGACCGTTGCTCGGTCGAGATCCTCGCCCCGGACCTGTGCGGCCGGTTCGTTGCGCGAGTGCTCGAGGGCGTCAGCGTGGGCGAGTCCGATCCTCTGATCGCGCGGCGGCTGACGCTGCTCGGCATGCGGCCGATCAACAGCCTCGTGGACGTGTCCAACTACGTGATGCTCGAGCTGGGCCAGCCGAACCACCCCTACGACCTCGCCAAGCTGGCGGGTGGCGCCATCCGCGTCCGGCGGGCACGTGACGGGGAGCAGATGGTGACCCTCGACGATGTCACGCGGATGTTCACGGGAGACGACCTCCTGATCTGTGGCGGGGACGACCGCGCCATCGGCATCGCGGGGATCATGGGCGGCGCGACCACCGAGATCGACGACACGACCACTGACGTGCTGCTCGAGATGGCGTGGTTCCAGCCGCTCGCCATCGCCAAGTCGTCGCGGCGGCTCAGGCTGCGCTCGGAGGCGTCGGCCCGGTTCGAGAAGGGGTGCGACCCTGAGGTCATCGAGCTGGCCATGGCGCGCTTCGCCGAGCTCGTCGCCGGCTCGGGCGCGCGGCTCGTCCCTGGGTCGGCGGACGCGCGAGGCGACCTGCCAGCGCGACCCCCGGTCCGCCTTCGCAGCGCGCGCGTCAACGGCATCCTCGGCACCAAGCTCACCTACGAGGAGATCAGGGGGACGATCGAGCCGATCGGGTTCGCGACGAGGCCGGTCGACGGCGGCCACGAGGTGACGATCCCGTCGTGGCGCTACGACTGCGAGCTCGAGATCGACGTGATCGAGGAGGTCGCGCGCCACTGGGGCTACAGCCGCATCGGCAAGACCGTGCCGCCCGCGGTCCGGTGGGGGCACCTGACCGAGCGCCAGCAGGAGCGCCGGCTGCTCCGCCATGTGCTCGCCGGTCTCGGCCTGGCCGAGGCGATGCCGATGCCGTTCCTCGCACCGGGCCAGCTCGAGCGGTCCGGCCTGCCCGGCGACGGGATGGAGATCGCCAACCCCCTCGTCGCCGAGGAGTCGATCCTCCGCACCTCGCTGCTCCCCGGGCTCCTCGGGGCGCTGGCGTACAACGCGTCGCATCGTAACCACGGCGTAGGGCTGTTCGAGATCGGCCACGTGTTCCGCGTGCCTCCGCCAGGCTCGCCGTTGCCGGACGAGCGCGAGCACCTCGCCGCTGCGCTCGGCGGACGTGATGCGGCGGCCGCAGTCGAGGTCTGGCGCGCCGTCGTCGACGCGCTGGCTGTCCCCGGCACGCGGCTCGAGAACGCGGAGCTGCCGGGATTGCACCCAACTCGCTCGGCGCGCGTCTTGCTCGACGGCGAGCACGTTGGCGAGGTGGGCGAGATCGACCCGGCTGTGCTCGAGGCCCACGGCATCGACGAGCGCGTGGGCTGGCTGGAGGTCAACCTCGACGCGCTGCTCGACGCGCCGCACGGCGAGCGCCGCTACCGCAAGGTGAGCCGCTTCCCCTCGAGCGACATCGACCTCGCCTTCGAGGTGGACGAGGACGTGCCCGCGAGCGCGGTAGAGGAGACGCTGCGCGAGGCCGCCGGCGACCTGCTGTCCTCGATCCGCCTCTTCGACGTCTTCCGGGGCGACGCCGTCGCCGACGGCCGCCGCAGCCTCGCCTTCACCCTCCGGTTCCAGGCGCCCGACCGCACCCTTACCGACGACGACCTCGCCGAGGTCCGCCGCCGCTGCATCGAGGCCGTCGAGTCCGCCCGCCCCGCCACCCTCCGAGGCTGAGAGCCTGAGAACCCCCGAACTGGCGGTGAATTCCGACCACGGGTGGTCTGTTCCCACCGCCAGAACGCGGTCAGTTGCATAGTAATGCATAGGTGCGTAAGATCTTGCGATGATCTCCGTGGGCGTCGTGGGGGCTTCGGGCTACACCGGAGCCGAGTTGCTGCGCCTCTGCGCGGGGCACCCCGACCTCGAGGTCGTCGTCGCCACCGGTGACACGCAGGCCGGCACGGCAGTCGCCGCGCTGTACCCGAGCCTGGCCGCGGCCTACGGCGCCCTGGCCTTCACGCCCTTCGATCCGAACGCCTGCGACGGCCTCGACCTCGTCTTCCTCGGCCTGCCCCATGGCGCGTCGCAGACGGCGGTGCCGTTGCTGCGGGGCAGGGTCAAGCACCTTGTCGACCTGGCGGCCGACTTCCGGCTGAAGGACGCGGCGCTGTACCCGCGGTGGTACGGCGAGGAGCACACCGCTCCCGAGCTGCTCGACGAGTTCGCCTACGGGCTGCCAGAGCTGTTCCGGGACCAGATCGCGGCCGCCAGTCACGTCGCTGTCCCCGGCTGCTACCCGACGGCCGCGGCGCTGGCGCTGGCGCCGCTGATCCGCTCGGGTGCGATCGACCCGACCGGCATCGTCGTCGACGCCGCGAGCGGCGTGTCGGGCGCGGGCCGGGACAAGAAGTCGTTCTGCGCGACTGACGAGGACTTCGCCGCGTACGGCCTTCTCGACCACCGTCACACGCCGGAGATCGAGCAGGCGATCGGCGGCCAGGTCCTGTTCACGCCGCACCTGGCGCCGATGAACCGCGGCATCCTCGCCACCTGCTACGCCCAGCCGGCGGCGTCGACCACCACGGCTGCCCTCATCCAGGAGCTGCGCGACGCCTACGCCGGCGAGCCGTTCATCGTCGTCGGAGAGGAGCCGCCGAGCACCAAGGCCACCCTCGGCGCCAACACCGCGCACCTCACCGCCCGCTACGACGAGCGCACGGGTTGGGTCATCGTTCTGGCTGCGATCGACAACCTCGTCAAGGGCGCGTCCGGCCAGGCGGTGCAGTGCGCCAACATCCTCCTCGGTCTGCCAGAGGCGTCGGGCCTTCCGATCGCGGGTGTCTACCCGTGAGCATCGTCGCCGCGCAGGGCTTCGTGGCCAACGGGGTCGCATGCGGCATCAAGCCGTCGGGCGATCCCGACCTGGCGCTGGTTGCAACCGCCGACGGGCGCGCCGTGCCGGCCGCCGCCGTGTTCACCGCCAACAAGATGACCGCCGCGCCAGTGATCGTCTCATCCCGCCACCTCGAGGCCAGCGGCGGTCATGCCGCCGCAGTGATCCTCAACAGCGGCTGCGCCAACGCCGCGACCGGCCAGCCCGGCATCGACGATGCCGAGCAGATGTGCGCGCTCGCGGCCAAAGAGCTCGGCTGCGCGTCCGAGCTCGTGCTCGTCTGCTCGACCGGCCTCATCGGCTACCGGCTGGCGATGCCGGCGGTCGAGCAGGGCGTCGGGCCGCTCGCTGCTGGCCGCAGCGCGACGCGAGGGCCAGCAGCCGCGCAGGCGATCCTCACGACCGACACCGTCCGCAAGGAGTCGGTGGTCAAGCGCGACGGCTTTGTCGTCGGCGGCATGGCCAAGGGCGCGGCGATGCTCGCACCGAACATGGCCACCATGCTCGCGGTGCTCACGACCGACGCGGCCGCCGACAGCGCGACGCTGAAGCGAGCGCTCGTGGCCGGCGTCGCTGACAGCTTCAACGCACTCGTGGTCGACGGCTGCACCTCGACCAACGACACGGTCATCCTCCTCGCCAGCGGTGCCGCGGGTCCAGCCGATCCCGACGCCCTGGCCGAGGCGGTCGCCGAGGTCTGCTTTGACCTCGCGACCCAGATGGCAGGCGACGCCGAGGGCCACACCAAGGTCGTCCGGCTCACCGTCACCGGCGCGGCGACCGACGACGACGCACGCGCCGGGGCCAGGAAGGTCGCGTCGAGCGCGCTGGTCAAGTGCTCCTGGTACGGCAAGGACCCCTACTGGGGACGCATCGCCAGTGAGCTGGGCACCGCGGGCATCGCCTTCGACTCCGATCGCGTTGCCATCAGCTACGGCCCGCACCCCGTCGCGACCGCGGGCATGACCGCGGACCACGACGCCGCCGCGTTGCGCGACTACATGGCCCAGCCCTACCTCGAGGTGAGGGCGGACCTCGGCCTCGGATCCGGCGAGGCCCGCGTGCTCACCAACGACCTCAGCCACGCGTACGTGGACGAGAACATGGGGACCAGCTGATGGTGCTCGATGCCGCGGCGCGGGCCGCGGTCCTCGTCGAGGCGCTCCCCTACATCCAGCGGTTCCGCGGCGCGGTGGTCGTCGTCAAGTACGGCGGGAACGCGATGGTCGACCCCAGCCTCGCGGCACGGTTCGCCGAGGATGTCGTCCTGATGCGGTCGGTCGGCCTCCGCCCCGTTGTCGTGCACGGTGGTGGACCGCAGATCGGCCACCTCATGGACCGGCTTGGCAAGGTGCCGGAGTTCCGCGACGGGCTGCGGGTGACCGACGCCGAGACCCTCGACATCGCCCGCATGGTCCTCGTCGGCAAGATCAACCGCGACATCGTGAGCTCGATCAACGTCCACGGCCCGCTCGCGGTCGGCCTCTCCGGGGAGGACGCCAGCCTGATCACCGCCGGCGCCCGCCACCCAGACCTCGGCTTTGTCGGCGACGTCGAGGACGTGAACCCGGCCATCCTCCAGCGCCTGCTCGCCGAGGACCTGATCCCGGTCGTCTCGACGATCGGCGCCGACAGCGCGGGGCAGGCCTACAACATCAACGCCGATACCGTCGCCGGCGCGCTCGCCGTCGCGCTGAGCGCGGAGAAGGTCGTCTACCTCACCGACGTCGAGGGCCTTCTGGCCGACGTCGACGATCCCGGCAGCCTCATCAGCCGCATCGGCGCCGCCGAGCTGCAGGCGCTCATCGACGACGGGACGCTCACCGGCGGCATGATCCCGAAGATCGCAGCGTGCCTCCACGCGGTGCAGGGCGGCGTCGGCAGCGCCCATCTCCTCGACGGCCGCGTCGAGCACGTCCTCCTCCTCGAGCTGTTCACCGACCACGGCGTCGGAACAATGATCTGCAAGGACCCAGCCTGATGAGCCAGACCCACGCGCAGCAGATGAACGCACCCACCGACCTCGACCGGTGCCCGCTGATGCCGACCTACGGTCCGCCCCAGCTGCAGCTCGTGCGCGGCGAGGGCAGCTGGGTGTGGGACAAGGACGGCCGTCGCTACCTCGACTTCCTGTCCGGCCTCGCGGTCACCTCGCTCGGCCACAGCAACCCTGTCGTCGCCGACGCGCTCGCCGCGCAGGCGCGGACGCTGGTTCACGTGTCGAACCTGTTCGGCACCGAGCCTGGTTGGCACGTTGCGCAGACCCTCGACCGGCTCCTCGGCGGCGGGGGACAGGTCTTCTTCGCCAACTCCGGTGCCGAGGCCAACGAGTGCGCGCTCAAGCTGGCCCGCAAGTTCGGTGGCCGCGGTCGTCACGTCGTCGTGAGCGCGTACGGGAGCTTCCACGGCCGCACGCTGGCGACCCTGCACGCGACCGGGCAGCCGCAGAAGCACGAGGCCTTCCAGCCGCTGCCCGAGGGCTTTCGCCACGTCGCATGGGACGACCTGAGCGCGCTCGAGGAGGCGCTCGATCCATCGGTCGCGGCGGTGCTCCTCGAGCCGGTCCAGGGCGAGGGTGGGGTCAACCCCGCCACCACCGAGTACTTCCAGGGCGTGCGCCGGCTCTGCGACGAGCGCGGGATCCTGTTCATCGTCGACGAGGTCCAGACCGGCCTCGGCCGCACCGGCCGCTGGTTCGGCCACCAGCACTTCGACATCGTGCCCGACGTCGTCACGATGGCCAAGGCGCTCGGCAACGGCGTGCCGATCGGCGCGTGCTGGGCGAGGGCCGATGTCGCTGCCGCGTTCGAGCCGGGCGATCACGCCACGACGTTCGGGGGCCAGCCGCTTGCCACCGCGGCAGCGCGCGCGGTGCTCGCTGAGATGGAGCGGCTGGATGCCCCCGCGCTCGCGACTGCGGCGGGGGAGCGGCTGCAGAAGGCGCTCCTCGCGCTGCCCGCCGTCGAGGAGGTGCGAGGCCTCGGCCTGCTGATCGCCGCGCAGCTCAGCGGTGCCGACGCCCGCGAGGTCGCAGCTGCGGCGCTCGAGGCTGGGCTCATCGTGAACGCGGTGACACCAACGGCGTTGCGGCTCGCACCGTCCCTGATCGTCTCCAACGACGAGATCGACCAGGCGACCGCGATCCTCGCGAAGGTGCTGACGTGACGACCGCCGCGACGCACCCCTCCCGTTCTGGCAGTGGATTCGGACCACCGGTGGTCCGAATCCACCGCCAGAACGAGGATGGTGGGACGAGATGACCCGGCACTTCCTCGAGGTCGACGACCTGAGCCCGGTCGAGCTGGTCGAGGTGCTCGACCGGGCCGAACGCACCGACCTGCCGCTCAGCCTCGAGCGTCGCGGCGTCGCCCTCTACTTCGAGAAGCCCTCGCTGCGCACCAGGCACTCCTGCGAGATGGCGGTCGTGCAGCTCGGCGGGCACCCGGTGACCTTCCGCAAGGACGAGATCGGCCCGGCGAGCCGCGAGCCGGTGGCCGACGTCGCGCGCGTGCTCTCCGGTTACCACGCCGCCATCGGCGGGCGGGTCTTCGAGCACAAGATGCTCGAGGAGCTCGCATCGGCGGCGACCATCCCGGTGATCAACCTGCTGTCCGACGCCGGCCACCCATGCCAAGCGCTCGCGGACCTCCTCACGATGCGCCAGTGCGTCGGCGACCTCACCGGGCGCACCATCGCCTGGGTCGGCGACTACAACAACGTCGCCCGCAGCCTCGCG
This sequence comes from uncultured Acidimicrobiaceae bacterium, assembly GCA_964428815.1. Lineage (GTDB taxonomy): Bacteria > Actinomycetota > Acidimicrobiia > Acidimicrobiales > CAYSAC01 > CAYSAC01. The sequence continues at coordinate 5,700 of CAYSAC010000033.1, read as the reverse complement.
ATCGGCGCGGCGATGACCGGCATGCAGATCCGCATCGCCTCGCCGCCCGGCTACGACCCGACCGATGCCGACCTCGAGCGCATCGTCGCGGTCGGCGGCGACGCGCCGTTCGTCACCAGTCGGCCTGACGAAGCTGCAAAGGGAGCCGACGTGGTCCACACCGATGTGTGGGCCTCCATGGGCCAGGAGGATGAAGCCGAAGCGCGACACCGCGCGTTCGAGGGCTTCAGCGTCGACGACCGCGTCATGAGCGCGGCGAACGAGAACGCCATCTTCATGCATTGCCTGCCAGCGCACCGCGGCGAGGAGGTCGCCGCGTCGGTCGTCGATGGCGAGCAGAGCCGCGCTTTCTTGCAGGCGCACAACCGGATGCACGCGTTCCGCGGCCTGCTCTCGTGGATCGTCGACCAGTGAGTAAGGCGCAACGGCAACACCGCGTGGCCAAGCTGCTCGAGCAGCACGCGGTGACGAGCCAGACCCAGCTCGTCGAGCTGCTGTCGGCGGACGGGGTCCTTGCCACCCAGGCGACCGTGTCGCGCGATCTCGACGACCTCGGCGCGATCAAGGTGCGAGTGCCGGGCGGGGAGACCGTGTACGCGATCCCTGAGCTGCCCAAGGACCAGGTCGCCCCAGAAGACCATCTACGCCGGGTCTTGGGCGAGTGGGTGGTCGAGGTTGCCCACTCTGGCAACGTCGTCGTCCTGCGCACGCCGCCGGGCTCCGCGCACGTGGTCGGCTCCGCGCTGGACCGGGCCGGGCTGGCCGGGATCCTCGGCACCGTCGCCGGGGACGACACGCTGATCGTGGTCGCCGCCGAAGGATCAGGCGGCGCGGACGTGGCCAAGCAGCTCGGCGACCTCGCCGGGCTCTAGCACCAGAGAAGGACGAGGAGGACAAGTTGGCCAAGCGCGTGGTGCTCGCCTACAGCGGAGGGCTCGACACGTCGGTCGCCGTGAAGTGGATGATCGAAGAGCTCGGCGTCGAGGTGATCTGCCTCGCCGTCGACGTCGGTCAGGCGTCCGACGACTGGGACGTGGTCCTCGACCGCGCGCTTTCGGCCGGTGCCGTCGAAGCGACCGTCGTCGACGCGCGGGAGGAGTTCGCCCGCGACTTCTGCGTGCCCGCCTTGCGCGCCAACGCGCTGTACGAGGGCCGCTACCCGCTCGTCTCCGCGCTGTCGCGCCCGGTCATCGTCAAGCACCTCGTCGCCGCGGCCAAGGAGCACCGTGCCGACGCGGTCGCACACGGCTGCACGGGCAAGGGCAACGACCAAGTGCGGTTCGAGGTGTCCACCCGCGCGCTCAACCCCGACCTCGAGGTCATCGCCCCGGTCCGCACGTGGGGCATGACGCGCGAGGACGCCATCCTCTACGCCTACCGGCACGACATCCCGATCACCGCGACGAAGGAGAAGCTGTACTCCATCGACGACAACCTCTGGGGGCGCGCCATCGAGTGCGGCGAGATGGAGGACCCGTGGGCGGCCCCGCCGCCGGGTGTCTGGCTGCTGACGCAGCCGACCGCCACCGCGGAGGTCGACCTGGTCATCGGCTTTGAGCAGGGCGTGCCGGCGTCGGTCGACGGCGAGCGGCTCGGCATGGTCGATCTCGTCGACCGCGTTGGATCGCTCGTCGGCTCCTACGGGTGGGGGCGCCTCGACATGGTCGAGAACCGGCGGGTCGGCATCAAGAGCCGCGAGACGTATGAGTGTCCGGCCAGCCTTGCGCTCATCCTCGCCCACAGCGACCTCGAGTCGATCACCCTCGAGCGCGACCTGGCGCGGGAGAAGGCGCGCCTCGAGCCTCGCTACGCCGAGCTCGTGTACGACGGGCTCTGGTTCTCACCGCTCAAGCAGGCGCTCGACGCGTTCGTCGAGGAGAGCCAGCGCTACGTGACGGGCGAGGTCCGCCTCTGCCTGTCGCCCGGCAGCTGCCAGGTGACGGGCCGGCGCAGCGACCACGCGCTCTACGACTACGGCCTCGCGACCTACGACGCGGCCGACAGCTTCCGCCACGAGGACAGCGCCGGCTTCGTCCGCCTGTGGGGCCTGAGCATCGAGACGTGGGCGCAACGCCAGGGCATCCACGAACGAGGCGGCGCCTGATGAGCCCTCGGGAACGACGGTCCAGCGACGTCGGCGTCGGGAGCGCCAGCGAGCAGCCGACACGCGCCGGCGAGCGAAGCGAGTGGCGCCAAACATTATGGCACGGTCGCTTCGAAGGGGGACCGTCCGAGGAGCTGATGGCGTTCACGGTGAGCCTGCCGTTCGACCAACGGCTCGCCGCTGACGACATCGTCGGTTCGCGCGCCCATGTCCGTGGCCTCGCCCGCACCGAGGTGCTCAGCGACGACGAGGCCGCGCTCATCCTCACCGCGCTGGACCGCGTGGCCGAGGAGCTTGAGGCCGGGGCCTTCGCCTTCGAGCCGAGCGATGAGGACATCCACACCGCCATCGAGCGCAGGGTGACCGTGCTCGCCGGCGCGGCAGGCGCCAAGCTCCACACGGGGCGGAGCCGGAACGACCAGGTGGCCACCGACCTGCGGCTGTACACCAAGCGCGAGCTGGCCGAGGTCGCCCGTCGGGTGCTGGCGCTCCAGCGCGCGCTGCTCGAGCGGGCCGACGAGGCCGGCCCTGCCTACCTTCCCGGCTACACCCACATGCAGCGAGCCCAGCCCGTACTGCTCTCCCATCACCTGCTGGCCCACGGTTGGGCGTTGGCTCGTGACGTCGACCGTCTGCTCGACGCCCGCCGCCGGCTCGACGTCAGCCCCCTCGGCGCCGGCGCGCTCGCGGGTTCGTCGCTGCCCCTCGACCCCGACGGCGTCGCCGCCGACCTCGGCTTCGCGGCCCGGTTCGAGAACAGCCTCGACGCGGTCGGCGATCGGGACTTCGTGGCCGAGTCGCTGTTCGCCATCAGCCTGCTCGGGGTGCACCTCAGCCGGATCGGTGAGGAGATCATCATCTGGTCGACGGAGGAGTTCGCGTTCGTCCGCCTCGACGACGCGTACGCCACCGGGTCCTCGATGCTGCCGCAGAAGAAGAACCCCGACATCGCCGAGCTCGCGCGAGGCAAGGCCGGCCGGTTCATCGGCCACCTGACCGGCGTGCTGACGACGCTGAAGGGTTTGCCGCTCGCGTACAACCGTGACCTCCAGGAGGACAAGGAGCCGCTCTTCGACGCGCTTGACCAGGTCCGGCTCGCGCTCGCGGCGATGACCGGACTGATCAGCACGCTCTGGTTCGACCTCGAGCGCATGCAGGCGGCGGCCGACAGTCCTGCCGCGGCGGCGACGGACCTCGCCGAGCACCTCGTCGAGGGCGGGATGCCGTTCCGTGAGGCGCACGCGCTCGTCGGCGGCCTCGTGCGGGACTCGATCCAGCGTCACGTTCCCCTCGCCGAGCTGGTCGAGGCGCACCCCGCGCTTGGCCTCGAGGCGACTCGCCTGCTCGAGCCGGGCGTCCCGGTCACCAGGCGCACCACACCGGGCGGCGCCGGACCCGACGCCGTCGCGCAGCAGCTCGAGCGGTTCCGCGCCCGGTTGCGCACCGACGTGGAGCGGGTCGGGTGAGCGTGGCGTTCACCCACGAGGTGCGCGTCCGCTACGCGGAGTGCGACATGCAGCGCATCGTGTTCAACGCCAACTACCTCGTCTACGTCGACGACGCGTCCGAGTGCTGGATGCGCTCGATCATGGACGGCTCCTATGAGAAGCGCGGCTTCGACTTCGTCCTGAAGCGGGCCGACATCGTGTGGCACGGCGCGGCCACGGTCGGCAACGTGATCGCCATCGGCGTGGAGCCGAAGGGGTGGGGCCGGACGTCCTTCGAGGTCGGCTTCGAGGGACGCGTCGGTGACCGGCCGATCTTCACCGCGACGGTCACCTACGTCTCGGTCACGCCCGGCACGACCGATCCGGTGCCACCGCCGGAGGACGTCAAGGCCGTCATCGGACCATCCGACTAGTGAGCTAAGGCGATGGGGAGCTAAGGCGCTGATGACGCGGCGGAGGCGGCTGTCCCGAGCGTTCTACCGGCGCGATAGCCGGCTCGTTGCGCCCGAGCTGCTCGGCAAGGTGCTCGTGAACGGGCCGCGGGCCGGCCGCATCGTGGAGGTCGAGGCGTACTGCGGCGACGAGGATCCCGGCAGCCACGCGTACCGCGGGATGACCAAGCGCAACTCGACCATGTTCGGGCCGCCGGGCGGCTTGTACGTGTACTTCACCTACGGCATGCACTGGTGCGCGAACGCCGTGTGCGGTGAGGTCGGGGAGGGCGTGGCCGTGCTCCTCCGAGCGCTCGCACCGCTGGACGGCATCGACGAGATGCGCGCCGCGCGTCCGGCCGCGACCAACGACCGGCTGCTGTGCAGCGGTCCGGCTCGGCTGTGCCAGGCGTTCGCGCTCGACGGGACCTTCGACGGGGCGAACCTCGTCACCGCGGATCGCGGCGTGGCGATCGTCGACGACGGCACGCCGCCGCCGGACGCGCCGGGCGTCAGCACGCGCGTCGGCCTGACCGCCGGTGCGGAGCACCCGTGGCGCTGGTTCGTCCCCGGCGACCCGAACCTCTCGCGGCGGGGATGACCGGCATCGCGGTCCTGGCCGCCGGCGACGCCGCGCTCAGCACGAGCGCCGACCTGGATGTGGCGCGCGGCTTCATCACCGGCGCCTCCAGCTCAGACCCGGCCGTGGACGGCGCACGCGAGCGGATGCTCGGCTTCCTCGACGATCACCCCGACGCGCTCCACCGCAGCTGCGTCGCCGGCCACCTGACGGGATCCGCGATGGTGGTCGACGCCGACCGTCGCCAGTTCCTCCTGATGCTCCACACCAAGCTCCGGCGCTGGCTCCAGCCCGGCGGGCACGCCGACGGGGACGCCAACCTCGCTGCGGTCGCGCTCAAGGAGGCATCCGAGGAGACGGGCATCGCCGGCCTGTCGGTCGTGGTGCCCGCCATCGACCTCGACGTGCACCTCGTGGAGATCCGGAACGAGCCCGCTCACCTCCACCTCGACGTGCGCTTCCTCGTCCTCGCACCTCCGGGCGCGGCCCACCAGGCCAACCACGAGTCGCTCGGCCTGCGCTGGCTGTCTAGAGCGGAGCTGGCGGCGGTGGGGGAGGCGAGCGACCTGGATCGCCTCGCTGGGGCCGCGCTGGCTACCCTCGACCTCTTGTGACCGCGAGGCGCCTGGTGAGCTAAGGCGCTGGCACCCACGCTCCCCCCGATCCGCTGGAGGCTTCGTCATGTCCACCCGCACCGCGCTGCTGCTCGCCGCCGGCACGCTCGCCGCCGCGGTCCTCGCCGGCTGCGGGGACTCGGAGACGAACGACGCGGCCTTGACGACCACCTCGTCGACCACCTCCACGACGACCGAGTCGAGCGACATCGCGCCCGTTCCTGGCCTCGATGCGTCCTGCGTCGACACCATCGTCGAGTACTTCAACAACGAGCTCGATCTGACCCGACTCGCCGACCAGACCTACGTCGACGAGGTGACGGCCGACCTCGGTGAGTGCGACCCAGCCGGTCTCAACCAGGAGCAGGCGGCTGATATCTCCGCCAGGCTCGATGCCGACGTCGTCGCCGCGATCAGTGGGGGCGCCCCGCCCGAAGACCCCGCGGCCACCAGGACGCCGAGCTCGACGCCCTAGTGCAGCCCCGCGGAAGTTCCGTGCACGTATCGCCGAGTCGGGGTCGTC
>CAYSAC010000032.1:0-19669 GCA_964428815.1 uncultured Acidimicrobiaceae bacterium | reverse complement strand
GGCGGTGGCTCCACGGGCACAGCGCGCCGTGGTTCCAGTTCTTGGCGGCGATGGCGGCGAAGTGCTCCGGCCGGGTGCCGTGGTCGTGCATCCTGCGCTGGGCCCACAGCGCGAAGTACGCGGCGGGGAGGATCGTCGAGTCGATGCGGTCCCGGCCCGCGCCCCGCCCGCCCCCGCCGCCCTTGGCCATGTCGGTCATCTTGTCGAACGCGATCGCCATGGCGACCCGCGCCCGTCCCGACGCGACCGCCCACGCCGCCTCGCGGAAAGCGACCAGTCCGGTGGCGGACGCGTTCTCCACGTGCGTGACGGGCAGGCCCGTCAGGCCGAGCTCCTTCATCGCCTTCACGCCAAGCAGCGGCGCCGGCTGGATGTAGCCGACGAACGCCTCGTCCACGTCCGCCAGCGTCATGCCGGCGTCGTGCAGCGCCGCCAACCCGGCCTCGCACGCGAGGTCAGCGACGGTTCGGTCCGGGTAGCGACCGAAGCGGACCATGCCCACGCCCGCGACCGCGACGCCGTCGATCTTCACGCCGGTACCGCGCTGTCGACAGGGCGGAACCGGTAGATGACGATCTCGTCGCCGTCTCGGTCCGGGCCGAGGCTCTCCAAATCGAGCTCCACCTCCATGCCGACGGAGAAGTCGTCGCGCTCGCCGAGGAGGATGCCCTGCACGCGCGGTCCCTCTGGCAGGTCGACCTGTCCGACGCCGTAGGACGACACCGCCGCGTCACGCTTCGCGAACAGCGGCACGTGGACGTAGGTCCAGGTGTACAGCCGGCCGGACGGGCCGAGGAGCACGTCGTCGCACCCCTCGTTGAGGCAGCGCGCGCAGACGCGCCGGCGCGGGAAGAAGTGCTCGCCGCACGATTGACACCGGCTCCCGAGCAGGCGCGGGGACTCGTCGGGGTCGTCGGGGATCGTGAAGTAGCCGACCTCGATGGGGATGCGGGCCACGTTGCTCCAATCAGATGGATCGGGTTCGCCCTGCCCAGTACGGGTCGCGCAGGGTCCGCTTGTAGAGCTTGCCGTTCGGGTCACGCGGCATCGCCTCGCTGAAGTCGATGGTGCGGGGCCGCTTGTAGTCAGCCAGTCGTGCCGCGCAGTGGTCGAGCAGCTGCTGCGCCAGGTCAGGCGACGGCGGGTGGCCGGGCGCGGGCTCCACCACCGCCTTGACCTCCTCGCCACGGTCGTTGTCGGGGATGCCGAACACCGCGACGTCGCCAACGGCGGGATGAGCAAGCAGCGCAGCCTCGACCTCCGCGGGGTAGATGTTCACACCGCCGCTGATGATCATGTCGATCTTCCGGTCGCGCAGGTACAAGTAGCCGTCGGCGTCGAGCTCGCCGACGTCGCCAACGGTGAAGTAGCCGTCGACGCGGTTGGCCGCGGTCTTCTGCGGGTCGTCCTTGTACGTGAAGTCGACGAGGACCTTCATGTAGACGGTCCCAACCTCGCCCGGTGGGAGGTCGCGTCCTTCGTCATCGAGGATCCGGACATCGGCGCCGGGCCAGGGTCGACCGACCGTGCCGGGGTGCTGCAGCCACTCGTCGGGCCGAGCGATCGTCCCACCGCCCTCGGTCGCGCCGTAGTACTCGTAGATCACCGGCCCGAACCACTCGAGCATCTCCTGCTTCAGCTCCACCGGGCAGGGCGCGGCCGCGTGCATGACGTTGCGCAGCGACGAGACGTCGGAGCGCTTGCGCACGTCGGGGTCGAGACGGGCGAGCCGGTGGAGCTGGGTCGGCACCATGTGGGTCGAGGTGACGTGATGGCGTTCGATCAGCGCGAGCGCGGTCTCGGCATCCCAGCCGTCCATCAGCACGATCGTGTGCTCGAAGTGCAGGGAGAACAGCCCGAACGAGAGCGGGGCCATGTGGTACATCGGCGACGTCACCAAGTGGACGCCGTCGCCGCCAGGCGAGATGTCGTAGCGGGTGAGGTTCGCCGACCACAGCTGCACCTGGGGCTCGGGGTCGAGCAAGGGCAGGTCGCGGAGCACGGCCTTCGGCTGGCCGGTCGTCCCCGACGTGTACTGCATGAACTGGCCCGCGACCCGATCGAGCGGAGTCTCCGGGGATTGGCCCGCGACCACCCCGTCGAGCGACTCGAAGCCGTCGACGGTACCGACCGAGATCCGACCGGCGGGCGCGACGCCGGCCTGCTCGGACGCTTCGGCGAGTGCGGTCGCGTAGCGCTCGTGACCGATCACGGCGGCGACGTCAGCGTCGGAAAGGATGTGCGCCATCTCCCCCGCGGTCAGGTGCGCGTTGATCGCGGTGTACTGCCAGCCGGCCTGGAACACGGCGAGCAGCACGTGAATGAGCTCGATCCCGTTCGGCAGGACCGTCGCGACGCGCGCGCCCTCCCCGACGCCGCGCTGCCGCAGCCCGTGGACCAGCCGGTTCGCCGAGGCGAGCACGTCACCCGCGGTCCAGGCGCGCCCAGCGGGATCGACGACCGCGATCCGCTCTGGCTCTGCTTGCGCCGCGGCCCAGAACCCGCGGACGTCGCTCGACACGCCGCGACAGTACAGATCGAAGCCGGGTGACCTGATTCAGTAGCCGTCGGAGGTCGCGTCCGGCTGTCGCCGGCTCGCTTCGCTCGGCGCCGACTGCGTCGTCGCACACGACCTCCGCCGTCCCGAATGCGGCGCCTTTGGCGTGGGGCTCAGTAGCCTCCAGCCTCCATGGGATCGGTTGGGGTCGTCGGCGTCGGCAACATCGGCGGCGCCATCGCCGCCAACCTCGTCGCGGACGGGCACGAGGTCACCGTCACCGACGTCGACCCGCAGCGGGCCGAGGGCATCGACGGCGCGACCGCGGTCGGATCCGTCGGCGACGTCGCACGGGCGAGCGAGATCACGATCACCTCGCTGCCCACCCCCGACGTCATCGCCAAGGTCGCCGACGAGTGGGCGGGAGCGGCCGCCACGGGTGCGATCCTGCTCGACATCTCGACGACGTCACCGAGCAGCAACCGTGAGATCGCCGAGCGCCTCGCCGCCGGCGGCCGCCACCTTGTCGAGGCGCCGCTCACCGGTGGCGCGGTCGGGGCGGTGAGCCGGTCGCTGGTGTTCATGGTCGGCGGCGAGGACGAGCCCGTCGCGCGGTGTCGCCCCCTGCTGGACCAGCTCGGGCGAGCGACGTTCCATCTCGGGCCCGTCGGTGCGGGCACGACGATGAAGCTCGTGAACAGCCTCCTGGCGTTCACCTGCACGTGGGCGTCGCTCGAAGCACTCTCGCTCGCGGCCGCAGCCGGTGTCGACCTCCGGGATGCCGTCGAGGTCGTCCGCACCGGCGGCGCGTCGAACTTCTTCATCGACCGCGCCGTCGAGGGCATCGGCACGCGCGGTCGACCGCCGCAGTTCTCCATCGGCCTCGCCGCGAAGGACGCCGGGCTCATCGACGACCTGGCGGCGAGCTGCGGCGTCGCCGCGCCGGTCGCGCGCGCGATCGCAGAGGTGTTCCAGGACGCCATGGACCGTGGCCTCGGCGACCGGGATTGGAGCGATCTCGTCCTGCTCGCGGAAGCCCGCACAGGGCGCCAGCTCCACCTCCGCCCGCCGCCGCCGCCGACCGACTGAACCGGTTCGGTCAGGCTGGCTCGCCGTGGGCGCTGGGCGGGACGTCGAGCGCGGGGTTGCGGTCGAAGAAGCCGAACGGGCGCAGGCTGAACCCGATGTACTCGACCGGCATGACCGGGTAGTCCTCAGGGCGCACGACGTGGGTGACGCCGAAGGTGTGCCAGAGGGTGAGGTCGGTGTCCGCCACCGGCTCATCCGCGGCGGCCCACGCGGGCAGCCCTTCGCCGGGCAGCGATTGGGTCGGGAACTCGCCGGCAGCGAACCGCTGCTCTGGCGATGATGGCGTCACCCACACCTGGTGCTTGGCGAAGCCCACGCGACCGGCGATCACCGAGCCGGGGCCGGGCAGGAAGTCAGGCAGCGGACCGGGCACCAGCTCGTAGGCGGTCGGCTGGCCGAGCGGGTTCGTCACCCGCTCGTTGATCACGCGCCACCGGCGGCTCCGCGACGGTGCCCCATCGCGCACCGCTCCGGCCGAGGTCTCGAGCCTCGTGACCGTTGGACCGAACGCGTTGCCGAGCGGGTTCGCCGGACCTGCAGGCGCGGGATCGACATCGACCTCGACGACGGTGTTCTCGACGCCGTCCACCGCCATGTCGAGCCGGAAGCAGAAAAGGTGCTGGTGCGCGGGCGCGGCGACCTGCGGCGCGACACGAGTCGCATGGTTGAGGTCGTCGCCCTCGGCGTAGGCCATGGGGGAGACGATGCCGGTGAGCTTCACCTGCAGCTCGATGGTCCCGTCCATGTACAGGTGCCAGAAGAAGCCGTACTCGTAGTTGCCGGCGGTGAACACCGAGCTGACGACGAGGCGACGCGACCGGCGAACCTCGGTGGTGAGCGTGTGCAGGTCGGAGTGCTTCCACAGGATGCCGAAGTCCTCCTCGTGGATGCACACCGCGTGCTCGATGACGTAGGGGTCGCCGCTGTCGAAGCACATGGCGGCGTCGAGGTAGGAGATCTCGCCAACGCAGTCGCAGCCGAGGGTCAGCGAGTTCGCGAACCGCCCGAGCCCGAGCTCTCCGGCGTCGAGGGCGTTGCGGAACGAGATCGTCGAGCGGGTGTCGCCGTAGGGCACGACCATCTCCGACAGCGACGCCCGCCGCAGGATCGACCGCTCACGGTCGCCATCGCGGTAGGTGAGCGCTCCGATCACGATGCCTTCGGTCGGGTCGAGCCAGACGCGGAACCGCCAGCGCTGCCAGCGGACCTCGTTGCCCTCGACGGTGAAGCTCGCGCCCTCCGGCTGGGTGATCTCGATCGGGCGCAGGTCGTCGCGCAGCGGCCCAACCGAGGCGGCGTCGTAGTTGTCGGTGCGCTCTGGCACCGGCCAGGTGCCGACGTCGTCGACGTGCACGACCACGCCGGCGTCGTGGTCGACGTGGACGGCGAGCCCGTCGATGGGCCGGCTGTAGCCGTTGTCGCTGGGCTGCTCCCGGTAGAAGAGGACGCAGCGCGAGACGCGCTTGCCCTCCTCGCACTCGAGGCCGAAGCTGCCCGTCGGCCACGGATCGACCTGCACCTTGCCGAGGTCGGTGATGCCACGCGCGGCCAGCGCGGCGACGACCCGCTCATCAGCGAGCGCGATCTCGCCCGCGACCGCGAGCTCGAGCAGCCCTGGGACCGGTCGCGCGCCAGGCACCTCTTCCTTCGTCAGGACCGCGGCTGCCGGGTCAGCGCCGGGCGCGAGCGACACGACGGTGCGCTCCACGATGCGCCGGTCTCGATGCCACAGCACGACCTCGACCCGGCGCGGGACCTGCTCGCCGGCCTCGAACGCTCGGACCTCGTCATCAGTCGGGTCGTGCAGCGCCACGCGGTGGAACGTGGTGGCGTCGCCAGCGACACCAGCGGAACGGAGGCGCTCGATCGCCGTCGCGATCTCGTCGACGGTTAGGGCGTCGAGGGGGTGCCCTCGGCGGTGGGTGGCGGTCATGGGTCGCGTGGCAGTCCGAGGAGGCGCTCGGCGATGACGTTGCGCTGGATCTCGCTGGTGCCGCCGGCGATCGACAGGCTGCGGTTGCCCAGAAAGCCGCCGAGCCACAGCGCCGCGACCCCGTCGCCTGTCGCGCCCCGCGCGCCCAAGAGCTGGAGACCGACCTCCTGCACCCGCTGGTCGTGCTCGACGCCGAGCAGCTTGCGGATGCTCGCCTCCGGCCCGGGCGCGGCGCCGCTCAGCGCGCGCAACGTCATGCGGGTCCCCATCGCTGCCAGTGACACCTCGGCTGCGACCTCCGCGCCGATCGCGGCGATGACGACTTCGTCCTCCGATCCGGTCGAGGCGGCCAGCTCGAGCAACGCCTCGACGCCAGGGCCCATCGAGGCGCCGCCGCCCATCGAGACCCGTTCGTTGCCGAGCGTTGTGCGGGCCGCGTGCCATCCCTCGGTCGCGCCGCCGATCACGCACTCGTCGGGAACAAACACGTCGGACAGGAAGACCTCGTTGAACATCTCTGCGCCTGTGAGCTCGCGCAGGGGCCGGATGTCGATGCCGTCGGTGCGCATGTCGACGAGGAAGCAGCCGATGCCCTCGTGCCGAGGCGCCGACGCGTCGGTGCGAGCGAGGCAGATCCCCCAGTCGGCGATGTGGGCCATCGAGGTCCAGACCTTCTGGCCGGTGAGCAGCCAACCGCTGTCGGTGCGGGTGGCCTTGGTCGACAGCGACGCGAGATCAGAGCCGGCGCCGGGCTCGCTGAACATCTGGCACCAGGTGATCTCGCCCCGCAGCGTGGCGGGCACCCACCGCTGCTGCTGCTCCTCCGTGCCGTGCACGATGATCGTCGGCAGCGCCCATGCACCCACCGCGAGGTGCGGGCGGCGGATGCGCGCCCGCCGCAGCTCGTCGTCGATGACCAGCTGCTCGAGCGGCGACGCGTCACGCCCCCACGGACGGGGCCAGTGCGGCACGATGTAGCCGGCATCGGCGATGCGCCGGTTCCACTCGATCTTGTCGTGGCTGCGCAGCTCGTCGATGAACGCGCGCACCTCGCTCTGGTGAGGCTCAGCCTCGGCGGGAAGCTCGACCTCGACAACCCGCCGCACGCCGGCGCGGGCGAGCGCAGCGACGTGGCGATGCCAGTGGTCGGCGGGCCGGACCAGCTGACGGCTCGCCATCGACCGCTTGAGGTAGAGGTGAGCGTCGTGCTCCCAGGTGAAGCCGATCCCGCCGAGCACCTGGATGCAGCTCTTGGCGCACTCGTACGCGGCGTCGGTCCCTTGGGCGGCGGCGACCGCGATGGCCAGCTCTCCGCCCTCGCCATCGCGGCAGGCGTCCCACACCGCGGAGCGCGCTTGTTCGAGCGCGCACAGCATGTCCGCGCACCGGTGCTTAACAGCCTGGAACTGCCCGATGGGCCGGCCGAACTGCTCGCGCACCTTCGCGTAGTCGGCCGCGGTCTCGACGCACCACGCCGCGACCCCGACCGCCTCAGCCGCGATGAGCAGCGCGACGAGACCATCGATGCCTGCGGCACCTCGCATGAGCCTGGGCGCGGGTACCGCGAGGCCCGTCGCGCGGACGCGCGCCACGCGCCTCGTCGGGTCGATGCTCGGCAGCGGCTCGACGGAGACATCGCCGGCGTCGACGACCACCCACGTGTCGTCCTCTACCGGGAGCACGAGCACGTCGGCGAGCGCACCGGAGAGCACGGCGTCCCATTGACCGTCGACGACGAGCCCTGAGCCATCGACGCGTGCGGGAAGCGGCTCGCAACCGAAGCCCACCGCGCCGATCCGTTCGCCGCGCGCCAGGCCAGGGAGGAGCTCGTCTCGCAACTCGTCACCGCCGAAGGCGTCGATCACGGCGCTGGCGATCACCGTGGGGAGGAACGGGCCCGGCGCGCACGCTCGTCCGAGCTCTTCGAGCACGACCACGAGCTCGCCGAGGGCGAAGCCGTCACCACCGTGCGCCTCTGGGAGGTGGATGCCGGCCCATCCGAGGCCGGCGAGGTCGTCCCAGAACGTCGGCCTCGGCTCGTCCTCGGCGTCGAGCAACGAGCGGGCCACCGACGGCGGGCAATGCTGACCGGTCCAGCGGCGGACCGTGTCGCGCAGCGCGACGTGGTCGTCGCTGATGCCGATCCCCCCCGCCCGGTCCATCGCCCCATCATGCCGGACGCCGCAGCTCGAAAGCCCACGACCCGACGACGCGCGATGCGGCACCCTGTCCGGATGGCCGTCCAGGTGCAGGGGCTGACCAAGGTCTTCGAGACCGGTCGCCGGCGCGCCCGTCGCCGCGTGGAGGCCGTGCGGGACATCTCGTTCACGGTCCAGCCGGGTGAGCGCGTCGCCTACATCGGCCCGAACGGCGCCGGGAAGTCGACGTCCATCAAGATCCTGACAGGCATACTGCACCCGACGCGGGGTGAGGCGACGGTGCTCGGCGTCGTGCCCTGGCACGACCGTCGCCGCCTGGCGGCACGGATCGGCACCCTCTTCGGCCAGCGCTCGCTGCTCTGGTTCGAGCTCACGCCTCGCCAGTCGTACCGGATGCTCGCCGCCATCTACGGGCTGGACCACGCCCGCGAGCAGGCGCGGGTCGGCGAGCTGGCCGAGCTGCTCGAGGCTGGTGACCTGTTCGACATGCCGGTGCGGAGCCTGTCGCTCGGCCAGCGGATGCGGTGCGAGCTGGCCGCGTGCATGCTCCATGAACCTGAGGTGCTGTTCCTCGACGAGCCGACCATCGGCCTCGACCTGCTCGCCAAGCAGCGCTTCCGCGAGCTCCTCGTCCGGCTCAACGTCGAGCGGCGCACCACGATCTTCCTCACCTCCCACGACGTCGCCGACATCGAACACGTTGCCGAGCGCGTCATCGTGATCAACCACGGCTCGGTCATCTACGACGACGAGGTGGCCGCCATGCGCCGCGCGCTGCTGGCCACCAAGCTCGTCGAGGTCGGGTTCGCCCACCCGGCCCAGCCGTTGGTGATGGACGGCGTCACGGTGCTCGAGCACAGCGCCACGAGCATGAAGCTCGTCGTCGACACCAGCACGACCTCGATCCGTCTCGTCCTCGACGCGCTGCTCGACGGACCATCGGTTGCCGACATCTCGGTCGTGGACCCGCCGCTCGAGCAGGTCATCGCTGAGATCTATGCGACACCGCGGCGATGAGCCGGCGCTGGTTCCCCGTGACGGCCCAGACCGCCGCGCACCGCGTCGTCGCGGAGCGAGGAGGACTCGGCGTCGTGCTCGGGTTCTACCTCATCGTCGTCACCGTGCTCGCCGGCCTCTGGCGCGTCGCCGCCGACGGCAACGGCGGCAGCATCGCCGGCTACTCCGCGGTCGCCCTCACGTGGTACATCGCGACGTCAGAGGCGGCGACGGTCTCGCTCAACATCCGGATGATCGCGGACATCGGCCAGGACATCGGATCGGGCGCCGTCGCGGTCGAGCTGCTGCGACCGGCCCCCGTCCTCGGCGTGCGCGTCGCCACCGAGATCGGCCGGGTGCTCCCCCGGCTCGCGGCGTGCGCCATCACCGGCGTCGCCGCGGCGTGGATCACTGCTGGCGCGCCACCGCGGCTCCTCGCGCTCACCCTCGCGGCACCGAGCCTCCTCATCGCGGTGGCGTGCAACATCGTCGCCCAGCACGCGTTCGCGGCCGCCGCGTTCTGGCTGCGCGACGCGGGCTCGACGTGGTTCCTCTACCAGAAGCTCGTCTTCGTCCTCGGCGGCATGCTCATCCCGCTCGAGCTGCTGCCAGGCTGGCTCGAGCGGACCGCTTCGCTGCTGCCGTTCCGCGCGATGGCCTACATCCCCGCTCGGCTCGCCTCTGGCCACATCGAGCCCCAGCTGCTCCTGCAACAAGTCGGGTGGCTCGCGGCCCTTTCCCTCGCAGCCGCGGCCGCGTTCAGAGCCGGCGAGCGCCGCCTCCAGGTGGTCGGCGGATGAGAGGGATGATCGCGACGTTCCGCAACACCGTGGCCGAAGCCGGCGCCAACCGAGCCGCGCTCTGGTCGCAGATGGCGGTGATGGCGCTCAACGACATCGTGTGGGTCATCTTCTGGATCCTCTTCTTCCGTCGCGTCGGCACGCTCCGCGGCTGGGACATCGACCGCATGCTGCTGCTCCAGGCCGTCCTGACCAGCGCGGGCGGCCTCACCTTGGGGCTGCTGGCCAACGCTCGCCGGGTCGGGCAGATGGCCGTGGAAGGCGAGCTCGACGCCGTGCTCAGCCTTCCGGTCCCCCCGCTCGCCTACCTGCTGCTGCGACGGGTCGAGCCCACCAACCTGGGTGACCTCGCGTTCGGCCTCACGCTCTTCGCCGTCACCGGCTCGCCGACGATCGAGCGCACCGCGGTGTTCCTGGCGGTCGTCCTGGCGGCAACGACGTTGGTCGCCGGCTTCCTCGTCCTCACCGGCTCGCTCGCGTTCTTCCTCGGCGGCAGCGAAACGGGAGAGCTCGGCTTCCACGCCATCGTGCTCCTCGGGTCCTACCCCGTCGACGTGTTCGCGGGCGTGGCAAAGGTCGTGCTGTACACGGTCGTGCCGGCCGCGTTCGTGTCCTCGATACCGGCCCGCCTCATCGACGACTTCGACGCCGGGCAGGCGGCGGTGTTGGGCGCGGTCGCGGCGACGTTCGCGTTCGCCGGCTGGGCCGTGTTCACCGTTGGCCTGCGCCGCTACACGTCGGGCTCGGTCTGGACGCGCGCCTGAGCGAGCACCCTCGCAAGATCGTGAGGGTGCGTCACCGCCGGGATGTGACCGCAGTCGAGCCGCACCACGACCGGAGCCTCGGGTAGACGGCCGACCATCTCGTCCTGCAACGCCGTCGGTACGGGACGGTCGCGCTCGTTCACGACGTACGTGACCGGTAGCCCCGCGGCGGCCGACCACGACACGGGTTGGAAGTAGTGGTGGACGGTGTCGGCCACAAGGCGAGCTGGGTCGGTGACAAACGCGAGCTGGTCGTCGTCGAGGGGGTCACCACCGTACGCCGTGCGGAACCGCTCGGGATCAGCTGGCGGGCCCGGCAACGTGATGGCGGTGCCCTCGGCGGTGCCCTCGGCGGTGCCCTCGGCGGTGCCCTCGGCGGTGCCCTCGCGCTCGGCTGCTTCCACTGCGGCGACGAGACCGTCACGGTGGCGGGGTTGCATGCAGTCCAACCCGCAGCCACCCTCCGGCGGTACGAGCGCGGCGTTGAGGACGATGCGCTCGATGCGGGAGCGAAGGGCGACGGCCAGACCTGGTACGACGAGGCCGCCGGATGAGTGTGCCACCACCACGAGTCGGTCGCCGACGTCGGCCGCTTCGACGTCACGGAGGACGGACGCCACCTCGTCGTCCACCGTGATGGTCGCGAGATCCGCTGGGTGGTCGCCTCGGCCGGGCAGATCGACAGCTAGCACTGCCTCATCCAGCAAAGGGCGAAGGCGGTCCCAGAACCGGCTCGTCGAGCCGCCCCCATGGATGAGCACGTAGGTCACGGATCGTTAGTGTGCACGCCGATGTCGACCATGCGCGCCGCTGTGCTCCACGGGCCAGGCGACGTGCGCGTCGAGGAGCGCCCGGTGCCCGAGCCGGCTGCCGATCAGGTGCTGGTGGAGGTGAGCCACTGCGGCGTGTGCGGCACCGACCTGCACATGGTGATCGAGGGCTGGGGGGACGAGCCTTCGAGTGCGCAAGCTCATCGAGAGCAGTGTTCCAGATGTGGCTCACCGGTCAGCTCGCGAACTTTCGACAATGGGTGGGGCGAATTCAAGCAGTGGGAGCAACGCCTCAGCGCTGCGGCTTTGGCGGACGCGCACATCGTGGCGTCGCCGTGCTCAAGACACCACTCCCGCGACAAGGGCAGGACATCATGCCGGGACTGGTCGGCAGCGCCAGCCGCGGAGGTTCGGGGCACCTGGGGGTCGAAACGACCTGCCGGTGCCCCCAACCTCGTTCGCGCAGCTGTTGCCCGGACCATCTGAACCCGCCCCTGGTCCTCCTGACCAGCTGTCGCAAGTTCGCGGGGCACTAGGTTCACCTCGGTGGTGCGCGAACTCCCGCTGCTGGCCTCGGGCAAGCGCGACCGGCGCGCGCCGCAGCAGATGCTGGTCGCCCGCTCATGAGCACCCCGCTCGCGGGGGTGCGCGTCCTCGACCTCGGCACCCGCATCGCCGCGCCGTTCTGCGCCGGGCTCCTCGGCGAGATGGGCGCGGAGGTCATCAAGGTCGAGCAGCCGGGCCGCGGTGACTTCATGCGCGACATCGGGCCGTTCGTCCCACCACTCGACGATCCCGATGCCTCACCCGGTCACTCACTGTTCTGGGCGGTCGAGGGACGGGGTCGCAAGAGCCTCACCCTGGACCTCCGCCAGCTCGAGGCCCAGGACCTGTTCCGCCGCCTCGCCGCGACCGCCGACGTCGTCGTCGAGAACTTCCGCCCCGGCACCCTCGAGCGGTGGCACATCGCGCCAGCCGACCTCGACCCTCGCCTCGTCGTCGTGCGCATCAGCAGCTTCGGGCAGGACGGGCCCAACGCGCCGCGGCCCGGTCTCGACCGGATCGGCATCGGCTTCGGAGGCCTCATGCACCTCACCGGCTACCCGGACCGACCGCCCGTGCGGGTCGGCGTGACGATCTCGGACTACCTCACCGGCACGTTCTGCGCCCACGCCGCGGTCGCCGCGCTCTACGCCAGGGACGCGCGGGCGACGGGCGAGGGCGCGGTCATCGACGCGTCCCTCTACGGAGCTGCGCTGCGCGTGCTGGAGTGGACGCTGCCGGCGTACGACCTGCTGGGCACGGTGCGCGGACGGGAGGGCAACCGGCTTGCGAACTCCGCGCCGCTCGACAACTACCTCAGCGTCGACGGCAGCTACGTGTGCATCGTCGCCGGCGGTGACGCCAACTTCGCCAACCTGTGCGCGGCGATGCAACGGCCCGAGCTCACCAGCGACCCGCGCTTCGTGCGCCTGGCCGACCGGGCCGCGAATGGCGACGAGATCAACGGCATCGTGGCCGACTGGGTCGCCTCGTTGCCTGCCCAGGACGTCGAGGCGCGCTGCGTCAAGCACGACGTGCCCGTGACGGCGGCGTACACCGCAGCGGACATCTTCGCCGACGCCCACATCGCGGCGCGGGGTGACCTCGTCGAGGTCGTGGACCCGGTCGCCGGTCCGATGCGCCAGCAAGCGCCCTTCCCCCGCTTCGCCGGCGAGCCACCGGTGGCACCGACCGGCGCGCCCCGACTCGGCGAGCACACTGACGAAGTGCTGTGCGAGATCCTCGGGCTCACGCCTACCGACGTCGATGGCCTCCGGGCAAGAGGGGTGGTTTGAGCCGATGAGGTGGCAAGACAGCGTCGCGGTCATCACGGGGGCCTCGCGAGGCATCGGTCGAGCTGTCGCGCTCGCGGCGGCGGACAAGGGCGCACGCGTCGGACTGATCGCACGCAACCGCGCCGAGCTGGACACCGTGCTCGAAGCGGTCGGCGGGCGGGGCGCGGTCGCCGCCGCTGACGTGGCCGACCCTGCCGCGCTGCGCGCCGCGATCGACCAGCTCGAGCACGAGCTGGGTCCTGTCGACGTGCTCGTTGCCAACGCCGGTGTCGGCGCGTACGGCGCGTTCGCCGATGTCGATCCCGATCTGATGGAGCGCCTCGTCCGGGTGAACGTTCTCGGTTCGATGCACGCCGTTCGCTTGGTCGTTCCCGGCATGATCAGCCGGCGCCGCGGCCACGTCGTCATGCTCGGCTCGATCGCCGGGCGGATCGGCTCGCCGTTTGAGGCCCTCTACTCAGCGACGAAGTTCGCTCAGGTCGGTTTCAGCGAGGCGCTCGCGGTCGAGCTGAGGCCTTACGGGATCGGCGTCTCGATCGTGAACCCGGGCCCGGTGAAGACCGACTTCTTCGACGCGCGCGGCCACGCGTACGACCGCACGCGACCCAAGCAGGTGCCAGCCGACGACGTCGCTGCGGCGGTGCTGCGCGCCGTGGAGGGCGGCAGGCTCGAGCAGTACGTCCCGACGTGGCTGCGGCCGGCGGTCATGGTCCGCCACCTGCTGCCACCGCTCTTCCGCTGGGGCACGGCCCGCACCTTCAAGGACGAGCTCGCCGCTGACGAGGCCGGCCGGTAGAGGGACGAGATGGAGATCGATGGCAGCGTCGCGGTCGTGACCGGCGCCTCGTCCGGCATCGGCGCGGCGGTCGCTGTCGACCTCGCGCGCCGCGGCGCGACGGTCGTCGCGACCGCCCGGCGGGAGGCCGAGGTCGAAGCCACCGCCGACCGCTGCCGCCGGCACACGACCGGTTCGTTCGCGGTCATCGGCGATGTGACCCAGCCTGGCGACTGCGAGCGCGTCGTCGCCACCGCGGAGCGGCGGCTCGGCCGGGTCGACATCGTCGTGAACAACGCTGGCATCAGCCTGCACCGCCACGCGCTCGACACGACACCAGCCGACGTCGAGCGCGTCGTGCGCATCAACTTCCTGGCCGCGGTGCACACGACGATGGCGGCGCTGCCGGGGATGGTCGAGCGGCGAAGGGGCTCGGTCGTCAACATCACGTCTGTCGCGGGCTCGATCCCCAACCCGATGGAGTCGGCCTACGGCGCATCGAAGGCGGCTCTGCACCTCTGGTCGCACGGGCTCGCGGTCGACCTCGACGGCACGGGCGTGCACGTAGGCGTGCTCAGTCCAGGACCGATCGACACCCCGATCTGGGCGATGGACGAGACCCCGTCCAGCTACCACGGCCCCAAGTTCCCGCCCCAGATCGTGGCCGACGGCGTCGCCAAGATGATCGAGCGCGGGCTGGTCCAGCTCACCGTGCCCCGCCGCTTCGGCGCGATCGCTCCGATCTACGGCCTACCGCTCATCGGCCGCGCTGTCCGCCGTGGCCTCATCCGCTTCGAGCGCAAGGGGGAGCGCCGCCGCCAGTCCGGCTGATCCGGACCACAGGTAGTGTCACCCATCGACGAAAGGAGGCCAGCCGTGGAGCGCACCGACGTGAACCCATGGGAGTGGTCGAAGGCGTTCGGTTTCTCTCAGGCCGTGCGCGTCTCGGGCGGAGAGCGGTTGTTGTTCTGCGCGGGCCAGACAGCGATCGGTCCGGATGGTGCACCACCGACGACGACCGACATGGCCGAGCAGGTGACAATGGCGCTCGCGAACCTGCGCACGGTCTTGGAAGCGGCCGCCATGACGATGGCCGACATCGTCAAGCTGACGGTGTACACGACCGATGTGGACGCGTTGCTCGCGGATTACGGCGCTGCCGCCGAGGCGCTGGCTCCGAACCTGCCTGCCATGACGCTCATCGGTGTGAATCGCCTCGCCTTCCCTGAGCTCAAGGTAGAGATCGAAGCAACCGCAGCTCGGTAGCGCAGGGTCAGCTCGCGGTTTGCGCTTCGCGCTGCAGCACGGCCGCGCTCGGCCTGACGTTGCGGTCGCCGTCGATGATGCCGAACGCGACGTCGTGTCCGTGGAGCCACTCGTAGTTGTCGACGCCGGTCCAATGGAAGAGGCCGCGTACGTCGACTCCTCGACTGAGCGCGTCGTTGGTGATCTGGAGCCCTCGTTCGAGGTAGGCCGCTCGGATGTCGTCGTCTTGGGTTCCGATGCCGTACTCCGCGATGAGGAGCGGGACGCCGGGGAGCTCGCCGTGGAGCTGATCGAGCACGAGGCCGAGGCCGTCAGGCCAGATCCCGTAGCCGAGCGGTGACGTCGGTGCCTCCGGAGGGTGGGGAACGATGCGACCTTCCCGGACTCCAATCGTCGAGTAGTAGGAGAACCCGATGAGATCGAAGGAGCGAGCGAGATCCGGCCGCTCGACCGGCTCCCTTCCCCGCACCCGCAGCGTGCCCTCGCGGAACAGGTCGAGCCCGGTGCTCCAGTTGACCTCGTAGATCCTGTCCACCAGGCGTGCGGTCGCCGGCTCGTCGTCGTGAGCCACCACAGCGGACAGGCCGAAGATCGACGCGACGGGAGCACCCGTCTGCCTCAAGCGAACGGCTGCCTCGGCCGTCGCGAGGTGGATCGCCTCGGTCGCCGTCGCCCACTCGTCCCGATCATCGTGCCCCGGTGGCCAACCGCCCGCCCGGTACGCGGCCGATGGGTAGTAGTTCGTCTCGTTCACCGGTTGCCATCCGCGGACCAGGTCCCCGAACGTCTCTGCGACGAAGTCGACGTGCCGCGCCCATGCCTCCGTTCGATTTCGCTCGACCAGGAAGCCGCCGGGAGCCGCGAACCATCGCGGCAGTGTGAAGTGATGGAGGCACACCCACGGCTCCAAACCCGCGTGCAGCGCCGCTGCGAGGACATCGCGGTAGTGGGCGACCGCCCGGTCGTCGTGCCGGCCCGGCTCGGGCTCGACGCGGGCCCATTCGATCGACAGCCGATGATGCTTCAGGCCGAGGTCGGCGAAGAGGCCAAAGTCCTCCGCGAACCTCGTGCCGAAGCCGTTGCCATCACCCGAGGGCGGCGCGTGACCCGCTCGCTCCCAGTCCCACCAGTCGGACGCGGGCGCTGCGCCCTCACACTGGGTGGACGATGCGCCTGTTCCCCACATGAACCCCTCGGGCCATCGCATCAGATGGCAGCGTCCGGCCTCGTGAACATCAGATCCGACGGTAGGGCCCATCCTCGAGATCCCGCCGCACGATTTGCCCACGAGATGGTCGCACGGGCTCGTATCCTCCTGGTCCGATGGCCGCTCCTCGTGGTTCTACCGGTCCTCAGAGCGCCCCACGCATGCGGGTGTCGGCGGTCGTGCTCGGTGCACCCGATCCGCGAGCGCTAGCAGCGTTCTATAAGCGGCTGCTCGGCTGGAGGGTCGTGGACGACTCGCCCGTCTGGGTGCGGATACGACCGCCCTCGGGTGGGGCGGGTCTGTCGTTCCAACACGAGCCGTCGTTCGTCCCGCCGGTCTGGCCGGCGGCGCCGGGCGAGCAGCGGATGACGTCGCATCTCGACATCGCCGTCGAGGACCTCGAGGCCGCCGTGGACTGGGCCTCTGATGCGGGAGCCGCTCTCGCTGACCACCAACCCCAGGACGATGTTCGCGTGATGCTCGACCCGGTCGGCCACCCGTTCTGCCTCTTCCGAGGGTCGCCACGTGGTGAATTCGGCCTCGTCGACTGGAGCGGGTTCGGGAGTCCGCCCTCCTCCGGAGAAGCCCGACCAAGCTCTCCGTAGGGCATGGTCCGGATCGCCGGGAGCGAGGTCACCTCCGTGGCAGAACCATCTGGGTGCAGCGGAACAGCGCCATGGTCCGTCCCGTCGACTCGTTGGTGATCTCGGCATCCCAGACATGGGTCTGACGACCGAGGTGAACCGGCGTGCACCGGCACGTGACGCGCTCGCCCAGTCGGGCCGACGACAGGAAGTTCGTCTTCAACTCGATCGTCGTGAACGACGCGCCGTCGGGGACGTTGTTGCCGCAGCCGATCGCAGCACACGTGTCGGCCAGGGCGATGACGGCGGGCGCGAACAGAAAGCCAGTCCCGGCGATGAGATTCTCGGTCACGTCGATGTGACCCACGACCAGGTCCTCGGCCGAGTGGTCGAAGACACAACCCAGCTGACCAGGGACGAGCGGGCCGAAGAACTCGGTCGCCCTGCGCGCCGCCTCAACGGGATCGACGTGATCCTGAGACGCAGTCACCGTTCGAACGCTAGTTGCCATCGCGTACCCGCCCATGCCTGCTCCTCGAAGGCCTCTGGCAGCCCGAGGCACACGGACCGCAGCTCGGCATCGACCTCATCCTCGACATCGGCGCATCGTGCTCGAGTGACCTCCAGAAGGACCTCTGCGGGACCCTCGCGTTCGAGCAGCTGTTCCTGCTCGACAACCGCTACTTCGTCGGGAAGCTCGACGAGCTGCGCCGCCCCGGCGACGACATCTACGACTACCGCGAGACCGAGGGCGGTCACTCCTGGCGGTGACAGTCGAGCGTGACGTCCGCGAGTTCCTCGATCTCCGCGACGTGGATGCCGGCAGGCTGACAGCGGAGGGATCGGGGCGCGTGACCATCCGGACAGCGCCGCGCTACGAGCCCAATGTCGTCCACGTCGTCTCAGGCGCGGGCGCGCTGCCGCTGCAGGTCACCGCCGATCCGGACGGACGGCTGACCTTCAGCGTCGACCTCGGACCTTCGCACCAGTACGAGGAGCGCAGTCCAGCGGCGACCGCGCTCGAGACCGCGGGCGGCTACTGGACGGTCCGCAACATCACCATCACGAGCTCGCCTTGATGATGGAGATGCGTCCCGACACCTCGAGGATGGCGAACCGCACCTCCGCGAGGTCGGCGACGCCCTCCTGACGGGCGGCCTCCAAGATCTCCTCCAACGGCATCTGCTCCATGCGGAGGGCGGCGTCGACCGGTTGCCCGTCGCGCACGAGGATGATGGGCACCCCCTCGACGATCTTGCGCACGCGCGCCGACCGCCAGCTCGCCCACGTCAGCACCATGATCCAGAAGCCGAAGGTGCTGATCGCGAGCGCTGACCCGGTGAGCGAGTAGTCCTCCTGGGTGACGCCCTGCTGGATGATGTCGCCGAGGGTGACGAGCAGGATCATCTCGAACGGTGACATGTCCGACAGCGCGCGCTTGCGCAACCCGCGCGTGAGCAGAAACACGAGCAGGAACGTGATGGACGCGCGGGCGACGATCTCCACTACGGCAGCACCCGCGTCGTGAAGCTGACGCTGACGAGCCGCGCTCCATCCTCGTCGAGCAACGCCACACTGCCGCTGCGCCCTTGCTGGGCGGCGGGCTCGATGCGCGCGTCGTAGTCGATGGTCAGCACGTCGCCCTGATCAGGCGGCGGATAGGTCCAGACCAGCAGATCGCCGCTCGTGGTCTCGTCCGACGGCGCTGGGTTGAGGCCGTTCTCGTCCCACAGCCTGAGGTAGTCGAGCTCGATCGCGATGGTGACGTCACCGTCGAAGCCACCGGGCCGGCGCACCTTGATCTGGAACGGGCTGGCGAGCGCGGGCCGGCTCAGCTCGGGATAGCGGACCTCGAGCTCGTAGCCGCCACCGCTGGCGCGGACACGGGCGGACTCGACGCCGTAGATGGCCACGTCGCCGCTGGCATCGACGACGGCGAGACCGACCACGACCGTGAGCACCGCGGAGGTGATGCGGTAGACCAGCCGCCGCCCGCCGCGCACGCGTTGACCGGTCGGCTCGTCGAGGTCGATGCACCCGTCGATCGTCGACGTCGACTGCTCGGCCACGGCGTCGAACCTACCGGCGCGGGTCGCAGCCTCCCGTGATGCTCAGCTCACTCCGAAGTGGGGGTTGTAGATGAGCCCGAGGATCGCTCCAACCGGCGTCCGGACCGTCGCGGTGATGATGCCCTCGCCAACCTCAGTGACGGGCGCGTGCTCAGTCGCGCCGTCGGCCACGGCCGTGGCGACCGCGGCCGCGACGTCGTCGACGCCCCAGAAGGTCAGCGCGCCTTCCGCTGGGTCGGCGTCCGGCAGCAGACCGAGCTCGTAGCCGCTCGCCTCATAGCCGACGTAGAACGGCTCGTCGAAGTACGGAGGGAAGCCGAGCAGCCGCGTCCACCACGCCTTGGCCGCGTCGAGGTCGGGCGCGGGATAGATGACCGTGCGGAGTCCGTGGAGTGCGATGGGCATGGCTGACAGCCTTGCAGCAAGATGGCGGGATGAGCGACGCCGGCCGCACGCGGGTCTTCGAGACGCCGATCGAGCCCATCACCGACTCCGACGACGCCATCCGGCGCACGCTGGAGGACGCGGAGGTGCCGCCGCTGCTGCCGGCGCTCGCCTACCTCACCGGTGACATGAGCCTCCTGCGCAAAGAGCTGCGGCCCGATCCGATGCTCGCGGCGCTGCCCCAGGGCGGGCTCACCGACCCCCAGCTCGCGCAGGCCCGCGAGCTCGCGCTCGACGCGCTCGTCCGCTACCGCGACGGCGGGTGCCAACCGGCGCCCACGCCGGAGGACTCGCAGCTCCTGCAGATCATGGAGTTCGCCGTCGGCGGTGCCGACATGGCCGACTACCTGCCGCTGCTGGAGGAGGAGCTGGCCTACCGCGGGGAGGACCGGCGAGCCCCGGACTGGTCAGCAGACAAGGTCACGCCCGGCACCGACTTCACCGTCGCCATCGTCGGGTCCGGCATGTCGGGCGTGCT
>CAYSAC010000031.1:0-20536 GCA_964428815.1 uncultured Acidimicrobiaceae bacterium | reverse complement strand
GTATGCGCCCCCAACCTCCGCGGGTCGCCAGGTTGGGGGCATCGGTGCACCGTGCAGGTACCTGCATGCCCCCAACCTCGCCGGGTCAGCCCGACGGTTGGTCGCCGCCGCCCGGGCAGCGGAGGACCTTCGAGCAGCTGTTGCGGATCGGGACGCCGAAGAACACCGCGCCGGGATCGAAGTTGAGCGGCGAGTACGCCCGCGACGCGACGGCCAGCACCTCGCCCTTGGAGTTGACGAGCGGGCCACCCTGGAACGCGGCGCCGACCGGCGCGTCGTGCTGCAAGCCGGTCGCGGACAGGTCAGCGATGAAGCCCTGGCTGATCGCGCCGCCGGTGGCGCCGAGGCCGGACACGACGAACACGCGGTCGCCGGTGACGGCAGGCGGGTCGCCCTTTGCCCAGGTGAGCGCGGGCAGGTTCGCCTTGTCGATCACGAGCAGGGCGAGGTCGTTGGCCTCGTCCCAGCCGTTGAGTGACACCTCGAGCTCCTCGTCGCCCTTGCGCGCCTTGATCGTCGGTGCCGGCGACTGCGTCGCAGCGCGGACGGTGTTGTACGACGTCAGCAGGAACGACTGCTCGGCGTCGGCGAAGACCACGAACGCAGAGCCGACCGACGGCTGGCCGTTCTCGTCGAGCGTGCTCACGAACCACACCGACGGTGCGACCTTGCCGAGCAGCTCGGTGAGCGTCTCCCCGCTGGCACTGAACTTCTCGAGCTCATCGAGCTGGGTGCGGACCTCCTGAAGCGCGCCTTCGCGCTCCTCGTCGATGAGAGCTAGCGCGTCCTTGACCTCGCCTTCGAAGCCGGCCTTTAACTCGTCGACCTTCTTCTCGGTCTTGCTGAGCTCGTACTCGTAGTAGGCGTAGAGGACGGCGCCGGTGAAGGCGGCGGCGACGCTCATGCAGAAGAGCAGGCCGGCGAGACCGAGCGCGGTGCGGGGAAGGAAGCGGCGCCAGAAGCGGATGTCGCGAGGGCTGTGCCGGCCCTCGACCGCGTGACCCTTGGCTGGATCGTCCCCCTCCGTCGCCATCGGGGAGAAGGTAGCCCCCAGGTACGCTGGCCAAGTGCTCGGCCTGCTCGCCCTTCTGTTCCTGGTGGTGCCGATCGCCGAGCTCTTCGTGATCATCCAGGTGGCAGGCGCGGTTGGTGTGCTGAACACCCTCGGTCTGCTGATCCTCAGCGGTGTGGTCGGCGCGTGGCTCGCCAAGCGCGAGGGCATGGGTCTGCTGCGGCGCATCCAGGGTCAGCTCCAGCAGGGCCAGCTCCCCGCGAAGGAGGTCGTCGACGGCGCGCTGATCCTGTTCGCGGGCGCGCTGATGCTCGCTCCGGGCTTCCTCACCGACCTGCTCGCCATCCTGCTGCTCGTCCCGCCGACCCGCGCCGTGGTGCGGGGCGTGCTGGTTCGCCGGTTCCGGCACCGCATCTCTGTGCAGTCGTTCGGGCCCGCCGGCGGGTCACTCCGCGGCGGCGTCATCCGCGACGTCGACAGCTGGGACGGGCCCGCCTGATGGAGGTGCGCGACGCAGCGACGGTGATGCTCGTGCGCGACGGCGAAGGCGAGCGCCCGCTCGAGGTGTTCATGCTGCGCCGCAACCTGCAGTCCGACTTCGTGGGTGGGGCCTACCTGTTCCCTGGCGGCGCGGTCGACGACGCCGACCGCCACAGCGACCTCGATGCTGTGTGCAAGGGGCGCTCCGACGCTGAGGCGTCCGAGCTGCTCGGCATCGAGCAGGGCGGGCTCGCGTACTGGGTCGCGGCGATCCGTGAGTGCTTCGAAGAGGCGGGCGTGCTGCTCGCGACCGGCCCTGACGGCGAGGTCGTGCGCTTCGACGACCCGGAGGTGGACGAGCGCTTCGACCGCCACCGCAAGGCGGTCGATGCTGGTGAGCGCCGGCTCGTCGAGGTGTGCGTCGAGGAGTCGTTGCAGCTCGCGGTCGGCGACATGCACTACTTCTCGCACTGGATCACGCCAGAAGGCGCGCCCCGCCGGTACGACACGAGGTTCTTCGTCGCGCGCGCGCCCGTCGCGCAGGTGCCGCTGCACGACGACCACGAGACCATCGCGCACCTCTGGATCCGCCCGACGGAGGCGCTCGAGCGCCACGCCGCCGGCGACTACGAGATGATCTTCCCGACGATCCGCAGCCTCCAGGCGATCGGGCGGTTCGCGACGAGCGACGAGCTGATCGCAGCCGCCGCGGCGATCACGGACATCCCCGCGATCCTGCCGCGCGTCATCGAGGACAGCGGCGGCCTCCGCATCGTTCTGCCCGGCGATCCGGGCTACGACGACCTGCCCGGCGTGGTGCTGCCCGCCGGCGTCCCACTCCCCGGACGA
This sequence comes from uncultured Acidimicrobiaceae bacterium, assembly GCA_964428815.1. GTDB lineage: Bacteria > Actinomycetota > Acidimicrobiia > Acidimicrobiales > CAYSAC01 > CAYSAC01. The sequence goes on along the minus strand of CAYSAC010000031.1, from coordinate 18,195 downwards.
GCCGGCGGCCCGAGCATCACCGCGATGGAGCGAGGCACATGAGCGACGACGAGGTAGCCGCGCCGGAACCGAAGCCGCTCGTCCACAACGTGGCCAGCGCGCTGAGCCCGATGGTCCGCCGCATCGTCGCACCGAACCCCTCGATGATGACCGGGCCCGGCACCAACACCTACCTCGTCGGCATCGACGAGATCGCCGTGATCGACCCCGGACCGGACGAGGCGTCGCACCTCGACGCGATCGCGGGCTGCGGTGGCGACCGCATCCGCTGGATCATCGTCACCCACACCCACGAGGACCACTCCCCCGGCGTCGCCGGCCTCAAGGAGCGCACCGGTGCGGAGGTGCTCGGCTTCGACAGCCGCGACGACCTCGTCGTCGACCGCGAGCTGCGCGACGGCGACACGGTGGAGGCGACCGAGTTCCGGCTCGCCGCCATCCATACGCCCGGGCACGCGTCGAACCACCTCTGCTACCTGCTCGAGCAGGAGCGCACCCTGTTCTCCGGCGACCACATCATGGAGGGCTCGACGGTCGTGATCGCGCCCCCCGACGGCGACATGGCCGACTACCTGCGCTCGCTCGAACGGCTGCAGGGCATTCGGCTGAAGGCGATCGCGCCCGGCCACGGCCACCTGATCACGGACCCGAAGGCGAAGATCCAGGAGTACATCACGCACCGCATGGCCCGCGAGCGCCAGGTGCTCGACGTGCTCGGACGCTCGGGCTCCGCGACCATCGACGAGCTCGTCGCCGCGATCTACGTCGATGTCGCCGTTGAGCTGCATCCCGTCGCGCGGTACTCGGTGTGGGCGCACCTCCGGAAGCTGGCACAGGCCGGTGAGGTGCAGGGCGAGGAGCTCGACGGTCCGTGGGTCCTCGCCGGCTCCGCCTCCGGATAGGACAAGTCGGGCGCAGCGTCGAACTGACTGGGGTGAGCGGGATGTCCGAACCGCACGGCGGGAGCGCGCGCCACCAGGTCACGCTGGAGGAGGCCGCGTCCGTGCTCCGGTTGCCACCCGACAGCGTGCAGGCGCTCGTCGGCGCCGGCTACCTTCGCCCGACCGCGGAGGACGAGGCCGGCGACGGCCACCACTTCGCGCTCACGGACCTCAAGGCGTTCCTGGCCCGCAACGCCGACGCCGGCGATGACGACTTCGACGCACTCGACCTGGACGGGCTCGGCGGCGGGGGCGACTCGATCGACCCGCAGGGACTCGTCGATGCGCTCGACGGCCGGTCGGAGGAGATGGCGCAGCGCGCGTTCGACGTGTTCACGCTCGCGTTCCCCGAGGCCGAGCGGTGGTCGCCGGCCCGGCGGGACCGGTTCGTCGAGCACGCCCGCAACCGGTTCGAGGCAATCCTGGCCGTCACCCGCCTCGGTGAGGCGGTCGACGAGGAGTTCGTTCGCGACCTCGCCGAGGTGGGTGCGTCAGCGGCCTGGTCCGACACGCCCCTGCCAGAGGTGCTGCTGACGCTGCGCATCTCGCGCGACCTGGTCGTGCAGACCGCGGTCGAGGTGGCGGAGACGAGCGGCGCGCGTTGGGGCCTCGCGCTCTCGCTGTTGCTGACGAAGGTGCTGCCAGCCATGGACCGCCTCACCGATGCCATCGCGACCGGCTACTGGGACGCGGTGGTCCGCCGGGAGGAGGAGAGCTCGGCGCGCTACGCACAGGTCGTCGAGGCCTCGAGCGACGGTGTGTACGAGGTCGACCACACCGGCCACCTGCGATACGCCAACACCTCGCTGGCGGTCATCCTCGGTCTGCAGCAGCACCAGCTCGAGGACCGGCACCTCTCGGACGTGCTCGTGCCGGCGGACGCCAGCGCCGGCGGGGTCGCCAACACGCTCGGCCAGCAGCCGTCCGATGGCTGGGTGGAGCTGCGGGTCCGGCGGGCCGACGGGGTGATCCGCGTGCTGGACGTGCGGGCCCACGAGCGCCGCCAGGACGGCCGCCTCGCCGGCGTCGCCGGCGTCGTCCGCGACGTCACCGCCGACCGCGACCTCGAGCAGCAGAAGAACGACTTCCTCGCCCTCATCACCCACGAGCTGCGCCAGCCGGTGACAACGATCCTCGGGCTCGGCATCACCCTCGACTCCTACGCCGACGAGCTCGGCGTCGAGCGGGTCCGCCGGATGGGCAAGACCATCCACCAACAGGCAGAGCGGATCGCCCGCCTGGCCGACGACCTGTTCGATGTGAGCCGCCTGGAGTCCAACTCGCTGCTGCTCACCCCGCGCGACGTCGACCTGCGGCCCGTCGTCGAGGCCGCGCTCGGGATGCTCGGCGACGCGCCGGGGCTCGAGAACATCGAGGTGCGCGTGCCCCCCGGGCTCGCGGTGCGCGCCGACGCCCGCCGCCTCGAGCAGGTCATCGCCCATCTCGTCGAGAACGCGCTGACCCACGGCGCCCCGCCGGTTGCCATCGAAGCGGCCGACCTCGACACCGAGGTCGAGGTCTGCGTCCGGGACCATGGGGCGGGCGTGCCGAGCGGGCTCGAGCACACGCTGTTCTCACAGCTGCACCCGACCGGCGAGGCGCTGCGCTACCGCGACCGCGCCAGCGGCCTCGGGCTCGCGCTCGTCCGGGGCCTGGTCGAGGGCATGGGCGGGCGGGCCTGGTATGAGAGCGCCGACGGCGGCGGCAGCTGCTTCTTGTTCACCCTGCCAACCCCGCGAGCGCGCTAGACCACGCGGGCCGCGTACTCGCTGGAGCCCATGAAGCCGCCGACGAGCGCCTGGATGGACGTGCCACTGCGGACCTTGCCGACCCAGTAGCTGTTGCCGCTCGCGTCCGGCACCCGGCGGAGCATGCCGATGTAGACCATGAGGACGTTGACGTCGGCCTGCTTCTGCGCCCGGTACTCGGGCGACTCGCTGAAGTTGACCATCAGCTGGCCGCGGGTCATCGAGGAACCCAGCTGGCCGACCCAGTGGAAGAGTCCGGCCGCGTCAGCGGACCGGCGCAGCACGTTCTGGTACACCCGCTGGACGAACTGCGTGTTGTCGAGCGTGCCGTAGAGCGAGGCGAACTCGCCGGACTGCACGAACGCGTTGGACAGGTCGTAGACCGAGGCACCCGACCGGAGCCGACCCATCCAGTAGGTGAGGCCGCCGTAGTCGGGCATGCGGTTGAAGTAGGCGAAGTAGAGGCGTGCGACCGGAGCCGCGGTGCTGCAAAACTCGGGGGACCCGAGGAAGCTCTCGATCATCGAGGTGGGAGTCGCCGCGCCCGTCGTCAGGTTCCAGGCCCAGAAGCTGCTGCCGCCGGCATCGGGGGCGCGACCCAAGAAGTCGACGTACTGCTGGCTCACGAAGCTGGTCGCGTCCCGGAACGGCTGGAAGGACACGGCCGGGGCCGGCGGCGCGATGGCCGGGCCCTTCAGGAAGTTGATCGTCACCCAGAGCCGGCCGCCGGCGTAGGTGTGGCCGACGCCGATGCGGTTGTAATCGCCCATGATGTTGGCGTAGTGGCCGGGGGACGCCATGAAGGCCGAGTGCAGGCCCCGCATGTCCGAGCCGACGCCGACGTTCTCGCCGAGGCGGGTCCACGCGGTCGTGACCCAGCGGTCGACATCGGCCGCCATGTTCGGGTTGTGGAAGAGCTGGTTCTTGCTACCCATGTTGACGGCCCAGCGCTGGGCCACACCGGCCAGCGCCGGGTCAGAGGTCAGGGCCGGCTTGCCCGCGGCGGCGCGGGCCTGGTTGATGTAGCCGATCATCTCGTCGTCCTGGCCGTCGGCGGCGGCCGTGCCCTGGAGCAACGCCATGGCCGCGACGAGCGCCAGCGCGAAGCCCAGCACCTGCACCATGCGGCGGAGGCGGTTGGGGGCAGCAGCGTCGGCGGTCTCGGTCATCGCTGGGGGGTCTTCCTCGTCTGGGCGGGCGGGACTACCCCCAATCCATCGGCTTCGACCAGGGAGGCCTTGAGCACAACGCTCCGACAACGCATGCCCTGAGGCGGTGTGGGCGGACCAGGGTCGAACGAGGGAAGTACCCGATGGTGGGCACCTTGCGCCACTCCCTACGATGCCGCGGTGACGATGATCCTGACCGCCCGCGGGGTGCGCAAGGTGTACCGGACCGGCACGGTCGAGGTGGAGGCCCTGCGCGGCATCGACATCGACATCGAGGCCGGCGAGCTCGTCATGGTCATGGGACCGTCGGGCAACGGCAAGACCACGATGCTGAACTGCCTGTCTGGCCTCGACGACATCGACGCCGGTGAGGTGTTCGTCGACGGTGAGGACATCCAGCGGATGGCCGACGCCGCCCGCACCGAGCACCGGGCCAAGCGGATGGGCTTCATCTTCCAGAGCTTCAACCTCATCCCCGTGTTCAGCGCGGCCGAGAACGTCGAGCTGCCCGTCCTGGTCACGGGCGTCCGGGCCAAAGAGGCGCGCCGCCGGTCGCTCGAGATGCTCGAACGGGTCGGGCTCACCGACCGGGCCGATCATCGCCCGGCCGAGCTGTCCGGCGGTGAGCAGCAGCGCGTCGCCATCGCGAGGGCGCTCGTGAGCGAGCCGGCGATCGTGTGGGCCGACGAGCCCACCGGCAACCTCGACAGCCAGACCGCCGAGGCGGTGCTCGACCTCCTCCGCGCCGTCCACGCCGCCGGCCAGACCGTCGTGATCGTCACCCACGACCACGCCATCGGCGCCACCGGGCAGCGGCTGGTCCAGGTCCGCGACGGCCGCATCACCTACGACGGCGCGCCCGAGGGACTGCTCGCGGCCGACGCGTTGGCGGATTAGCGATGCAGGTAGCCATCGGCCTCCTCCTGCTGCCCGTCCTCGCGATGGTCGCCCTCACGGTGTTCGACCTGTGCTTCCGGTCGAGCTTCCGGCGGCTCGCCGTGCGCAACATCCTCCGCCGGCCCGGCGAGGCCGTCCTCGTCGTCATCGGCTCGTTGCTCGGCACCGCGATCATCACCGCGGCGTTCATCGTCGGGGACACCTTCGACGCGTCGATCCGCGACTTCGGGCGCACCGCGATGGGACCGATCGATGAGGAGGTGCGCGTCGAGGACCTCGCCCAGTTCGAGGAGGTCGCGGCCGCCCTCGAGGCCGCGCCCATCGACGGCACCGACGGCACGCTCCGCATGGTCCTCAGCAGCGCCGCGATCGCCGCGGGTGACTCGGCCGCCGAAGACCGCGCCGCCGAGCCGTTGATCGGTGTCGGTGAGGTCGACTTCGAGGCCGCGCGAGCGTTCGGTGGCGACGCCGCCATCACTGGGATGGTGGATGCCGGCCCCACGCCTGGCCCGGGTGAGCTGGTCCTCAACGACTTCATCGCCCGCGAGCTCGAGGTCGAGGAGGGCGACCGGGTCGAGCTGTTCGCCTACGGCTCGTCGGCGTCCTACGTCGTGCGCACCATCGTCCCCCGGGTCGGGTTGGCGGGGTACAACGACGCCTACGTCGCGCCGGGCACGATCGCGTCGATGGTCGCGGCGTCGACCGCCGTGACCGCGCAGCCGCCGGTGGGCGAGGTGCTCGTCTCCAACCGCGGTGGCGTCTACGACGGCGTTCGCCACACCGAAGCTGTCGTCGCCGAGCTCGAGCGCCGGGTCACCGACGCCGACGGGGTCGAGGTGCGTCCAGACAAGCGCGACCTGCTCGAGGATGCGAAGGCCCAGGGCGATGGCATCGGTCAGCTGTTCAGCTCGATCGGTGCCTTCAGCGTGGTCGTGGGGATCCTGCTGCTGGTGAACCTCTTCGTGATGCTCGCGGAGGAGCGCAAGAACGAGCTGGGCATGCTGCGCGCTGTCGGTCTCAAGCGCAACCACCTCATGCGGACCTTCGGTCTCGAGGGTGCGATGTACTCGACCGTCGCGGCGTTCGCGGGCGGGCTCGCCGGCATCGGCGTGGGCTGGGCGATCGTCGCGGTGACAAGGAGCATCATCAGCGCCGACGATCCGGATCTGCACTTCGTCTTCAGCGTCGAGCCGTCCTCGATGATCACCGGCATCCTCATCGGGCTGGTCATCTCGCTGGTCACGGTTTGGGCGACATCGTTTCGCATCGCTCGGCTCAACGTGATCCGCGCGATCCGTGATGTCCCGGAGCCGACGTCAGACCGGCTGTCGAAGGCCAAGCTCATCCTGTCCCTCGGCGGTGTCGGGCTCGGGCTGCTCGCGACGATGTCGGGCATCGGCAGCGAGTCAGCCGTCCCCATACTGGCCGGACCCGCGACGGCGCTCCTCTCTGCCATCCCGGTCCTCGGCGCGCTGATCGGGCGGCGCGCTTCGACCGTCGGGCTCGCAGGGCTTTCACTGGCGTGGTCGCTCGCCGTCTTCACCGTGTTCCCGGAGGCGATGAGCAACGCCGACATCTCGGTGTTCGTCGTCGAGGGCATCGTGTCGGTCGCCAGCGCAGTGCTCATCGTCTCGTCGTTCGACCGGGTGTGGGGACGGCTCGCCAACGGACGCAGCCTTGCGGCGCGCCTTGCGCTCGCCTACCCCCTCGCCCGCAAGGTGCGTACCGGCATCCTCCTGGCGATGTTCAGCCTCGTGATCTTCACGATGACGTTCATGGCCGTGTTCACCGCCATCTTCGGCGAGCAGGCCGGATCCTTCGCGGCCCAGGAGTCGGCGGGCTTCGACCTGTTCATGGACTCCAACGGGGCCAACCCGGTGACCTCCGAGCAGCTGCTGGCAGAGGAGGACGTCACGGAGGTCGCGCCGCTGCTCCGCGGCTTTCCCAAGTACGCCACGTCTTGGCACCCCGAGCCCGATTGGTGGTCGATGAGCGGATTCGACGAGCGGCTGCTCGCGCACGGCGCGCCCGAGCTCGGCTCCCGCATGGCCCGGTTCGCCGACGACGATGCTGCCTTCCGGGCCGCGCTCGCCGACCCGTCGCTGGCGTTCGTATCCGACTACTTCTTGCAGGACTCAGGCGGTCCGCCCGAGAACCGGCTGCGCGCGGGCGACACGTTCACCGTCATCGACCCGGTCAGCGGCGACCAGCGCACGCTCGTCGCCGCCGGGATCATCGCCAACGACTGGACGTTCAACGGCGTGCTCGTCAACCGCGACCTCGCCACCGCCGTGCTCGGCCCGCGCGGCGTGGAGGCGCGTCACTACGTCCGCGTGCGCGACGGAGCCGACGCCGACGCGGTGGCCGAGCGCCTCACCGCGGACCTGCTCGCGAACGGGGTCGACGCCCGCACGTTCCTTGACGAGATCCGCGGTGAGCTGCGCGAGCAGCAAGGCTTCTTCAATCTCATGCAGGGCTACCTCGCGCTCGGGCTCGCCATCGGCGTCGCCGGTCTTGGGGTCGTGATGGTGCGCGCCGTCCGCGAGCGCCGCCGCCAGGTCGGCATGCTGCGGGCGATGGGCTTCCCGGCCAGAACCGTCCGCCGCGCCTTCCTGATCGAGGCCGCGTTCATCGCGTTCCAGGGTGTGCTGCTCGGCATCGGCCTCGGGCTGCTGACCGCGTACCAGGTCCTCAGCAAGTCCTCGACCTTCGGCGATCAAGCGCTGCCGTTCTCGGTGCCCTGGACCGGCCTCGCCATCCTCCTGGTCCTGCCGCTGCTCGCAGCGATGGCCGCCACCGTGGGGCCCGCTGCCCAAGCCGCCGCCATCCGCCCCGCCGCAGCGTTGAGGATCGCGGACTAGCTGGACGCTCCTAGCGTGGGCCACCCCGCCGTGGAGGCGAGCGCTGCCGCGAAGCGATCGGGATGCGCGAGGTGCGGGAAGTGACCGCTTTCCGGCCAGACGGTGACCCTGGCCTCGGGAAGCATCTCGTTCAGCCACCGCTGATAGGCGGGCTCGAGGTCGCTGCCGGCGACGATGAGGTACGGCAGTCCTCCGGCTCGCAACGTCGCCATGCCTTCCTCGGCGGACGCGGTGAGCTCGTCGATAGACCGTTCGAGAACCTCGCGCCAGTACCCGAGCACGAGATCCTGCTGGGGCCGGCAGGTTGACCGCACGAGGTCTTGCGCGCTCTGGGGCAGCAGCTCGACGTGCATGCTCGCGAGGAAGCCTTCCCAGATAGCGGGGAAGGCGGGTCCGCGGAGATCGTCGGCGAGGGTGTGCAGGAAACCGGCGAACGGCCCTGTCTGCAAGGGCTGATCGACGTTGACGACACCGCTGGCGGGATGGCGGCCAGCGTAGACGGTGGCGATGATCGCACTCAGCGAATGGCCGACCACCACCGGCGATCGCAGCTGCGCCTCTTCAACTGCATGGTGGATGCCCTGGGCCACGCTCTCGACGTCGTAGGACGACCAGCCAGCGGACTGACCATGGCCGGGGAGGTCAAAGGCGAGGACCCGGCGACTCGGGTCGACGCGCTCCAGCTCCGCCAGCGCTGGGCCCCACATGGTGCGATCGAAGGTCAGGCCATGGAGCAGCACGAGGGGTGGCCGAGCATCGGACTCGCCGAAGTCGTCCGCGGCGAGTCCGGCGAGGGTCCTCATGGCGGGCAGCGTAGGCGTGCGGCCTGACGTGGTCCTTATGGGTCAGGACGGCGCGTCCAGGGCCGCGACGGCGGCGTCGAGCATCCTCGCGCTGCAGCCCGCGAGCTCGGGGAGGGGGACGGCCTCGTCGATGATGCGGGCGGCGATGGCACGGAACGCGTCGGCCGCGGGTCCCACCCCGAGCGCGATGGGCTCGCCGTCGTCGCCGCCGGCGGCGACAGCGGGCTCGAGCGGCACTCGGCCGAGCAGCTCGACGCCGGCGTCGTGGGCCAGCTGCTCGCCGCCGCCCTCGCCGAACAACGCGTAGGTCGTGCCGTGCTCACAAGTGAACGCGCTCATGTTCTCGATGACGCCGGCAACGCGCAGGTAGCTCTTGCGGGCCATCGTCGCGGCTCGGATGGCGACCTTCTGCGCCGCCTTCGCCGGGGTCGTGATGATGAGGACCTCGGCGCGGGGCAGCGACTTGGCCACACCCATCTGGACGTCGCCGGTGCCCGGCGGCATGTCGATCAGGAGGTAGTCGAGGTCGTCGCCCCACTCGACGTCCTGCAGGAAGTGCTGCACGCCGCGGTTGAGCATGAGGCCGCGCCACATCAGCGCCGTCTCCTCGTCCTCGACGAGGAAGCCCATCGACACGATGCGCAACAGGCCGGCGCCGACCTTGCGCTCGTTGGGCAACATCATCTTGCGACTGTCGCGCTCGACCACGCCGAGGCGGCCGTCGACACCGAGCATGCGGGGAACCGAGAAGCCCCAGATGTCGGCGTCGAGCACGCCGACGGTCAAGCCCCGCGCCGCCAGCGCGGCCGCCAGGTTCACGGTGACGGAGGACTTGCCGACGCCGCCCTTGCCGGACGCGACGGTGATCACCCGCGTCGTCGGCGCGATGGATGTGTCCTCGTCGCGCGTGCTGACGTTGAAGCGGGCCTTGGACATGGCCGTCGACTTCTCGTCCTGAGTCATCTCTGTCCAGGCCAGCTCGACGGCGCTGACGCCCGGTAGCGAGCTGACCTTGTGGCGGACGTCGCGCTGGATCTGGGCCCGCAACGGGCAGCCGCTCGTCGTGAGCGCGATCGTGACGGTGACAGTGCCGTCGTCGGCGACGGTGGCGCCCTTGGCCATGCCGAGCTCGACGATGTCGCTGCCGAGCTCGGGGTCGATGACGCCGCGCAGGACCGCCATCACGTCCTCGACGTTGGGCGGTGCGGGCACGGCCACGATTCTAACGGCGCCGGCCGTGTAAACTTTGCTGGTGCCTGCACCGCGCTTGGAGCTCCTCAAGGCCCTGGGCGACAACACCCGCTACGCGATCTACCTCGAGCTGGCCCGCTCGCCGGTCCCGCTGGCCACATCGGAGATCGCCGAGACACTCGGCCTGCACGTCAACACCGTGCGGCCCCACCTCGAGCGAATGCGGGAGGTCGGGCTGCTCGACCTCGCCGCCGGCACCAAGGGATCGGTCGGCCGTCCCCAGCACCGCTACTCCCTCGCCGCCGACGCCCCAGCGCTCGGGTTCGAGCCGCCCGCCTTCCCGGTCCTGGCGCGGATGCTGCTGCTGCTCGCCGCCGCCGCTGGCCTCGACCAAACCGACGCCGCGGACGCCGGCCGCCAGCAGGGCGTGCTCGACGCGACCCGCAACGCCGATGGTGAAGACTGCATCTCGGCCCTCACCGCGGAGCTGGCGGCACTCGGGTTCGACCCCGCGGTGCTCGAGGACCCGCAGGGCGCGACGATCGCGTTCACCCACTGCCCGTTCCAGGACCTGGCCGAGGAGCACCCCGACCTCGTGTGCAACCTGCACCGCGGGCTGGTGGAGGGCTTCGTCGACACCGTGGGCGGCGGGCGTGTCGCGGCGTTCCACGCGCTGGCCGACCGCACGCCGTGCCAGGTCGAAGTCGCGCTCGTGTCCCGATAGCCTTTCTGAGTACCCGTCCGCAGGAGGACCACCCGTGATCACCATCACCGACACCGCCGCCACCAAGGTCGGCGAGCTCATCGCCTCCGAGGGCACCCCCGACCTCGCCCTTCGCGTGGCCGTGCGCCCTGGTGGCTGCTCCGGCTTCAGCTACGAGATGTTCTTCGACACCGACGTGGCCGCCGATGACATCACCCTCGACTACAACGGGGTGAAGGTCGTCGTCGACCCCTCCAGCGCCCTGCTCCTCGAGGGCGCCAGCCTCGACTACAAGGATGGACTGCAGGACGCCGGGTTCTCGATCAACAACCCGAACGCGCAGCGCACCTGCGGCTGCGGCCAGTCCTTCAGCTAGGGAGCTAAGGCGCTAGCCCTCAGGTCACCCTCGTCATCTCGCGCCTGGGTGCACGACGATGACCGGCACCCACCGCGCCAGGCGTTCCAGGTCCTGGCGGAGTGACCCTGACGAGGTCGCCGCCGCGCCGGTGACGACGATCGGCCGCAGGTCGGTCGGCGCGTCCCCCTCCGACGCCAGCGAGTCGATGACCGTCTCCCCGTCGCCGCTCGACGGCGGGTCGCGGTCCAGCGCGGCCCAGGCGACGCGCCACCGGGCCCTCGCCTTGCGGTGCACCGCGGCCGCGGTGCGAACGGCGGCCGACTGCGTGGCCCAGACCTCGGCGCGGTGCAGCTGCGGGTCTCGCTGGCGGAGGACCGCATCCACATCAGCCGGGTCGGCGCCCGGACCGGCGAGATCACTCCAATGGCGCTCGGTGACGCGGAGCTGCTCGGTCGCGGTCGACAGCTGCACCTCCTGGGCCCGGCGCCGTCCGACCACCGGCGCGGTCGCCTGGCGCCGGCCGAACAGCTCGTCGGTCGCCGCACCCATCCCCGCGAGGTGCGACCGGGCCTCGAAGTCGGCACGGGCCTCCGAGCGCTCGTGCTGGATGCGCCCCATGGTCATCGCGACCCCGAGCAGGGGGACGATCGCGGCGAGGTAGACCGGGACAGCAGCGACGATCGCAACCCCTGCGACAACGACGGCGATCGTCAGGTAGAGCAGCGCCCGGCGTTGAGCCGGCCGCGCGTCCCAGGTGAACTCTGCCTCGGGCTCCGCATGCGTTGGCGCAAGCTCGACCTCCGTCTCGGGCTCGAGGGCGTCCTGCTCGGCGAAGCTTGCATCAAGCTCGGCCACCGCGGCGCGGGCGCGGAGGACGGCCTTGGCCGCCTCGCGGATCGATGCTGGGTGGACGGTGACGCCGGTACCGGCCGCGAGCTGGTCACCGAGGGATTCGATGACCTTCGCCTCGGTTCGGGCCCGGATGCGCTCGGCCTTCGCCAGCTCGGTGGCCAGGTGCCGCAGGTCGCGCAGCGCGGTCGGTGAAACCGGGCGGCTCTGGCCGCGGCGGCCGGCGACCGCCTCGGCGAGGTCCTCCCCGCTCACCGCGAGCTCCGCGCCCAGCGTTTCGGCGAGATCGAGCGCGGCGGCGTCGGGATCGTCCTCGGTCACCTCGTGGAAGCCCGGGCCGTAGCCCGTGTCCGGAGCCGTCATCGCACCGCCGTCAGCTGATCGAGCGCCTCCGAGAGCTCGGCGGCGTCATAGATGTTGTCGAGCCGTCCCACCACCTTGCCATCGGCGCCTGCCAGCACCAGCGACGGCTCGAAGAACAGCCCCAAGGATCCCACGATCTCCGTGCTCTCGTTGAGCGTGCGCTCAGGCTCCTTGTAGACCTCGGCGTGCAGGAAGCGCACCTGCGGGAACGTGGCGACCTGCCCGAGCAGCACATCGAGCACCGGCCCGCATATCGCGACCTGGCAGAACTTCGGCGTCGAGATGAGCAGCGCGATCGGCCGGTCCTCGCCGAGCGCGGCTGGCAACGAAACGTCGTGCAGCGGGCACGGCTGCGGCTCGAGGGTGCAGATCGGGGTCACGCCGAGCGGGTCGGCGGTCGTCGGCGTCGGCGTCGGCGGCATGTCGGCGCCAGGCTGGATCACGGTGACCTCCGCGGCGGCAGACACCGGGATCGTCGTCTCGGCGACCGCGCCGTCGATCTCGGCGCGGGCCACGTAGTAGCCAGGCGCGGTGACCGTCACCGGAAGCGCGTAGTACGGCCGGGGAATCCCCTCGGCCCGCCGCGGCACCGTCAGCGCCTCGCCGACCTCGTTGTCGTTGGCGTCGAAGAGCTGGACCGTGAGCTGCTCGGGTGCGTCATCGGTGCCGAGCAGCCCGTCCCGATCGGCCACGCCGATCGGCGCGCGGTTGGCCATGCCGGCGACGAGCACGCCCTCGCCAAAGAACCTCGAGAGAACGAGACCCCCGCCGGCCGAGGACGAGGACGAGGACGACGCCGCCGCCGTCGTGGAGGAGGAGGAGGAGGAGGACGACGACGTCGTCTCGCCGGAGCCGCACGCGCCAAGCGCGACCGCGCCAGCGCCGGCCGCGCCAAGAGCGAGGAACCGGCGGCGGGAGAGAGACGGCTGTAGGTCGGACATCTCAGCGAACCTATCCTCCCTACGTGCCGACGCCCGAGCGCTCGCCGCTGCAGCTGCAGGTCGACGGCCGCCAGGTCGAGGTCGCCGACGATGGCGGCTCGCTGCTCGACGTGCTGCGCGAGCAGCTCGGCGCGCGCAGCCCAAAGGACGGCTGCAGCCCGCAGGGGCAGTGCGGCTGTTGCACGGTCCTCGTCGACGGGGCACCGCGCGTCGCGTGCGTCACGCCCGCGCGTCGGGTTGCGGGTCGCAGCATCACCACCGTCGACGGGCTGCCGCCCGACGCCCGCGACCGCTGGGCCGCCGCGCTGTGCGCGACCGGCGGCAGCCAGTGCGGCTTCTGCACCCCCGGCATCGTCCTGCGACTCGAGGGCCTGCGGTCCAAGCGCAGCGATGCGACCGAAGACGCGGTCGAGCAGGCCCTGCTCGCGCACCTCTGCCGGTGCACGGGGTGGCGGACGATCCTCGACGCCTACCGCGTGCTCGGCGATGACCACGCGGACCGCGATCTCGATGCTGCGTCGGCGCGGGCGACGATCGAGGGCGGCGTGCCCCAGCGGGTCGGGCCAGACATCGCGCTCGGGCGGGCCCCGTTCGCCGCCGACACCGCGCCGGAGGGTGCGATCGTCGCGGTGCTCGGCGCGGGTGGATGGTCGGTCGCCGAGACGCTCGCGGAGGCGCGCGAGGCCGCGGCAAAGGTGCAGGGGCGGCGCACGACGGCCGAGCTGCGCCACCCGCTCGAGGTGCCGGCCGGTGACTGGGACGCGACCCTTCGGACGACGTGGGTCGAGCCCGCCTACCTCGAGACGGATGCGTCATGGTGCGAGCCGGGCGGCATCCCGGCGTCACCGCTGGCCAACGGTGGCGCCTTCGGCGGCAAGACCTCCTCGGTCGTGGCCGAGGCGGCACGCCGGCTCGCTGACGAGCACGGGCGGGCCGTGCGGGTCGTCCTCTCGCGCGAGGACGCGGTGCGTCTGGGCGCGAAGCGACCGCCCGTCGCGGGCGGCGCGCTGGCGGACGGCACGGGCGTGCTGCGCGTCGTTAGGACACAAGGCGTGGCGGAGGCCGTCGCGTCGATCGCCCCAGGCCTTCGGGTCGAGCAGGTCGACGTCGCGGGACCACCGACGTCGATCGCGCTACGCGCCGCAGGGTGGGCGGAGGCCGCCGTGCTGCTGGCCGGCGCGCGCCGGTCCGCCGGCCCCATCGCCGACCCGACGTCGGGCGGCACCGCCGAGGCCGATGTGACCGAGGGGCGGATCAGGCTCCGGGTGCGCTGCGGCGATCCCCTCGACGAGGTCGCGTTGCGCTCCTACTGCGTCGGTGCCGCCCACATGGCGCTGTCGTGGGTGACCAGCGAAGGCATCACGGTCGACGAGGACGGCGAGGTCCACGACCTCACCATCCGCTCCTTCGGTGTGCTGCGTGCCACCGAGATGCCGCCCGTGGACGTCGAGATCGCAGGGGCCGCGGGCCCGCCCGTCCGCTGCTCCGACGCCGTGTTCGCAGCGGTCGCCGCCGCCACCTGGGTGGCGACCGGCTGCGCGCAGGATTGGCCGACCGGCGCGAGACTCAGGTGATGGCACCCGCCGTCGGTCCCTACACGCCCATCGTCCGCGCCGGGGACTGGCTGATCGTCTCCGGCCAGGTCGGAATCCTCGACGGCAAGCGCGCACCAGGCGGGACGGCAGGCGAGCTCGAGCAGGCGCTCGAGAACCTGGCAGCACTGCTCGAGGGTGAGGGCGCGTCCATGTCCGATGTCGTGAAGACAACGGTCTTCCTGCGGCACATGAGCGACTACGCGCTGATGAACGAGGTGTACACCGCCGCCTTCGGGGACCACCGCCCGGCGCGCTCCGCCATCGGCGTCGCCGAGCTGCCGCTCGGTGCGCTCGTCGAGGTGGAGGCGTGGGCGTGGGTTGGGCGATGATGGCTCGATGATCGGCGCCATCATCATCGCCATCGTGGTCGTCATCGTGATCCCAGTCGGGCTCTTCCTGACCGGCGCGATCGCGACAGGCGTCATCGGCACGCTGCTCAAGACCTCAGCCGAGGACGCTCACGAGGGCAGCGAGCTGATCGACCTCAACCAGTAGGCGCTCGCCGACCGGCTACGGCCGGTGGGTGGCGCAGAAGGTGTTGCGGGCCGCTGCGGTACCGCTGAGCGGTGAGTACGCAAAGGCGGAGATGAGCATGTCGGCCTCGTGGGCGGCCTGCGACTCGATGCTCGCCTCGACCAACGCCCGCTGGAGCGGCGTGGTCGCCGCGGCCAGAAGCTCGGCGTTGCGCCAGGCCTGCTCCCGCCAGCCGACGAGCAGCTGCAGGGTCGCGGTCTCGTCCATCGTCGTGCCGGGCACGTTGCCGTCATCGACCGTCGGGTCGTAGTGGGCCGCGGCCTCGGCGAAGAGCCGCTCCACGACCTGGTTGAGGAACTGGTTCACCTTGTCGTGGTCGGGCTTGCGGCTCGACCCGTCTGGCTTGATCATGCCGATGGCCTCAAGTGCGAACGGCAGGTCCCGGTTCACGTGGGCGCTCATGCCGAGCAGCATGTTGCCCGTGCCGGACACCCGCTGCTGGTCGGCGGCAGCGAACGCCTTCCGCCACGCTTCCGGCACATCGGCGACGTGGCCGTGGCGGTAGTGGTCCCACGCATCGAAGTAGAGGCGGGCGAACACGACGTCCTGGTGGTTCACGAACGCGTTGTCCGAGAAGTAGTTCGGGTCCTCGATCACGGTGCGGTACTGCTGCGTCGTCCGCAGGTACATGAGGCTGAACATCGCGTTGTGGTTGCAGGCCTGGCCGAGGGGCTTGAAGCGCTTGTCCATCTCCTTGATGACGGCGTCGACGCACTTGACCTTGCCGCTCACGCAGTCGTTCTCGCTCGTCGGGTCGTAGCCGGTCGTGAACGTCGGCAGGTAGCCAGACCACCCGATGAACAGCGGATCCTCAGCTGCGGCCGGGCTGGCGAGGAACCCACACGCGACAGTCAGCCCGAGGAATGCCACCGCGAACCGCCGTCCGAACCCCGTCCTCTGCTCGCCCACCGCTCGCCCTCCACCCTCGATCGCTCCTGACGCATCGTGCAGGAGAAGCGACGATCTGTGAATGACGACGTGGTGTCATCGTGACCGCCCGATCGGACTAGTCACGTTGACAGTTGGTGGTGCTCAGACGCCCAGCGGGACTGGCCGAAGCGGTAGCCGACGGAGCGGACCGTCTGGATGAGGTTGGCGTGCTCCTCGCCGAGCTTGGCTCGGAGCCGGCGGATGTGGACGTCGACCGTGCGGGCGCCGCCGTAGTACTCATAGCCCCACACCCGCGACAGCAGGGTCTCGCGCGTGAACACCTTGCCGGGGTGCGAGCTGAGGAACTTGAGCAGCTCGTACTCCATGTAGGTGAGGTCGAGCGGCTTGCCGCTGATCGCCGCCTGGTAGGTCTCGAGGTTGAGCACCAGCTCGCCGTACTCGATGAGCTCAGGTCGCGTGCCCCGGCCCGTCCGCCAGAACAGGTGCTTGAGCCGCGCCTCGAGCTCGCGGGGCTGGAACGGGTGCAGGCAGAAGTCGTCGAAGAGGTCTTCTCGCAGGTCGAGGTCGGCGAGCTGCGCGCCGCTCACGAGCACGAGCACGGGCTCGAGCGGCAGGTCCTTCTTGCGCAGCGAGCGGCACAGCCCGAACGCTGTCTCCGGGTCTTGGGCGGCGACGATCACTGCGCCGGCCCAGCCGTCGTCAGGCTCGCTGCGCGCCGCGCTGACCTCGTCGGACACGGCCTTCCACGGGTAGCCCGCGAGATCGAGCGCCTGGGCCAGCTCGGGCGGCGCGGGATCGGGATAGAGGAGCAGCGGTTCCACGATCGTCCTCGGCTACCAGTTCGGCAGGTAACGGGCCAGCTCGAACGGCGTGACCTGGGCCTTGTAGTCGCTCCACTCGGCCCGCTTGTTGCGGAGGAACCAGGCGAAGATGTGCTCGCCGAGCGCCTCGGCGACCAGCTCGGAGCTCTCCATCACGTCGAGCGCCTCGGAAAGGGACTGGGGCAGCGGGTCGATGCCCTCCGCGGCGCGCTCCTCGTCGGTCATGGTGAACACGTTGGCCGTCGTCTCGGGCGGGAGATCGAGCTTGTCCTCGATGCCGCGGAGACCGGCGGCGAGGATCACCGAGTAAGCGAGATAGGGGTTGCACGCAGGATCGGGGGCGCGGTACTCGATCCGCGTCGAGGACTGCTTGCCGGCCTTCGTCACCGGCACCCGCACGAGCGCGGAGCGGTTGTTGCGGGCCCACGTCACGTGCACGGGCGCCTCGTAGCCGACGATGAGCCGCTTGTAGGAGTTGACGAGCTGGTTGGTGACGGCCGTGATCTCGCGCGCGTGGTGCAGCAGCCCGGCGATGAACCACCGCCCGGCCTGGGACAGGTGGTACTCGTCCTCGTCGTCGTGGAACGCGTTGGTGTCGCCCTCGAACAGCGACAGGTGGGTGTGCATGCCGGACCCCTGCACGCCCTCCAGTGGCTTCGGCATGAACGTCGCGTACACGCCGCGCTCCTGCGCGATCTCGCGCACCACCATTCGGAAGGTCATGACGTTGTCCGCCATCGACAGCGCGTCGGTGTACCGCAGGTCGATCTCGTGCTGGGACGGGCTGTCCTCGTGGAAGGAGTACTCAACGGGGATGCCCATCGCCTCCAGCGTGTGGATCGTCCGCTTGCGGAGGTCGCTCGCCACATCCGCGGTGGTGAGGTCGAAGTAGCCGCCGCTATCGAGCGGCTGCGGCGGCCGCGACGGGTCGCCGTCGGCGAAGTAGAAGAACTCCATCTCCGGCGCGACGTAGAACGAGAAGCCCCGGTCGCGCGCCCGCTCGAGGTTGCGCTTGAGCACATGGCGGGGATCACCATCGAACGGCGTGCCATCGAGGTTCACGACGTCGCAGAACATCGACGCCGCGGCGTCGTCGGTCGCGACCCACGGCAGCATCTCGAAGGTGCCCGCGTCGGGGAGCGCGAGCACATCGCTCTCCTGGACCCGGCTGAAGCCGTTGATGGCAGAGCCGTCGAAGTGCATGCCCTCGTCGAAGGCTGCTTCCAGCTCGGCAGGCGAGATCGCGAACGACTTGAGCTGGCCGAGGACGTCGGTGAACCAGAGGCGGATCAGCCGCACCCCTCGCTCCTCGACCGTCCGCAGGACGTACTCGCGCTGGCGCTCCATCCATCAATCCTCGCACCTGGTAGGCCGCGTCGCGACGGGGGTTGCAGGCCCGTTCACAGAGCGTTCACATACGGGAAAAGGTTGGGAAACGGGGGCTGGCCTACGGTCACAGTCGACCGATTTCCCACGCTCTAGCGGAGGACGCACCCGAGATGACCTACAAGGCCGAGTACATCTGGATCG
>CAYSAC010000030.1:0-21250 GCA_964428815.1 uncultured Acidimicrobiaceae bacterium | reverse complement strand
GCGGGCAGCACGTAGACGTCGAGCGCGCCGAGCCCGTCGAGCATCTCGGCCAGCTCCGCGGTGTCCTCGTCCAGTCGATCGGACGACCGGTTCTCGAGCACGACGACGAGGTAGGCGACGGTGGCCGACTTGATCTCCTCGGGGATGCCGAGCTCGTGCCCGCTCGTGCGCTCGATGCCGACCATCGCGACGACATCGATGTACTCGAGGATCATCGGGCCGACGCCGCTTCCCACGATGCGCGGCACTGCGCCGGCGACGTCGTCCATCGTGCGGAACGGGGCGAGGACGGTCGCGCTGTGCTCGGCGCGGGGGTAGAGGCGGAGGATCGCCTCGGTCACGATCGCGAGCGTTCCCTCCGATCCGATGATGAGCTGGGTGAGGTCGTAGCCGCTGGTCGACTTCACGTACTTGCCGCCACAGCGGATGACCTCACCGGTCCCGAGGACCGCCTCGACGCCCAACACCTGGTGGCGCGTCACGCCGTACTTCACCGCGCGCATGCCACCGGCGTTCGTGGCGACGTTGCCGCCGAGGCTCGCGCTGCTCTCGCCGGGGAACACCGGGTAGACCAGTCCGTGCGCCGCGGTCTCGGCATCGAGCTGCTCGAGCGTCACGCCGGGCTGCACGACGGCCATGTGGTTCTCGGTGTCGATCTCAAGGATCTTCGTCATCCGCTCGAACGACACGAGGATGCCGCCGTGCCGCGGGATGCACGCGCCGGACAGGCCGGTGCCGCTCCCCCTGGCCGTGACCGGCACCCCAAGCTCGCCGGCGAGCCGAACGACCGCCGCGACGTCGTCCACCGACGACGGACGGACGACGACGTCGGGCAGGTGCGGCACCGCGCCGAGCGCCTCATCGTGGGCGTAGTCGTCGCTGATGGCGTCGCCTGCGATCACGGCGTCGGCGCCAACGAGCTCCACGAGCCGTTCCGTCATGTCGGCCATCGGTCCCCCCTCGGGCTCGGCGTGCCCGCGCAACCTAACCGCTCGTGCTTTCGGCTGACATTGGCGTCGCATACCGACGCAGATGTCAGCCGAAACGAGTCAGCGGGTCTCGCGGGGTTGGTAGATCGCGGTGTGGTCGACGCGGGCGGCGACGGCGCCGTCCGCCGTCAGCGCGACGTCGAGTGCGACGAAGCGATGGCCCTTGTGCTCCCACTCGCGAGTGACCATCGCGCGCGCCGCCACCCGCTGGCCGTCGCGCACGAGCGCGTGGTGCTGGACGCCCGAGCTGACGTGGATCCAGGGCCCGAGGCGCACGTTGCTCGCCAGCACGTAGTTGGCGTCGCGCAGCAGCCAGCCGGGGTGGGCGACGCCGTGCTCGCCGTAGAGCGGCAGGGCCTCACGCACCTCATCGAGGTAGGCGCCAGCTTTGTCCGCCCTGAAGCCGTGGCTGGTGAGCGCGAACGCTGTGCCGACCTCGAGCGATGCGGGAAACGCGGGCGGCGGGTCATCGCGGGGCTCGACCGCCGGCCAGTGGGACGCGTCGAGCGCGGGCTGAGGTGGCCCGAGCGCCGCGCTCCCGGTCGCGCACAGCACGCCACGCTCGTCGTGCAGCAGCAGCCCGAGCTGATCGGCGACGCTCCCGTTGACCGAGACGGTCACGCGCCCGCCCTCGTAGACCGGCTTCTGGAACGACGCGACCATCGTGCCGTGCTCGAGCCAGTCGAGACCCCACTCCCGCGCCGGGATGTGGGTGAGGTAGGCGTACACGTCGACGCCGGGGACCAGTCCGCCCGAGAAGCCGAACCGGCGCGCGACATCGTCGTCGTGGATCTTGTTGTCGGACTGCGTCGCGGTGTTGTGGGCGACGACCTCGTACGGCGCGATGCCCATCAGCGTGGCATCAGCTCCAGCGCGTCGAGGTCGAGGATCGCGGCGACCGACCGGTCGAGCATGCTCGTGAAGAGCTCGACGGCGCGCTCGTTCACGAGGTCGATGCCACCAGCGTTCAGCGGGTACACCGACACGAACAGCGTTGCCAGCCGGTAGTCCTCCCAGCACTGCTCGAACGTGTAGCCATCGACGCCGTTGTCGACGAGGGCGCGGTGGTAGGTCGTGACGAGGTCGTGTTCGCTGCCCTTGCGCTCCTCCGGCACGAGGCTCTGCGATAGGAAGTACCCGACGTCATAGGGGCCGCGCGCGGCACCGTTGATCTGCCAGTCGAGCATGGCGACCGCCTCGACGCCGTCGTCGTCGGAGAAGAACAGGTTGTCGAGCCTGTGGTCGCCGTGGACGAGCGTGATGGGCGGCTCGGAAAGGCGTTCCATGATCTCGACCACGGCGTCGGGCATGCGGCGTGCGGCCTCGAACATCGGCCCCCGCAGGAGGTGGCCGAAGTCCTTCTCGATGATGGGCCACGAGTGCTTCAGCGCGGGGACGAGGGCCTGCGGGTTAGGCGGGTCAGCGATACGGAACACCCACGGCAAGGACGCCAGCTCTGGCGAGTTCCACCAGGCGGCGTGGTGGCGGGCGAGGGCCTGCAGGTCGCGCACGGCGTCCTCCGCGGCGCACCCCTTGACCTGGTCGTGGACGCGCCGGCCGCCGAGGTCCTCCATGAGCAGCACGAAGTCGCCGCTCTCCTGATCGAACGTCGACGCGTATCGAGCCGGGGTCCGGATGGGTGAGCGCGCCGCGCCTTCCTCATAGAAGCGGACCTCGCGCTCGTAGAAGTGGAACGCGTCGGCGACGTGCCGCGACTCCGCGCCGGTCGTCGGGAGCTTGAGCACCGCGGTCGGCGGCCCGGCATCGGGCTCGCTGTAGGTCAGCCGCACCCGCCAGAGCAGGCCGAGCACGCCCACGCCCACGCCGATCGGCTCGCTGTCGAACGCCGTGACCGCGACGTCGTCGCCGATGGTGCCGGTCGAGCGCAGCGCGGTCGTGAACCAGTCGGCGTCCACCTCTTCGGGACCCGCCGGGAAGCCGAGGTCTGCCATGTCGTCGTCCCCCTCGATCGTGCGGGCAAAACGTAGCCGTCGTCAGAAGTTCAGTCCGACCACCAGCTTGGACGGGTGGTCGCGGAAGGTCCTGACGTGGTCGCGGATGCCGTGCTGGAACGCCTCCATGTACGCGAGCTTGCGGATGAGGTACGAGCGGGTCTCCTTCGGGTCGAGGTAGAGGTTGTAGAGCCGGCCGTACGGATACTTCTGCGAGACACCCGTGAACCCGCTCGGGTTCCACACGTCGGTGCTGTCATCGGAGATGGACGCGAGCATGAACTTGCGGCACTCGCACGCCGCCCTCCCACGTCGAACCCTTCGCGCACCGGAACGGCGTGTACGCCGCGTCAGGCCAGCTCGACGAGCGTGTCCTTTTAGGGGTGCTTGGCGGGCGACGACCCCAGGAAGCGCTCGTGCGGATAGTTGTCGAAGTGCGCGCCGCGGGTCGAGTGGTACAGGAACCACGGGCGCTCGTCGGCCCCCATCTGGTCGATGAACGCGATCGAGTACGCGGCCCACTTGTCATCGAGCAACGACAGCGTCGGGATGGAGACCTCCTCGACCTGCTCCAGCTCGCCGCCGCGCGTGCCGTGCACGAAGCACTTGTTGAACGGCATGTTCTCGATCCACGCGGTGCGAGCGTCGCTGTAGACGACCTCCGGGAAGAAGTACGGGTCGCGCCACTCGGTGTACATGTCGGACACCGAAAGGAAGCCGTAGAAGTCGTCGAACCCGACGTTCTGCGGCTGGGACGCCTCGTTCTCGCCGAGATGCCACTTGCCGACGGCCTGGGTGACGTAGCCGGCGGCCGACAGCAGCTCGGCGACCGTGACCTCGCCCTGCAGTCCGCCGCTCTCGCCGTACATCGGCGGCCGCTGCAGACCGTGGCGCATCGGCAGCCGGCCAGTGAGCAATGTGGCGCGCGAAGGCGTGCACGACGGCTCGGAGTAGCACGACGTGAGCAGCAGGCCGCCGCGAGCGAGGCGGTCGATGTTCGGCGTGGGTGCGCCCACCGCCACCCCACCCCCGTAGCAACCGAAGTCCCACCCGACGTCGTCCATGAGGACCACGAGCACGTTGGGCTTTCGGCCACCACGCGCGGCGAGTACGGCGGACGCCGCGGCCACGTCGGCGTCGTGCACGAACGCCGGCTCGCGGTTCGGTCCGAGGGAGGTCGTGGGCGAGGCGATGGGATCGAACGCGGTCATCGCTGTAGTCAAGCGACTGCGGCGACGGCGTGCGCAGGAGAGCCGCGCGCCGCGCTTGTCCTGTGGCAAAGTGCGCCCCGGATGGCGCTGCTCGAGGTCGACGGGGTCACGGTCCGCTTCGGCGGCATCGTCGCACTCGATGGCTTGAGCTTCGGCATCGACGAAGGCGACATCTGCGGGCTCATCGGCCCGAACGGCGCTGGCAAGACGACGATCTTCAACGTGGTCAGCCGCATCTACGACCCCACCAACGGCGACGTCCGGTTCGACGGCCACGACCTGCTGTCGATGCCGGCGCACCGCATCGCCAAGGTCGGCATCGCCCGCACGTTCCAGAACCTCGCCCTGTTCCCGTCGATGTCGCTGCTCGAGAACGTGATGGTCGGCGCGCACAGCCGGGGCACGATCGGCTTCGTTCGAGCCGCGCTGCGCCTGCCGCCCTGGAACGAGGAGCGCGACACGCGCGCGTTCGCGTACGACTTGCTCGAGCGGCTCGACCTGGCCCAGCACGCCTTCCGGCCCGCGGTGGGCCTGCCGTTCGGCACGCTCAAGCGGCTCGAGATCGCGCGGGCGCTCGCGGCGCGGCCCAAGTTCCTGCTCATGGACGAGCCCGCGTCCGGCCTGACCCACGGCGAGGTCGACGAGCTGAGCGAGACGATCAAGCGCATCCGCGACGACTTCCACCTCACCGTGCTCCTGGTCGAGCACCACATGGCGATGGTCATGGGCATCTCCGACCACGTCGTCGCCATGGACTTCGGGCGCAAGATCGCCGAGGGCCTGCCGAAGGACGTCCAGAACGACCCGAAGGTCATCGAGGCCTACCTGGGGACCACGGCGTGACCGCACTGCTCGAGGCAACGGGTCTGCGCGCCGGCTACGGACCGATCGAGGTCCTCCACGGCATCGACCTCACGGTGGACGAAGGCGAGGTCGTGGTCGTGCTCGGCGCGAACGGTGCCGGGAAGACGACGACGATGCGCGCGATCTCCGGCACGATCGCGCGGCGCGGTCGCATCAGCCTCGCCGGGCAGGACCTGACCAAGTCCAGCGCGGACGCCGCGGTCCGGGCCGGCATCGCCCAGGTGCCCCAAGGGCGAGGGACGTTCGTCGACCTCACCGTCGAGGACAACCTGCGCGCCGGCGCGTACATCCGACACGACGGCGACGTGGACGTCGACCTCGAGCGCTGGTTCGAGACGTTCCCGCGCTTGCGCGAGCGCCGCACGCAGAAGGCGGGCAGCCTCTCCGGTGGCGAGCAGCAGATGCTCGCTATCGCTCGTGCACTCATGAGCCGGCCGAAGCTGCTGCTCTGCGACGAGCCCAGCCTCGGCCTCGCGCCGATCGTCGTCCAAGGCCTGTTCGCGGTGCTCAAGCGGCTCAACGAAGAGGAGGGCACGTCGGTGCTGCTCGTCGAGCAGAACGTAGCGCTCGCCATGGACATCGCCCACCGCGCGTACGTGCTCGAGACGGGCAGGATCGTCGCCTCTGGCGCGGCCGACGAAATCCGCAACGACGACGCCGTCCGCAAGGCGTACCTCGGGTACTAGGAGGCGACCGACACCACCATGGAACAGTTCCTCCAATACCTCTTCGACGGCCTCACCCAGGGCTCGGTCTACGCGCTTGTCGCGCTCGGGATCGTGATCATCTATCGAGGCAGCGGCCAGCTCAACTTCGCGCAGGGCGAGATGGCGATGATCAGCGCGTTCATGGCGTGGTGGTACGCGGACATCGGGCTCTCGCCGTGGCTCGCGGTGGCGGTCTCGACCGCGACGGCGTTCGTGCTGGCGATGGCGATCGAGCGGTTCATCATCCGACCGATCGGCGACCGCAGCCCGTTCGCGGTGGTGGTCGCCGCCATCGGCCTGTTCCTCGGGCTCAACGCCCTCGCGCCGTTCGCGTGGAAGGTGACGGTCCCGGAGGCGTTCGAGGCGCTGTTCCCGAACGAGGCGGGCGACTTCGTGCGCATCGGCGGGGCGGAGTGGCGCGAGCAGAGCATCGGGGTGTTCCTCGTGCTCGGCATCATCGTCGTGCTGCTCCTCTTGCTGTTCCAGAAGACCAAGTTCGGCCTCGCCATGCGGGCCGTGGCCAGCAACCCGGAGTCGGCGCCGTTGGTCGGCATCAAGACCGGGCAGGTCCTCGCTGTCTCGTGGGGCCTCGCTGCCGCCGTCGGCGCGATCGGCGGTGCGCTCGTCGCCTCGCGCAACGGCTTCGTCGATTCCACGATGATGTTCACCATCTTCTTCTCGGCGACGGCAGCCGCGACCCTTGGCGGGTTCGACAGCCTCGTCGGCGCCGTTGTCGCCGGGCTCTTCCTCGGCGTGTTCGAGAACATGGTCGCCGGCTACGAGCCCGACCTGATCGGCCAAGAGCTGCGCGGTGTCGTCAGCCTGGTCGTCATCCTCATCGTGCTGCTCGTCCGGCCATCGGGCCTCTTCGGCTCCCGACGTGTGGAACGGGTCTGATGGCTTGTCGGCGGATCCACCTCATCAACTCGACGACAGGCCACTAGCCGTGCCGATCCGCATCCAGCAGGGCAGCGTGCAGCACTGGGTCCTCAGGGGCATCGGGTTCGCGGTGGTGCTCTACGTCGCGCTGTCGCCGATGTTCCGCGACCTCAAGCCGAGCGAGTTCGGTGAGCTCACCGACATCGCGGTACTGGGGCTCGCGGCCACCTCGCTGAACCTGCTCATCGGCTTCACCGGCCAGATCTCGATCGGCCACTCCGCGTTCTTCGGGATCGGCGCCTACACGCTGGCGATCCTCGTGGAGGACCACGGATGGTCACCTGGCTGGACCTATCCGGTCGCGGCGCTGGTCTGTTTCGTCGTCGGCGTGCTGGTCGGCATCCCCGCGCTGCGGCTCAAGGGTCTCTACCTCGTGCTCGTCACGCTTGCGTTGGCCCAGATCTTCCCCGCGCTCATCCGCAAGTTCGACGAGCTGACGGGCGGGTCGCGCGGCATCGACGGGCTGAGCTACGACGC
The DNA here is from genome assembly GCA_964428815.1 of uncultured Acidimicrobiaceae bacterium. Classification (GTDB taxonomy): domain Bacteria; phylum Actinomycetota; class Acidimicrobiia; order Acidimicrobiales; family CAYSAC01; genus CAYSAC01. The sequence continues at coordinate 14,111 of CAYSAC010000030.1, read as the reverse complement.
GCCCGACTGGACCGGCCTCGAGTCCGGTCGCCGGGGCCGGTCCGAGTGGTTGTACTGGGTCGCGCTGTTCACCCTGGTGGTCGGCTACGTGCTGGTCCGCAACCTCGTGAAGAGCCGCGTCGGCCGGTCGATGGTAGGGGTGCGCGACAACACCACCGCAGCGGCGGTGATGGGCGTGAACGTGGCAGTGACCAAGACCGTCGTGTTCGGCCTCTCTGCGTCGCTCGCTGGCCTGGCCGGCTGCACCTTCGCCGTCCGGCAGACCCAGACGACACCGGAGAACATCAACTTCACGATCATCGGGTCGATCCTGTTCCTTCTGATCATGGTGATCGGTGGGACCGCGAGCCTGCTCGGCCCGATCATCGGCGCGTTCGTCTACTACCGCGTCGACCAGTTCACGCGCGCGCTGCCCGACAAGTCGTGGCTGCCCGGGTGGTTCCAGGACTTCTTGCAAGGGCGCCCGAACCTGGCGACCGTCGTGTTCGCGTCGCTGCTCATCATCCTCATGTTCGTCGCGCCGTTCGGCATCGTCGGCCTCGCCAAGCGGACCGGCGGCCGGCTGGTGCAGGTCGTTCCGCGACCGCCGGGCTCTGCTAGACCGACCGGCGCGCACGCGGCGCCGCCGCACACGTACGAAGATGTCGCCGAGCGATCACCAACCGACACCGCCCTCACGTGACCAACCGACCCAGGGAGAACACATGACCCAACCCAGATGGCTTCGGCTCCTCGCCATCGCCCTCACCGCCGTGCTCGTGCTCGGCGCGTGCGGCAGCGACGACGACGAGGGCGGTGGCACCACCGACACCGGCTCCGAGACAACAGACGGCACCGATGGCGGAGACGGTGGCGATGCCGCCTTCTCAGTCGACGTCGGCGACTGCCCCGACGGCGTCGAGGACCCCATCCAGGGACCCGTCAAGATCGGCACGACCATGCCGCTGTCGGGTGGCGCCGCTGCTGCGGCGTTCGCGCCAGTCGCCGCGGGCTTCAAGGCCTACGTCGCCTACGCCAACGCGCAGGGCCTGCTGGCGGACCACGAGCTCGAGCTGTTCATCGAGGACGACCAGTTCAACTCGAACCTGACGACCCCGGCGGTGGAGAAGCTGCTGGATCAGACCGGCGTGCACCTGTTCTCCGCGATGATCGGCACCGCCAACAACCAGGCGGTGCGCGACCTGCTGAACGAGGAGTGCTACCCGCAGCTCTTCGCCCTCACCGGTGCGCCGATCTGGGGTGAGGTCGAGAACTACCCGTGGACGACAGGCGGGCTGGTGCCCTACAACACCGAGACGGCCGTGTACGTCGAGGACATGACGGCGAAGTTCCCGGACGGGGCGACCGCTGCCGTCTTCCACATCAACAGCGAGTTCGGTGATGCCTACTTCGAGGCGTTCGACGGCTTGGCGGGCGACGCTGGCATCGAGATCGTCGACGAGCAAACGATCGAGAACGCCGACCTCAACCCGCCGACATCGCAGGTGACCAGCATCGCCTCGAAGAAGCCGGACATCATCCTCGCGGTGCCGCTGGGCGCGCAGTGCCCGACGTTCCTGAAGGAGATCCAGAACGCGAAGGCAGCCAACCCCGGTTGGGAACCCCGCGTGTACATCACGGCGACGTGCGCGAGCACGCTGCTGCTGGCCATCTCCGGTGACGCTTCGAACGGCATCATCACCGTGGTCACCGCGAAGGATCCCGCCGACCCGAAGAACGCCGCCGATGCCGACATCGTCAAGTACAAGGAGGCGATGACGGCGTCCGGGTTCCCAGCCGACGGCGACTTCGCCACCGCCGGTGCGGGGTGGACCTCAGGTGAGCTGACCGTTCAGGTCCTCATCGCCGCGGCTGCCTCAGAAGGTGGGCTGACCCGCAAGTCGATCCTCGAGGCCGCGAGGGCGATCGACTTCGGGTTCTTGCTCGCCCGCGACGGCCTCAAGTTCACGATGAACGGGGCCACGGACGCCTACGGTCTCGAGTCGATGCAGGTCGTCCAGTACGACGCTGCGACGAAGACCTACACGGACCAGGGTTCGCTCGTCACCAAGTACGAGGGCACCACCAAGCTGCCCGAGTAGTCAGGAACGGCGTTTCTTGCGGCAGCTCGTTCAGGTCTTCTGAACGAGCTGCCGCACGAACGCGATTTGTTATCGTCGAGTCCGTGGCCACAGAGCTGAACGTGTCGTTGACCGAGGACGGCGGGCAGGTCGTCATCAACCTCTCCGGCGAGCTCGACATGCAGACCCGCCGTCAGCTGCTCGCATGCGTCGCCGAGCAGACGGCCAGCGGCAACCGGCACCTGGTCCTCGACCTCGCGGACGTGACCTTCATCGACTCGCAAGGGCTCGCCGCGTTCGTGCTGGCCCGCGACCAGGTCACGGTGGAGTTCGGCACGCTTCGCCTGCGACGGCTCACGCGGACCGCGACGCGACTGCTCGAGATGAGCGGTCTCCTGGGCGAGCTCGACGTCCAGACCTGACGGCGAGCAGCAGCCGCAGGTAGACAGTGCGGCCATGAGCGACCTCTTCTCCATCGCCGGCAAGACCGCGCTCGTCACCGGAGGGTCGCGCGGCATCGGCCGGATGATCGCCACCGGGTTCGTCGAGGCCGGTGCCAAGGTCTACATCTCGTCACGCAAGGCCGAGGTGTGCGACGAGGTCGCGGCCGAGCTGTCCAAGATCGGTGAGTGCGTGTCGGTGCCGGCCGACCTCTCGACCGAGGGCGAGTGCCGGCGGCTCGCCGATGCGATCGCCGAGCGCGAGGACCAGGTCGACATCCTCGTGAACAACGCTGGGGCAACGTGGGGGGCGCCGCTCGAGGACTTCGACGAGGCGGCCTGGGACCGCGTGCTCAACCTGAACGTGAAGGGCGTGTTCCACCTCACGAAGTTCGTGCTGCCGCTGCTCCAGGCCGCCGGCACCGCCGACGACCCTGCCCGCGTCATCAACATCGGCTCGATCGACGGCATCCAGGTCCCAGCGCTGGAGACCTACTCGTACTCGTCGTCCAAGGCCGCGGTGCACCAGCTGACGCGTCACCTGGCCAAGCGGCTGGCACCGACCGTCACCGTCAACGCCATCGCCCCGGGCCCGTTCGAGTCGAAGATGATGGCGGCAACGCTCGATGCCTTCGGCGACCAGATCGCGAGCTCAGCGCCGATGAAGCGCATCGGCCGACCCGACGACATGGCCGGCACCGCGATCTTCCTGGCGTCGCGCGCCGGCAGCTACCTGACCGGCGCCGTGATCCCGGTCGACGGCGGCATCGCCACCGTCGGCTGAGTCCCCGAGCCGTTCTGGCGGTGGAATCGCGCCGGTTTACGGCGCGATTTCACCGCCAGTTCGATCGGTGGACCGCTCGAGCAGCAGCCTCTGGAAGCCCTGCTCGTCCGGCTGCGCGGGCTCGGTCGTCGCGAGGAACGCCTCGAACGCCTGGAGGAACACGGCCGGACGCTCGATGGGCAAGAAGTGCCCGACCCCGGGTACGACAACCAGGTGGCTGCCGGGGATCGCGGCGTGCGCCCGGTGGGCATGCTCGACAGGGATGATCCGGTCGCGGTCGCCCCACACGATGAGCGTGGGCACCTCCTGCGCGAGGTAAAGGCGGTCCATCGCGCTGACCCGCTGACCCATCGCATCGATGACGGACCGGACGGTGTGGATGAAGGCGGTGCGACCGCGGATCTCCGACAAGCCGGTGTAGCTGCGCCACACCTCGCGCCCGGTGCCGCTCAACCGGAGGCCGCGCCGGCTGAAGAAGTCGCCGATCGTCGACAGCGCGCCGTGCAGCTGCGAGCTCAGGATGACCGGCAGCACCAGCTCGCTGCCGGGCAGGCTCACCGCCCGCAGCAACGGGCTCACCTCCTTGCCCAACCCACCGCTGGCGACCAGCACCAGCCGCTCGCACCGCTCGGGAAACTGGTAGGCGAGCTGCATGGCGACGCCACCACCGAGGGAGTGCCCCACGAACGTCGCCCGTTCGATGCCGAGCGCGACCATGAGGTCACGGATGCCGCTGGCGTAGGCGCCGAGCGAGTAGTCGCCGCGGGGCTTGGCCGACTCGCCGTGCCCGAGCAGGTCGGGGGCGAGGACGGTGTGCCGGTCGGCCAGCGCCGGCATGATCTCCCGCCACGTCGTCGAGCTACCGGCGAGCCCGTGGACGAAGACGATGGCCGGCCCGTCGCCGGCCATCCGGTAACCGACCTCGTGGTCGTGGAGCCGGATGTGGCGCAACCGCAGGTCGTGGCGCTCGCTCATGGGGCAGCGACGGTAGCCGTTGGAGGTCGTGTCCGGCTACGCCGGATCCTACGATCGTGTCGATCCCGGCCCTGCTCGTTCGTCGTAGGGGTGGGACCGGCATCGGGCCGGTCGTCGAGAGGAGACGTGGTGCGCTACCTGTGCATGATCTATGGAGACGAGAACGGCCCAGAGGTCCCCGGTGAGAGCGACTGGGACACGATGATGAAGCTCCACAACGAGTTCGGCCAGGCCGCCGGCGCTGCTGGCGTGGTGAAGGGCGGCGAGGCGCTGCAGCCGACGAGCACGGCGACGACGATCCGGGTCCGCGACGGCGAGACGCTCACGACCGACGGGCCCTTCGCCGAGACCAAGGAGCAGCTCGGCGGCTTCTACGTCGTCGAGGCCGACGACCTCGACACCGCGCTCACGTGGGCCGCACAGATCCCCCACCCTGGTGGCTGCATCGAGGTGCGGCCGATCATCGAGTTCGGGTGACCGGCTGGACGACGTAGCGGCGGTCTTCCGGCGGGAGTCGGGCCGGACCGTCGCGACCCTTATCCGCCTACTCGGCGACATCGACCTCGCCGAGGAGGCTGTCCAGGACGCGTTCGTCACCGCGCTCGAGCGCTGGCCCGTTGAGGGCGCGCCCGCGAACCCGGGCGCGTGGATCACCACCACGGCGAGGAACCGCGCCATTGATCGCGTCCGGCGAGAGAGCACGCGCGACGCGCGCCACGCGCAGGCGGTCGCGCTCGCGGTGACCTCAGAGGTCGTGGACGAGGGAGGAGGCGCGATGCGCGACGACCGGCTGCGACTGATCTTCACCTGCTGCCACCCTGCGCTGGCGATGCCCGCGCAGGTCGCGCTCACGCTCCGACTGCTCGGTGGGCTCGCCACCGACGAGATCGCCCGCGCGTTCCTCGTTCCCGAGCCGACGATGGCCCAGCGCCTCGTCCGGGCGAAACGCAAGATCCGTGATGCCCGCATCCCCTACCACGTGCCACCGGCCGCAGCGCTGCCTGACCGGCTGCCGGCGGTGCTCGCCGTCGTGTACCTCGTCTTCAACGAGGGCTACGCCGCAACCGCGGGCGACGCGCTCCGTCGCGACGACCTGAGCGACGAGGCGATCCGCCTGGCCCGTCTGCTCGTCGAGCTGCTACCGCAGGTGCCAGAGGTCGAGGGGCTGCTCGCGCTCCTGCTGCTCACCTCGGCGCGGCGGGAGGCGAGGACCGCGGCGGACGGTTCGCTCGTGCTGCTCGCGGACCAGGACCGCACCCGCTGGGACCAGCCGGCCATTGCCGAAGGCGCGACGCTCGTCGAGACCGCGCTGCGCCGCGGCCGGCACGGGCCATACCAGCTGCAGGCTGCGATCGCTGCCGTGCACGCCCACGCGCCCGCAGCAGACGAGACGGACTGGGTGGAGATCGTCGGGCTCTACGACGCGCTGCTGCGGCTTGTGCCGACTCCGGTGGTGGCGCTCAACCGCGCCGTCGCCGTCGCCGAGCTGGACGGGCCGGCCGCGGCGCTGCCGCTCGTCGACGGGCTCGGTGACCTCGACGGCTACCACCTCTTCCACGCGACCCGAGCCGACCTGCTCCGGCGACTCGGGCGAATCGCCGACGCGACCGCCGCGTACGAACGAGCGATCGTGCTGACGAGCAACGGGGCCGAGCGGCGCTTCCTGGAGCAGCGGCTGCAGCAGCTGGCGTGACTACCTCAGGGAACGTTCAGCCGACTCCGGCGGCCTTCGCGAGCTCGTCGATCTCGGTGATGAGCAGATCGGCCAGGTCCCACACGTCGGGCACCAGCTCGCGGCAGCTCACCAAGCCGAAGTCCAATGTGTCGAGGTAGCTCTGCACCGTGATGTTCAAACCTTGGCCGTCGACGATCGTCGACACCGGGTAGTAGTGGCGGAGCCGTGCGCCCGCTGCGTAGAGCGGCTGCCGCGGTCCGGGCACGTTGGAGATCACCAGGTTCACCGGCGGAGCGCCGCGCGTGCTCAGCCGGGTGGCCATCCGCATGGCGCGCGCGAAGACGGCGGGCGGCGGGAACTCGCTGAAGTCGGTGAGCGCCTCTGCCGGCAGCGCCGAGAAGATGTCCTTCGCGCTCGACATCGACTCGTGGACCTTCTGGATGCGCAGCAGCGGGTCTGGCTCGTCCGTCGGCAGGGTCGCGAGGAGACCAGACACGCGGTTCGTCCACCGCTCCTGCTCCTCGCCGGTGCGGATCGAGACCGGCACCATCGCCACGAGTGGCTCGGCCGGCAGGACACCATGGCCGTCGAGGTAGGTGCGGAGCGCGCCCGCGCACACGGCCATGACGACGTCGTTGACCGTCGCGCCGACCGCGTTCTTGATCTCCTTCACGCGGGACAGCTCGCTCGACCGGAAAGCGAACTTCCGGTGGGCGGTGATCCTGCCGTTGAACGGCGTGCGCGGCGCGCGCAACGAAGGCAGCGGCGGCGGCGGATCGCGTTCCTCCTCGCGCTGCCGGCCGATGTTCAGCACGGCACCGAGCGGACCGCGGAGGCTGCTGCGGATCTGGTTGGCGGTGGCCACCATGATCGGGTTGCGCGTCGCGTTGCCGACCTCGCGCATCGTGCGAGCGCTGAGCAGCAGGAACCGGCCCGGCTTGCGGGCCAGGTTGGCCGCCGCTCGGCTGAGGATCTCCATGTCGGTCGGCAGGCGCTCCGGCCGCCACTCCTCCGTCGGCGGCGGGACGGGGTCACCGGTCGGTGAGGAGTCCAGCATCATCGTGAGCAGCTCTGCACCGCTCGCGCCGTCGACGGTCGCGTGGTGGATCTTGGTGAGGATCGCGAAGAGGCCGTCGGGCAGCCCCTCGATGACGTAGGTCTCCCAGAGCGGGCGGCTGCGGTCGAGGGGCCGGCCGATGATCCGGGCGATCAGCTCGCCGAGCTGCTCATCGCTCCCAGGCGGTGGGATGGCGGTGTGGCGCACGTGGAAGTCGAGGTCGAAGCTCGGGTCCTCCACCCAGAACGGGTGGTCGAGGGCGAGCGGCACCTCGACGACGCGACGACGCAACGGCTCGAGCAGGTGCAGCCGCTGCGCGATCTGGTCGCGCCACGCCGTGTAGGGGTCATATCCAGGCTGGTCAGGCGGGGCGAAGATCGAGAGCCCCGACACGTGACCGAACTGCGACGGCGTCTCCATGTAGAGGAAGGTGGCGTCGAGCCCCGTCAGCTGCTTCACGCGACGGAGTCGACCGCGGCCTCGGCCGGGTGTCAAGGAGCAGCGGCAAGGACGAGCAGGACCTCGATCTCACCGTCATCGCCAACGGTGGCTGGGCCGCCGCTGGGATCGTCGATGTCGAAGTCGGAGAAGGTGGCGGGGATCGTGGCGTTCACCTCGATGGTGCCGCCGTTGCGCCGCGCGGTGAGCTCGAAGGTCACCGGGTTGGTGACGCCGTGCATCGTGAGGTCGCCGGTGGCCGTGATGGTGACCTCCTCGAGGTCGCCCGGCACGGCCTCGAGCACGATCGGTTCGGTCAGCTCGAAGGTGGCCGTGGGGAAGCTGCCGGTCTCCATGATCCGGTTGTGGAACTGGCCGTCGCGCCGGCTCTCGTCGCTCGCGAACGTGGTCATGTCGACGGTGAAGCCCGCGGTCTCGATGGTCGTGCCCGCGCCGGTGACCGCGTCGGTGCGGCCGGTGGCCTCGGAGTCCTGACCGAAGAGCACCTCCTTGACGCGGTACTGCACGGCGCCGCCGTCGGTGGTGGTCCAGGTGCCGTCCACTCCCGCGGTCGCGCCTGCCGCGGTCGAGCTGGTCGCGTCGTCGAGGGTCAGCCGCGCCGCGGTCTCGGCCTTGATGAAGTGGATGTAGACGTACGGCGCCACGACCGTGACGAGCAGGACGAGGACGACGACTGCGATCATCCAGGTTCGCGGACGACGGAGGGCTGCGGGAAGGTGCACGACCGCAGCCTCTCAGGAGACGGTGCCGAGCAGCCGCTCGGCGATGGTGACGGCGCGGTCGATCGCGATGGCGAACCCGATGTTGGCGGCCTCGACGCCACTGCTGCTGGCGGCGACCGCGGTGTTCATGCCGACGACCTCGCCGGCTGCGTTGACAAGCGGCCCGCCCGAGTTGCCAGAGCTGATGGCGGCATCGGTCTGGATGAGTCCCGTGAGCGTCCCCGACGTCGTCCCGATCGACCGGTCCAGCGCCGACACGATGCCCTTCGTGACCGTGAGCCCGCCTTCGAGGGCGAGGGCGTTGCCGATGGCGACGACGTCATCGCCCACCACGGTCGACCCTGCCTCCGCGAGAGCCGCGGCGACGAGCCCCGTTGCGTCCTCGAGGTGGAGGACGGCGACATCGGCTGACACATCGCGTGCGACGAGGGTCGCCACGCGCGGCGAGCTGTCGCCTGGGACGGTGACCATGATCGTGGACGCGCCCTCGACGACGTGCGCGTTCGTGAGGATGTCGCCGTCGTCGTTGAGCACGATGCCGGTGCCCGCCCCCTGACCCTCGGTGACGTAGGGGCCGCGGCGGGACCGGACGCTGGTCTCGATCGACACGACCGACGCCTCGACCCGGTCGAGGACGGCGGCGACGTCGAGCGCCTGCCCGTCGAGCTCGACGCTGGCCGGTGCGGCTGTCACCGCTGCCGGCGTCGCCTCGCGGTCGCTGATCAGCGCGCCACCGGTCCACCCTGCGGCGAGCGACAGGACCGCCGGCGCTCAACGGCGAGGGCCACCGGGCCGGCCGGGACGGCCTTCGTGGTTCACCAGCTCGGTGATCCGCTCGACGAGGTTGGCCTTGATCTCCGCGGCGCGGTCGGCGTCGAGATCACCGGCGGCGACCTTCTCATCGATGCGAGCCGTCGCGTCAGCGACCATCGCATCGATCACGGTCTGCAGGTCGACGCCCTGCTCGGTAGCCACGTCGGCGATCGAGGTGTCCTCGTCGAGCGCGGCACGCAGCTCGTCCTCGGTCATCCCGAGCGCCTCAGCTACAACGTCGAGGGCCGGGTGCGGACCGCCGGGGCCACGACCGGGTCCGCCGAAGCGGCCCTCGTGGTTGACAAGCAGGGTGATTCGCTCGACGAGGTTGTCCTTGATCTCCGCGGCGCGATCGGCCTCGAGATCACCGGCGGCGACCTTCTCATCGATGCGAGCCGTCGCGTCAGCGACCATCGCATCGATCACGGTCTGCAGGTCGACGCCCTGCTCGGTAGCCACGTCGGCGATCGAGGTGTCCTCGTCGAGCGCGGCACGCAGCTCGTCCTCGGTCATCCCGAGCGCCTCAGCCGCGACGCCGAGGTCGGCGTGATGGCCGGGGCCGCATCGCCCAGCGGCGTCGTCGGGTGCGTCGGCGTCAGAGGTGGCGGTGTCGTCGGTGGTCGTGCCCTCGGTCGTGGCGGTGTCCCCACCCTCTTGGGCGGAGCTGATGAGGGGTGAGCTGGTCAGCGCTCCCGCCAGCCCGCCGCCGGCGACGGCGGCGGAGATGGCGATCGCGGCGAGGATCTTCTTGGAGGCCATGGTGATTCCTTTGGTAGCGGCGGTAGTTGCTGTCGAGGGTGACGATGGCAGGCGAACCTCAGAGCCGGCTGTGAGTCGTCACCGATGTCGCCGGGACTCCTCAGCTACTGCGCGAGCGGCAGGTCGACGGTCACCGTGGTGCCCTGACCTGGTCCGCTGCGCAGGCTGACGGTGCCACCGTGGGCTTCGACGGTCGCCGCCACGATGGCGAGACCGAGGCCGCTTCCGCCCCTGTGACGCGAACGCGACGGGTCGGCCCGGTAGAAGCGCTCGAACGCCCGGGCCGCGCTCTCCTCCGACATGCCGGGGCCGCGGTCCGCGACCTCGAGCACCGCGCGCCCGTCCTCCCGGCGGAGGCGGAGCTCGACGGGCGTGCCGGGCGGCGTGTGGACCAGCGCGTTGCTCACCAGGTTGGCGACGACCTGGCGCATACGACCGTCGTCGCCGAGCACGACCGCGGGTCCGTCCATGTCGGTCGCGATCGGACGGTGCGGGTCGACGGCGGCGGCATCGCGCGCGGCGTCGGCAACGATCGCCGTGAGGTCGACGGGCTCGCGCTCGAGCGGCCGCCCTTGGTCGAGCCGGGCCAGCAGGAGCAGGTCGTCCACGAGCGACCCCATGCGCACCGCCTCCTGCTCGGTGCGACGCATCGCCTCGCCGAGCTCGGCCTCGTCCGCCAGACCGCCCGCGCGGAACAGCTCGGCGTACCCGCGGATCGTCGTAACCGGCGTGCGGAGCTCGTGGGACACATCTGCGACGAACCGCCGTAGCCGGTTCTCCGTCTGGGTGCGCTCGTCGAAGGCCTGCTCGATGTGGCCGAGCATGTTGTTGAGCGCGGCGCCGAGCTCGCCCGCCTCGGTGCGTGGATCGCCCTCGGCGACGCGGTGGGAGAGCTCGCCGCCGGCGATCGAGGTCGCCGTCGCAGTCATCTGCTTGATGGGACGGATCCCGAGGTGGATCACCCACCAGGCGACCAGACCGAGGACGGCAAGGATCGCGACCGTGACCGCCACCTCCACCCTGATGAGCCGGTTGACCGCGTCGTCGACATCGCTCAGCGGGATGGCGAGGAGCACGACGGTGTCGACGCGCTGGTCTTCGGACGCCCGCACGCGGTAGCGGAGGTCTGACCCCGCGGTGCCCACGGTAAACGCCCGCCCGGCCGCGGCCGCGGCCGTCGCTCGACTCGCGTCGATCACGGGCGCGGGCAGCTCAGCGCCAGTCAGGTCGGGGAGCTCCAGCGTCCTCACCTCGCCCTTGACGACCGCGCCCACATAGACAGAGCTCAGGCGGCGCTCGCCGACGGGGCGGCGGGGCGCGCCGCCCTCGGGCCGCTCGAAGCCGAGCTGGCGGAGCGGGTCGCCGATCGCCGCCAGCTGCTGATCCACCTGGTGGATGAGGTGCGCCTCGGTCGTGCGGGTGATCACCACCGCCGCCATCGCGAGGAGCGCGGCGATGAGCGCGAGGCCGGCCAGCACCCTGGCGCGCAGCGACATCCGGTCTGCCTACCTCGGTGCCCTGAGCGTGTAGCCCACGCCCCGCAAGGTGTGGATGAGCCGCGGCTCCACCGTGTCGATCTTGCGCCGCAGGTAGCCGATGTAGGTCTCGACGACACCACCGTCGCCACCGAAGTCGTACTGCCACACGTGGTCGAGGATCTGCGCCTTGGACAGGACCCGGCCCGCGTTCAGCAGCAGATAGCGGAGGAGGTTGTACTCGGTCGGCGAGAGCGCGACCTCGACATCGCCGCGGTGCACGCGGTGCGCGTCGTCGTCCATCTCGAGGTCGGCGCAGCGAAGGACCGAGTCGTCCTGGTGGGTGAGCCCCGAGCGCCGTAGCAGCGCCTGCACGCGCGCGACGAGCTCGTCGAGGCTGAACGGCTTCACGAGGTAGTCATCGCCGCCCAGGGTGAGCCCGCGCACCTTGTCATCGGTGGCATCACGGGCGGTGAGAAAGAGCACGGGCGTGCGGGTGCCGTCCGCGCGCAGGCGGCGGCAGACCTCGAACCCGTCGAGGTCCGGCAACATCACGTCGAGGATGATCACATCGGGCTTGGCGGTGGCGACCGCGTCGAGCGCGTCGCGGCCGTTGGCGGCGGCGATCACGTCGAAGCCGTTGTGTTGCAGCGCGGCCTCGAGCATCGAGCGGAGGTTCTCCTCGTCGTCGACGAGGAGCAGTCGTTCACCGGCCATCGATCCAGCCTCGCAGCCGAACCTGTGAGCGCGCTGTGAGGTCTCGCAGAGAGTTAGGTCGTTACAGTCCTGCTGGTCGAGGAGGTCGACTAGGTGGACGAGATCGTCGCCGCGCTCGCGGCGCAGCAAGCCGAGCTGTCCGGGCTCCTCGACGGGCTGGACGAGCAGGGCTGGCGACGGCCGTCGCGCTGTGAAGGCTGGACGGTCGCGGACGTCGTCCTCCACCTCGCGCAGACCAACGAGATGGCGATCGGCAGCGCGGCAGGACGCTTCGCCGAAGCGCTCGGCGAGCTCACGGCCGGCATGACGCCCGCCACGTCCGTCGACGACGGCGCCGCGCAGATGGTCGCCCGCGACCGGGGTCAACCGATCGCGACCGTGCGTGAGCGGTGGGAAGCCGGCGCCGCGGAGCTCCGCGAGCTGCTGAGCCGATGCGACCCCCGCCAGCGCGTCGTCTGGGTCGTAGGTGAGCTCTCGGCCCAGACCCTTGCGACGACGCGCCTGGCCGAGACCTGGATCCACACAGGCGACGTCGCCGCCGGGCTCAGTGTGGAGCTCGAGCCGACCGACCGGCTGCGGCACATCGCGCGCCTCGCATGGCGGACGCTGCCGTACGCCTTCGAGCGCGCTGGTCGGAGGCTCTCTGGCCCGGTTGCCTTCGAGCTGCGGGGGCCGGGTGGAGAGCGCTGGCGCTTCGACCCCGACACCGACCCTGTCACGACCGTTCGCGGCGACGCCGCCGAGCTGTGCTCGGTCGCAGGCCGACGTGCCCTGCCGGAGGAGACCGCGCTGCGGGGCGACGGGCCCGACGCAGACGCGGTGCTCGAGCTCGTGCGCACGTTCGCATGACCGAGCGAAGCCAGGTCCAGCAAGCACAGTCGAGTTCCGTCACGAAGTGGCGGATCGGTCATCGCTCCACCCGAAGGGTGCACCAGTGACCGAGCGAAGCGAGGTCCAGCAAGCACAGTCGAGTTCCGTCACGAAGTGGCGGATCGGTCACCGCTCCACCCGAAGGGTGCACCAGTGACCGAGCTCGAGGCCCGCATCCGAGCGGTGCTCGCGCCGCTCGGCGTCGAGGTCGACGAGGAGGAGCTCCTGCTGATCCAGCTGCTCCACGACCTCATCGCACCGACCTTCCTCCCGCTCGCCGGGGCCGACCTCGTCCGGTTCCCGCACGAGCCGGTCGATCCAAGTCAGGCACCGAGGCGCTCGTGACCCACCCGCAGGACCTCTCGCTGCGCGAGCAGGTCGACTCGATCGCCGCCGGCGACCTGGACCCGCACGAGCTGCTTGACGCGACACTGGCCCGGATCGCCGAGCGGGATGCAGGCGCGCTGAACTCGACGCCGGAGGTGTTCGAGCACGAGGCGCGCCAGATGCTCGAGACCGCGCCCGCAGGACCGCTGCGCGGCGCGCCAGTGACGATCAAGGACATGTACTCGCTCCCGTGGCGGGGGGCGCGCAATGGCACGCCCGTCGAGCTGTTCCCGCCGGCCGTATCGGGCGGGTTCGCGCGCCTCCGCGACGCCGGGGCGATTGTGGTCGGGCTGGCCAACCAGCACGAGGCCGGCATGGGCACGACGGGTGCGGTGTCCGCGTACGGCCGCCATGGCAACCCATGGGCGCTCGACCACTGCCCCGGCGGATCCTCCGGCGGGTCGGCGGCGGCCGTGGCCGCCCGCCTCGTCGCGGCCAGCCTCGGAAGCGACAGCGGCGGCTCCACGCGCCTGCCCGCCGCGTACTGCGGCGTGGTCGGCCTGAAGGTCACCTACCGCGCGCTGCCCTACGACGCCTACTTCGGGATGGGAACGACGTTCAGCGCGCCCGGCGCGTTCGGGCGCGACGCCGCAGACGCGCGCCTGCTGACCGAGGCCCTGCTCGCCCGGCCCCTCCCCCAGCACGACGCCGCCGGGCTCAGGGTCGGGATCGTCGATGAACCCTTCTGGTCCGACAGCGATCCCGCCGTCGCCGACGCGTGCCGCACCGCCCTCGAGGCCACCGGCTGGAAGGTGCGGACGATCACGATCGAGCACCTCGAGCTGGCCGGCGCGGCGAGCTACCGGTTGATGGCAGAGGCCGGCCTCCCGCTAGCAGCCGTCTTCCGCTCGCTGAGCCCTGCCACCCGCGCCTTGCTCGTCGCGACCGCGCTCCTGCCGGCCCGGCTGGTGCCGGCGG
>CAYSAC010000029.1:0-22396 GCA_964428815.1 uncultured Acidimicrobiaceae bacterium | reverse complement strand
GCTCGATGGCTCCAGATCCGTCGTTCTGTTCGATCCCGTCACACCTCGCAGACGGTCTAGCGGGCACGACGCAGCGGGTTACGGTCCGCACGGTCGACCACGTTCGATCTCACCGTCCCGCCGCCCCGTCGCGGCCCAGCACAGGATGCTCCCGATGCCGTGCACAGCGTGGGTAGAAGCCGCGGTCCCTCGCGTCTACCCGTCACCTCTGACGCCTACGGTGGGGGAGGAGGGGCCCGCCGGCGGGAGCCGCCGCGGCCGGTGGCAGGGACGCTCTGACTGATGATCTGTGCGTGTGTGTCTCAGTGAACGGAACGCTGCTCGTCGCCCCAGAAGCGAGCTCGTAGCTCTCGCTTGTTGGCCTTGCCGACCGGTGTGAGCGGGATCGAGTCGATGAACTCGACTGTCTTGGGGGTTGCGATGGGGCCCTTGCGTTCGCGGACGAGCGCGATCAGCTCGTCGGGCGACACCTCTTGGCCGGGGCGGATGACCACCAGGGCGGTGACGGCTTCGCCCCACTTGTCGTCCGGCACCCCGATCACGGCTGCGCCCGCCACGGCGGGGTGGGTGGTGAGCACGTCCTCGATCTCGCGGGGGAACACGTTGAAACCGCCGGACACGATCATGTCCTTCCTGCGGTCGACGATCGTCAGGAAGCCGTCGTCATCGCAGGTCGCCATATCGCCGGTGTGCACCCACCCGTTGATGATCGTCTCGGCGGTCAGCTCCGGCTGGTTCCAGTAGCCGTCCATCGTGCACGGACCCTGGAGGCAGATCTCGCCCGGCTCGCCGGTGGAGACCGGATTGCCGTCGTCGCCGAGCAACGCCAGACGGATTGTCGCGACCGGCTTGTCGCACGACGACAGCCCACCGGGGATCGAGACGCCCTTCGTCGGCGATCTTCTCGCATCGCACCTGCGCGCGCGAGCGGGAACGGCGGACGACCTCGCCTTCACGGCGCGACACGGCGGTCGGATCTACGCGGCGAACTGGCACCGGTACGTGTGGACGCCGGCACGCGCCGCTGCCGGCTTCCCGAAGCTCCGATTTCACGATCTGCGACATTCGGCCGTGCCCGTATGGATCGCGATGGGCGCCAACCTGCTCCAGGTGAGCCGATGGCTCGGCCACAGCTCGGTGCAGATCACCGCCGACGTCTACGGCCACCTGTTCCCCGAGACCAACGACCAGGTGATCCAACGCCTCGACACCGCGCTGCGAGCCTCGAGAGCGACAGCCGGATGACGTCCTACGCTGGACAGGCCATGTCGAACTTCGATCCCCAGCGGAGCCCATCGCGCGAACGGTCGCGAGAGGAGCACCTGCGCTGGGACGTGCCCTATCCGGAGCACGGCGAGATGGTCGTCGACGGGCTCACCAACGAATCCGCCGAGGCCTTTCTCGCCGCGATCGCCGACGCGTGAGCATCGATCGGGCGGCAGACGCCACCACCGGAGTGGCAACGGCAGAGCGGATCGGCTGAGCGGTGCCGCGCCTCTCTGCTTTCTACGGGCTCGTCATCTACATCTACTCGCGTGATCATGCGCCGCCGCACTTCCACGCCGAGTACGGCGAGGCCGAAGCGCTGATCGTGATCAGCGACGGGCGTGTCTACGCCGGCTCCCTCCCACCTCGGGCGTTGCGCATGGTCCGAACGTGGCGGCGTCTGCATGTCGCCGAGCTCGAGACAGCGTGGGAACTGGCGGCCTCTCATAAGGACCCAGGTACCATCGACCCACTGCCATGAAGAAGCTCACCAAGCTCCCCCGAGTCACCGCCGTCGAGGTGAGGCCCCCTTACGGGCTGCACGTGACCTTCGACGACGGCGTCACGCGAGATGTCGATCTGGCTGACGAGCTCTGGGGTCCGATGTTCGAGCCGCTCAAGGACCCTGCCTTCTTCGCACAGCTCACGGTCGACCACGGCACCGTCGTCTGGCCGAACGGCGCCGACCTCGATCCGCTCGTACTGCACGGCGATTTCCCGCCGGCAACCCGGCGCCCCGACCAGCGGGTCGGCTGACTCACAGCGGGCACGGCCGAGGCCGGCAAGCCTGTGACCAGGGTGAATGCCCGGATGACCCTGACATGAACAAGATCATGATGGCCGTGCTGACGGCCATGCAGGAAGAGAACGAGCGCAAGGCGGCCGCCGCCGATGAGCAGGGGAAACAGCCGGCTGCCGAGTGACCGTAGCGACCAGGGCCTTACCGTGAGTACCGCCGGTTTTCCGCTGTGAAGGGCACGTAGCGGCACGACCAGCCGGGTGATCAGCCGCGCCGGCTTGCTGCGAGCAGCCGGTAGACGCCTGGGATGCCCTTGAGGGCGTGCCCGCCTCGGTCGGTGAACTCGAGCCCGGATCCGGCGACGAGGTCTCGCACGGTACCGGTGACGATTACCTCGGAGGTCGCTGCGGCTCGCTCGGCGCGGGCGGCAACGTGGACCGCCAGGCCGCCCACATCGTCGCCCCGGAGCTCCACCTCACCGGTGTGGACGCCTGCGCGGATCTCCAGCCCGAGGCGCGCGAGCGCGTCCCGAAGGTCCAACGCGCAGCGCACGGCGCGTGCAGGCCCGTCGAACCGGGCGAGCATGCCGTCGCCCGTGGATTTAACGAGGAGGCCGCGATGCTGGCGGACGACCCGTCGACATATCGCGTCGTGTTCGTCGAGCACCCCGCGC
This sequence comes from uncultured Acidimicrobiaceae bacterium, assembly GCA_964428815.1. GTDB lineage: Bacteria > Actinomycetota > Acidimicrobiia > Acidimicrobiales > CAYSAC01 > CAYSAC01. Next base: position 19,718 of record CAYSAC010000029.1, on the reverse strand, counting down.
CAGGCCGCGTCGCCGACGTCGCTCGCCTGTGTCGTGGAGCCGACAATGTCGGTGAAGACGAGCGTGGCGAGAACGCGATCCGTCGGCGTCGGTCGGTGCTCACGGTGAAGGAACTCGCCGATCTCGTCGAGGACGCCGTCTGCGACCGCGTCCGAGACCGGGAAGTGATCCTCGCCAGCCAGTTCGACATAGCGAGCTCCCGGGATGTGCTCGGCGAGGAATCGGCCGTGATCCACCGGCACCAACCGGTCCCCTCGATGCTGCACCACGAGCGTGGGCGGCCGGATGGTCGACAGCACCGGCCTGATGTCGCTGTCAACCAGTAGCCGCAGCATGTTGCCAGCGGTGCGCGGCGAACATGCATGGCGGGCCCATCGTGCCCAGCGTGAGGCCGCTTCGGTGTCACCGGCGAGGCTGGGGAAGAGCAGCGCCGCCGCTCGGGTTCCGTGCAGTTCCGTGCCCCAGACCTCCTCGAGGTTGCCGATGATCTGGTCTCGCTGCTCGGGCGTCCAGCCCCACGGGTAGTCGTCGGTCTGCTCGTACCGGGCACAGGTGCCGAGGAGCACGAGCGCCTGCACGCGATCCGGGTGCGTGGCTGCGAAGAGCGCAGCCAGCGTCCCTCCGGCCGTGTGCCCGACGAGGACCGCACGCTCGCTGTCGACAGCGTCGAGCACCACGCGGACCTGGTCCATCCACTCCTCCAGCGTGAGCAGCTCGCCATGCACCAGCGGGTCGGAGAGCCCCACGCCCAGCTGGTCGAACATGATCAGCCGGCCGTAGGACGCAAGGCCGCGCAAGAACCGTGGAAACACATCCCACTCAGCCTCCACGTGGCTGGCCCAGTTCGGCACGTAGAGGATGTCCAAGGTGCCTTCGCCTACGGATCGATGGGCGATGTGGCCACCGGCGGCTTGGACGTACTGGATGCTGTCCGAACCGGTCACCCTCGCACCGGGACCCCCGCTGGAGGGACGGTGACGGTGGCTTCGAGTCGGGCGGCGGAGCGGGTGGAGGTCACCGTTCGTCGGCAAGGCCGTAGACGTCGAGGAGCGCGCCTCCGCAGCCGGAGCAAGCCCGCTCGACGGCAGGGGTGATGGCGTCGCAGCGGTCGCAGCGGTCGCAGAAGATCTGACGCCCGTGATTCGCGCTCATCTCCCAAAGCGCGGAGAAGTGGCTGTATTGCCAGCGGTGTTGGTAGAGGTCGCGCACGGCCCTGCGATGCTGAGACGTGGCCGCGAAAGCTCGGGCATCGTCAGCCGTGCGCCACAGCGCGATCAACGTGATGCTCGGCCCGTCCGGGAAGCTGTAGCGGCGGATGAACCCCGGAGCGGTGGCGAGCAGCTCCATGAGCGGGACGGCCGCTGACCAGAAGCTCGCTGCGCCCTCGGGATCGATGAACGTCGCCTGGGGAATCAGGATGGCCCCCGCCGCCTCTGGCCCAAGGTTCCCGGAGGGGCCCTGCTGGGTTGCGAGGATGGTCGGCGTGATCTGTGTGCCGGGGATCCCCACCATGGCCATGATGGCCTCCGGCGGCGGGGGCAAAGTAAGGAGCTCAGTCACGGCGGCTGAGCACGTCTTCGGCGACCGTGACGCAGTCCTGCTGGCTGGCTGGCACGCCGGCCTTGACCACCTGCACCGACACCGCATCGGTGCCGTCGGCGATGAACAGCGCACCGGCGCTGGGGAGGTACACGGCCCGGTCGCCCAACCCGGTGATCGGCTGGCTGCCCTCCTCGGCGCTGGCCTCGTCGACGAGGGTGGTACCTCCGGGGACGACGCTCACGCTCACGTAGTAGCCGTCGGCGAGGTCCACCTGCCGCTCCGTGCCCTTGATGCAGCCGACGCCCCCGCTCGCGGGGTCAGCGGTGCCTTCCCGGCGGACGATCTCGACGCCGAGCACCTCGGCCGCCACCTCGTCCGAGACGATGTCGCAGGCGCCGCCGTCTGCCTCTTCGGAACCGTCCGTGGCGCTCGCTGCGGTCGAGGTGGTGCTGTCGCCGGAGGTGTCCGTGGATCCAGCGGTCGTGGTGGAGGCTGAGCTCGCACCGTCGTCGGAACCGCAGCCGGCGGCCAGGACCCCAGTGATCAGGGCGGCCCCGAGGATGGCCCGCAGTCGGCGCGTGAGGTCAAGTAGCTGGATCATGTGGGTTGCTCCTGTGCGTAGACGACACGGTTCGTGTCGGGGTGGGGGATCGGGTCGCCGGTCATGTGTTCATGGTCAGGGCACATCGACGCTGGGCAGGAGCCGATCGAACGTGAGGCCGGCGAGCTCGTGGACGGTTCGCACGGCCTGCGCGGTGCCGTCAAACCGGCATGACAGCGCTTCGTCCTCGAGGACGAAGGTGCCGCCGAGGTAGCGGACGGGCACGCCCGTGGCAGCCAGTCGCTCACAGGCGGAGCGGAGCAGCTCCATGGCCGCCCGGGCTGCGGTCTCGTCCGCTCCTGGCCAGAACCGCTCGGCGACGAAGGCGCTCACGCCGCCCGCTCCGCAGCGGTCTTCCCCAGCCGCACGATCGTCTGGTCGTCGATCTTGGTGTCGGGGTCGACGTTGCCGGCCACCTCGACGCAGCCACCGCCGACGACGAACTGCACGTTGCCGTTGCCCTTGACGAGCATTCCGCCGTCGCCGACGTCGTCGACGCGCACCTGCACGTCGCCGAACATGTCTTGGTCGAGCGCGAGGAAGAGGAGCTTGCAGAAGTCGGGCTCGGTGAGGGAGACGGCGAGCTGCCCGCCGGTGCTCTCAGACGACACGTAGATGCACTTCGGCGGGTCGTAGGTGCCGCTGTCGGTGTCGTTCACCGGGCCGATCAGCGCCTCGGCCTCGGTCTTGGTGACGAGCGTGCAGGGGTCGACCGTCAGCTGCACTGGTTCGGCGGTGAAGTCGACCGCGTCATCTGCAGCGCTTGCTGTGGCCTCCGTCCGTGACGCGTCGCTCGAGGAGGGTTCGGCGTCGTCACCTCCACACGCAGACGCGGTGAGGATCAGGGCAAGGAAGGCTGCTCTGGTTCGCATGCATTGACCGTACGGACGAGCAGGCCACGAGGAATCGGGTGGTTCCCTACATCGAGGTCACAACCGAGGGTTTCACCCGATTCCTTCGCGATCGTCCGGCCGTACGGTCGATCCATGGCTTCACCCTCGACCGCCACCTCCCTTGGCGGAGGGAGGCGGCTGCTCCTCGGGATCCTCCCTGTCTCCACCGGTGCCGCGCTCGTGACGCTCATCGTCGCTCGGATCTCGATGCCGCTCGCCGCCCTGGTGGTCGCCGGCATCGGCATCACCGCGCGCCGCTTCGCCCTGCGCGACCTCGACGACACGGCTCGCGCTCGCATCACCCATCTCACGAAGCGGGCAGTGGCGGCCGGCTTCGCGGCGACGCTCGCGTACGACGCGACACGCTTCGGCATCGTCGCGCTCGCTCGATGGGACATCCGGCCCTTCTACGCCATCCCGAGGTTCGGCCAGCAGTTCGTCGGGGTCGACGCGCCTGGGCCCGCCCAGTGGCTGACCGGTCTCACCTACCACCTGCTGAACGGGATCGGCTTCGCCGTCGCCTACGCCCTCGTTGTCCGGCGCCCGCGCTGGGCGACGGCCGTCGGATGGGCGCTCGGCCTCGAGGCCGCGATGGTCCTGATGTATCCGCAGTGGCTCGGCATCAACATCACCAAGGAGTTCACGATGGTCTCTCTCGGCGGACACCTCGCATGGGGGACTGGCCTCTACGCCGTCCTCCGCGTCACCGAGCTCAAGGTCGAGGTCGAACCGTGAGCGGCGTCGACCAGGTAGCAGCCGCGATCTGGGAGGCGCCGGCAGCGCTGGCCGCCCGTCGAGGCCATCCCATGCTCGGCCGGGTGCTGGCCGACGGTGAGTGGCTTCGCGTGTGGCCGCCGCTGGCGATCGTCGCCCCACTGGTCGGGCTTGGGTGCGGGTGGTACGCGGCAACGAGCCGGTCGATCTACGAACAGGTATTCACCGCATCGATCGGGCTCGTCGTGCTGCTCGCCGTGGTGGCCGCAGCCGGAGCGCTCGTCGGATTGTTCGTCACTATCGCGTACGCGATTGGCGACCTCGTGATCTACGACCACACCTTCGACGCCGCCATCCTCCATCCCGACGGGCTCGGCCGCATCGCCTACGTGATCGTGCCGCTTCTCACCACCTACGTGCTGCTCGGTCTACTGACGGTCAACATTCCGCTCGTCGCGACAACAGTGCGTCGAGGCGTGCAACATCGCGGCGGGACAGTCGCCGGAGTCGCGGCTGGTTCAGTCGCAACGTTCGCGCTGACGTGGTCGTGGGTTGCGGCGGCGCCGCACGTGCTGCGCTCGACCTACTCGTACCAGAGCGTGTGGGACGCGCCCGTCCACGGCCCTACTGGGATCTTCACGCCGATCCTCGAGCACGGTTGGACGGTCGTCTGGGCCGCGACTGCTGCCATGGCAATCCGCTTGGTCGCGGAAGCCATCATCGAGCGCACCCGGCCGGCACTGGAGCCGCCAGCTCCGGCGGAGACGAGGCGGGGCCCGGCTCGCGTCGCGCTGTCCGTGGTCCTCGGCGCCGCGTTCGCGTTCGCGCTCGTGGGCGCGGTCTCCCAGACGAAAGGACAATTCATGCTCCTCGCCGGCGTGTGCGTCGGAACGGCGCTGCTCCGCTCCGCGGTGCTGCCACTCGTGTCCTCCTACCAGCGACTCGCCGACCGGGTTCCACTCGTCGTGCGAGCCGCGGTCGCCGTCGTCGGGACGTACCTGCTCACCCAGCTCCTCGCCGGCGACGCTGCATCGCCGGCCACCAACCCGTCGAACTCCAACGCCGCTCTCGTGCTGACGATCGCCATCGCCGCGCCGATGATCGCGCTGCTCTTCCCGGCGACGGCTCGACTCGAGGTGGCCCGATGAGGCGGGCGCTCATGACGGCCGCCGCCGGTCTGGCGGCCTTCGTCGCCGTGCTCGCCCTCACGGCTTCGCCGGCGGCCGCCGACGACTGCTCAGGTGCGGCAGCCTGCAACTCGTCCACGGGTGGCGGCCTCGGAGGGATGGCTGGCGCCGCCGCGGCAGCCGCGGGAGCTGCGGCAGCAGCAGCAGCAGCAGCAGCAACGAAGCGCGCCGCCGGGGGCGGAGGCGACGCGCGCCAGATGAGCGTCTCCTTCGCGTCCGGTCCCGACGGCTCCATCACCACCACCGACAACATCACCGGCGAGGCCGAGACCACGCCGGCATCGGCGACCGGCGGTGCTGACCCGCCCCAGATGAGCGTCTCCTTCGCGTCCGGTCCCGACGGCTCCATCACCACGACGGACAACCTCACCGGCGAGACCGAGACCACACCAGCACCAGCACCAGCACCCGCAGCCGGCGGGACCGCCCCGACCCCTGGCGGCCCGCGCGCCGAAGGCAGCACCGGCGGCGGGATCCCGATCGCCGACGCCGAGGTGGTCGGCGACGACTACGTCGGGATCGTGGACGAGCGCGGAGTGACCTACAACCCCGACGGCTCGTCGTACACCATCGATTCCGAAGGCACCAAGACCACCACGAGGCCGAACGGCACCACGATCGTCATCGAACGCCTTGACGGCACGACCACGGTGATCGAGGGAGACACGACCACCGTCTACGACAACGACGACAACGTCGTCTCGGTGACGGAGAGCAGCCAGGCGGGCGACCCCACCGACGAACCGTGACGATGACTTCCGTGCAGGAGAGAACCGTGCTTCACACCAGAACGGCATCACGATCGCGAGGCTGGCTTCTTCTGCGCGTCGCGTGCACCTCGATTCTCCTTGCGAGCGCCTGCGGCGGGACTGACGGCGACACCAAGACATCCGGCACGAGCAGCGGCGCCCCGGAAGGGTCAGAGGCCAGGGTGGCGGCGTACGGGCTGGCACCGCTCGTCGACGCCTCGGTCACCTACCAGCCTGACGTGGTGATCGTCGGCGGTGGCGCCGACTCGATCCGCTCAGCCAGCTCCGATGGCCTGACGTGGACGATCGATGGCAACGCGACCCACGCCGGGGATCTCGAGCCGGGCAAGGTGATGTTCCTGACCGGGAAGGCGGTCGGGAGGATCGTCGCCATCGAGGAGCACGGTGATGACCTCGTGGTCACGCTCGGCCCGATCGACCTCACCGACGTCGTGCGCGACGGCCACTTCGAGACGGAGCAGGACATCGACCTCGGTGCGCTTGCGCTCCAGACGCTCCCCGACCTCCCGGGATCGCTCGAGCTGACCGAGAAGGAGGTCCCGCCACCGCCCGAGGACTCGACGACCACGTCGGAGTCTGCGCTCGGTGTCGTCTCGTTGCCGATGGCGCCCATCGCGTCCATCTCCGCGCCGACGGACACCTGGCCACCCCCGACGTCCGGGAACGGCGCCGAGCTCACCCTCGGGGACTTCAGCGTCGAGCTCACCAGGACATCGGGCGCGGCGGGCCGGGTCGGCTTGAAGGTGACCTACTCCAAGAACGGCGTGGCGTTCGCCATCGACTTCGGTGCGATCTTCAACGAACCGGCCGTCGTCGCTGAGTTCGACATCCGATCCGGGAAGATCGTCAGCGGGACAGCTCGGATCACCGGCCTGAACAAGCTGGAGGTGAAGGTCGACGCCGGCTCGGAGACGGGTCTTGCCGGCAACTTCAAGGCCCGAGTCGAGGTGCCCATCGACGCCAACTTCCCGTTCCTGCTCGGTCCGGTTCCGATGAACCTGAGCATCCGCCAGAAGTTCATCGTCGAGACCGCGTTCAGCGCCAAGAACTCGACACTGAGCGCGACCGGCTCCTACAAGGTGGACGGACCCCTCGGCTTCGACTACGGATCGGGTGGCCTGCAGCTCACCACGCCGACGGTGACGGAGGAAGGATCGATGATCGATTCGCTCGACGGCGTCTCGGTTGGCGTCAACGGCGTCATCGTCGCCTATCAGGCCAAGGTGCTGCTCGGTTTGGGCGTGCCGCTCCTCACCGCAGGACCCTTTGGCGCCATCACCGTGTCGACCGGACTGACGAACGGATCCGATCTCGGGATCGTCAAGTGCAAGCAGGCATCGCTCGATGTCGTGGTCGGTGGTGGCCTGGGCTTTACGATCGGGGGCGGCGACACCGGCAAGAACTACCTCCAGTCCCTGTTCGACAGGCTGAGGGGGTCAGCGCCGGTCAAGCTCGACACGGAGTACGCGAACAAGAGCGCCACCGTCGTCCACGAGGTGTTCATCAAGCCACCGGTCGCGGCGTGCGGCTACTCCGGCGGCGGATGATCCCAGCCCCATAACCGAGGGTTTCACCCGATTCCTCCGCAGCCGTCCTCCCGTACGGTCGATCCATGACCAAGACATCTGACCGTTCGCCTTCACGTCGCGTTCTCTGGCTCATCGCCGCCGGCGCCATGACCCTGGCGGCGGCCTGCGGCGGAGGAAATGACGACGGGGACGCAGCCGCGCCCGCTGCCGACGGCACCGGCTCGACAGCAGCCACCGGCTCGGGCGGGGAGCCGACCCAGCTCGACCTCGATCCCTGCACGCTGCTCACCATCCCTGAGATGGAGGCGGCCATCGGCGCCGGGGTCGAGCGGGGCGGGTTCGGCGTGGACCCGCCCGGCCGCTGCAACTACTCCATCGGCGGTGACGTGGGGGCCGGCGCGGTCGGCATCACCAATGGCGACCCGTTGCTGTGCGCGGCGCTGCAGCGAGCCCTCGACAGCGGACCGACGGGGGGGTCGAAGGCCGTCGCCGTCGACGTGGGCGACGGGGGGTTCGTCGATGGCGGCACCATCCAGTTCGCCATCGGTGGGGGCTGCATCTCCATCACAGCCGGCAACAGTGGCGAGGGGATCGACCAGGAGGCCCTGGTGACACTTGCCAAGGCTGCCGCGGGACGCGTGGGCTAACACGGCGATGGACTACGGCCTCGGCATCGACATCGGCACGACGTTCTCGGCCGCGGCGATCTCCACCCCGGACGGCACCGAGGTGTTCGCCCTCGGCGCCCGCACCGCGACCATCCCGTCGATCGTGGTCGTGCGCGAGCACGGCGAGGTCCTCGTGGGCGAGGCGGCCGAGCGGCGGGCGCTGAGCGAACCCGCCCGCAGCGCCCGTGAGTTCAAACGCCGGCTCGGCGACCCGACACCGATCTTCCTGGGCGGCGTGCCCTACGGAGCCGAGTCGCTCACCGCCCACCTCCTGCGCGCCATCGTCGAGCAGGTGGTGGAGCGCCAGGGCGGCCCACCGTCGCGGATCGCGCTGACCCATCCGGCCACCTACCGAGACTACAAGCTCGACCTGATGCGCCTGGCCGTGGGCCAGGCCGATGTCGGCGAGGTCACCTTCGTCACCGAGCCCGACGCCGCCGCGCGCTACTACGCCGGCCAGGACCGCCTGGCCGATGGTGACGTGGTGGCCGTCTACGACTTCGGCGGCGGTACCTTCGACGCCACCGTCGTCCGCAAGGTGGGCGACGCCTTCGAGCTGGTCGGTTCGCCCGAGGGGATGGAACGCATCGGCGGCATCGACTTCGACGAGGCGCTGCTGGCCCACGTCGACGAGTCGCTCGGCGGAGCGCTCGGCGCGCTCGATGTCGACGACCCCGCCACCCGAACCGCGCTGGCCCGCCTACGGGACGAGTGCCGTCAGGCCAAAGAGGCGCTGTCGTCGGACACCGACGTCAGCATCCCCGTCGCCCTGCCCAACCTCAACACCGAGGTGCGCGTCACCCGCTCCGGCTTCGAAGCGCTCATCCGGCCCCGGGTGGCCGAGACGACCGAGGCCCTGGAGCGGGCGGTCCGCTCAGCGGGTCTCGGCATGGATGACATCGCCCGCGTCCTGCTGGTCGGGGGCAGCTCGCACATACCCCTCGTCCGCCAGCTCGTCCGAGAGGCCACCGGCCGCCCAGTGGCCCTCGACGCCCACCCCAAGCACAGCGTTTCGCTCGGCGCCGCCGAGACCGTCCGGCCGGGACAGGCGGTGCAGCCCACGGTGCTCGCGCCCACGTCGGCTGCACCCGTGAGCGTCGCGATGCCGCCCGAACCGGTGCCCGATGCCGGGTCGGCTAACCCCGTCAGCGCCCCGGTGCCGCCGGCCGCCGCGGCGGCGCCGGCCGACGTCTCGTCGGGATCGCCTCGGTCATCCCGTCGCCGACGGCTGCTCGTGCCGCTCGTCGTGGTCGCGCTGCTGATCGGCGCGGTCGGCTTCGTGCTGACCCGACAGCAGGACGACGAGGCGCGGGCCGAGGTGTCCGCTCCGCCGACCGACGGTCCGGTGGACGGCACAGTCGCGCCACCCAGCCCCGGCCCGGCCACGCCGTCGTCGGAGGTGCCGGCGTTCGGTGACCTCGAGGTCACGCTCGACGAACCCAGGGTCGAGGCCCAGTCGCTTGTGGTGCCGGTGGCGGTGCGCAACACCCTGAGCACCAGTGAGGTGTTCCTGGGGCCGCTGCGCTACACGCTCCTGTCCGACGGGGCTGACCCGGTCACCGGCTCGGAGCGGGTCGCGGCCCTGTCGGTGACCCCGGGAGCGACGGGCGAGCTGGAGGTGGTGTTCGCGGGCGCCGCCGACGTATCCGTCGAGGGCGCCACCCTGAGGCTCGACGCACCGGGCAAGGAACCGCTCGATCTGGCTCTCCCCGATGGCTCGGCATCGTCGCCGCTACCGAAGGTGCTCACCGCCGCGGGCGAAGCGAGCCTCGCGACCCCCAGCGCCAGCCTCACCTACACGATCGACGACGCGGTGCTGTCGTTCGATCGACAGATCGAGGAGGGAAGCACCGGTCGGAGCGCGGTTGACCGTCGCGCCGACCTCGGGACCGCATTCCTGGCCTTGTCGTTGCAGCTCTCGGCCAACGCCTGCGAGTGCCCCGGCGGCGTCAACTGGGGCAGCGGGCAGATCCGCCTCCTGGTGGACGGCGTCGCAGTAGCGCCGTGGACGACGGCCAGCGGTGTCGTCCAAGCGGGCACGACGGTGGACCTCGAAGCCGGCTTTGTCGTGCCGGCGGGAGCCGAGCGGGTCATCCTCCAGGTCGGCGATGCGTCCTCGGCTGACCCGGCCGGCCAGATCGCGATCGACCTCCGGTGACCGTCGCCGACGCCGTCGTGACCGCGGGCACCGCCGAGGGCCGGCTCTGCGACGACGCCAGCCGCCTCCTGCGCGCCGCCGAGCGCCTGGACCTGACCGCTCGCGTCGACGGCGCGGCCGCCCGCCTCCGACGTCCCTCGACGCTCATCTGCGTCGTCGGCGAGTTCAAGCAGGGCAAGAGCTCTCTGGTCAACGCGCTGATCGGCCAAGACGTGTGTCCCGTCGACGACGACCTCGCCACCTCCGCGATCACTGTGCTCCACCACGGCGACCCCGCGCAGACGGTGGTGCACCGTCGCGAGGGTGACCGAGCCGTTGACGAGGTGGTCGACGGGGATCAGCTGGCCTCCTACGTATCCGAGCGGGGCAACCCCGACAACGCACGGCGCATCGATCGGGTGGATGTCGCCCTGCCCAACGCGCTGCTCGACCGGGGCCTAATGCTGGTCGACACGCCGGGGATGGGCGGCCTCGGCGCCGGGCACGCCGCCGCCACCCTCGCCTTCCTCCCGTACGCCGACGCGCTGCTGTTCGTGAGCGACGCATCCGCAGAGCTGTCGGCCCCCGAGGTCGACTTCCTCCGTCGCGCCGTTCGCCACTGCCCGACGCTGGTGTTCTGCCTCACCAAGACCGACCTGCACCCGGAGTGGCGACGCATCGCCGCCATCGACGAGGGCCATCTCCGCGCCGCCGGCGTCGATGCCCGGATCGTGCCGCTCTCCTCGAAGCTGCGGATGCACGCCCTGGGCACCGGCGACCGGCAGCTGAACACCGAGAGCGGGTTCCCAGAGCTGCTCGGCCTGGTGCACGGGGAGGTGCTCGACCAGGCCCAGGCCGCCGGCGCCGCCCAAGCGGCCATCGAGGCCCGCACCGCCCTCGACCAGGTGCGGGCGGCCGACCGCGCCGAGCTCGAGATGCTCCACGACCCGTCGTCGCGGTCCGCGAAGGTGGCCGAGCTCGAACGGACCACGGCCGAGCTCGAGCACCTCCGAGGACCAGCGGCTCGCTGGTCGATCGTGTTGGGCGACCGCCTGGCGGCGCTCGGGACCGAGGTCACCCACCGGTTCAAGGCAGACATGCGCGAGACCCTCCGTGCCTTCGAGGAGTCGGTCGACCTGCTGCGCACCGCCAGTCAGTGGGACCAGTCGGCCCGCGACATCCAGCGTGACGTTGCCGAAGCCGTCACCGGGACCTTCAAGGCGCTCGTCGACGGCGGCGCCGCCATCCAGACCGAGATCCAGGCGCTGCTCAGGGAGGAGGGCGGGGGGCCGGAGGTCGACGGGTTCGTCGCCGGGCTCGACACCTCCTCGCTGTGGCGGTCCATGCCCCCCGATCTGGAGCCCGGCGCCGCTCGCCGGATGAGCAGCGGGGTCGGGCAGGCCTTCGACGGTCTGCGCGGCGCGCAGGGGGGCGTGATGGTTGTGGCCCTCCTGCAGATGGTGCTGCCCGCCGCCGCCGGTGCTGTGATCCTATCCAACCCCTTCCTCATCGGCTTCGGGCTGTTCTCCGGGGGCCGCACGATGCTCGAGGGACGCAAGCGACGGCTGGCCGCGCAACGCCAGAAGCTGCGCCAGGCGGTGCGCCAGTTCGCCGACGACGTGCAGTTCGAGGCGGTCAACGAGCTGACGGCCTCGCTGCGCACGCTCCAGCACCAGCTCCGCGATCACTTCACCGGCCGGATGGCGGAGCTGTCCACGACCGCCACCGAGCTGGTCCTCCAAGCCAAGCAGAACGCCGCCCTCACGGGGCCGGCCGCCGCCGAGCGCGAGACGGTCCTCGCCGGGCGGATGTCCGCGATCGATGACGTGCTTCGCCGGGCACAGGAGGCCGGCGTTCGATGATCGTCGACGACGTCCGCCGGGTCGGCACCGAGACGCTCGCGGCTGTGCGGGACCCCGCGCTGTCTGCCGAGATCCAGGCCTTGCTCGACCGCCTCGAAGGTCCGCTCCGCGTCGCCGTCGTCGGGCGCGTCAAGGCCGGCAAGTCGACGTTGCTCAACGCCCTGGTCGGCGAGCGCCTGGCCCCGACCGACGCCGGCGAATGCACCCGGATCGTGTCGTGGTACCTCTACGGGCCGGCGTACCGGGTCGACGCGGTCGGGCCCGATGGCGCCCGCACGGAGCTGTCCTTCACCCGCGACGACGGCTCCCTCGTCATCAACCTCGGCTCGCTCGGCCCCGCCGACATCGAACGACTGGAGATCCAGTGGCCGGCAGCCGCGCTCCGGTCGATGACGCTCATCGACACCCCCGGCCTGGCCTCGCTCGACGACTCGACGTCGGCCCGAACCCGCGATTTCCTGGCCCTCGAAGCGGACGGCCCCGGCCAGGCCGACGTCGTCGTCTACCTGCTCCGCCACCTGCACCGCCGTGACGCCGAGTTCCTCGACGCCCTGGCCGACCGCACGGTGGCCGAGACCTCAGCCGCCAACGCCGTCGCCATCCTCTCCCGGGCCGATGAGGTGGGCGCGGGACGACTCGACGCCTTCGAGTCGGCGACGCGCATCGCGTCGCGGTACGCCACCGATCCGCACATCCGCCGCCTCTGCGTCGCCGTCCTTCCCGCTTCGGCCTTGATCGCCGAGACCGGCGCCACGCTCGAGGAGCACGAGGTGGCCACGCTGCGGGTGCTGGCGTCCCTGCCTGACGCCGAGCTGGACGGCTTGCTGCTCTCCACCGACCGCTTCCAGGCACCGGGAGCATCGACCATCGATGCCGCGGTGCGCACCGCGCTGCTGGCCCGGCTGGGCCTCTTCGGCCTCCGCTTCGCCCTCGCGGCCCTGCGGGACGGCAGCCCCGGAACCGCCACCGCGCTGGCCGACCGCCTGGCCTCACGGTCCGGCGTGCCCGCGCTGGCAGAGCTGCTCCGCAACCGATTCTTGCCGAGAGCCCAAGTCCTCCAAGCCCGTGCCGTGCTCGCCGGCCTGCGCAGCGTCGCGCGCCGCTTCCGCGATGACGAGGCCGATCTGGGCCGCCACCTCGAAGGCGAGCTGGAGCGCATCGAGGCGTCGAGCCTGGACTTCGCCGAGCTGCGCCTCTTGCAGCTCGTGCTCGGAGGAGCCACCCAGCTCAGCGACCAGGAGGTCGACGACCTCGCCCGTCTGGCCAACCACGACGATCCCACCGCCCGCATGGGTGCCGAGCCCGGGGATCCGACGGCGGCCGCGGCGGCCGCCATGGCCGCCGTCGACCGGTGGCGGACCCGCGCCGGCTCGCCCCTCGTCGACTCACCCACCCGCGAGGCCTGCGACCTCGGCGCTCGCATCTGCGAGTCCGTCGTCGCCTCGCTGCGCACCCCCGTCGATTCCCATCCCCACTGACCATCAGGAGAACAACCATGCCCGGCAAGCGGTTCGACACCAGCGACGACCCAACCTTCGACCTGCGAGCCGCGGAGATCGCCCAGGCCGCCACAGTGCAACAGCAGGCGGCCGACGCCAGCGACGACCCCATCACCGACCTGGCGACGCCGCAGGGTGCACCGGGCGACGACGATCCCGGCACCCTGGAGCAGATCGGCAACGACCTGGGATCGGCGGCCGAGGACCTGCTCCTCGCCGGTCTGGCCGCCGCCCCACCCCTCGCCGCCGTCGCCGCGGTCGTCGACAAGGGCGAGCAGCTCCTCGAGGCCGCCGAGGACGGCGCCAAGTGGGTCGGCGGTGCCCTCGACGACGTCGGCGGCCTGTTCACCGTCGACCAGGTCGTCGTCGGCGAGTCGACCTTCCCGGTCGACCCCAAGGCCGTGCCCATGACCCGCGAGGAGGTGGAAGCCAAGGTCGCAGCGATCATGGCGGAAGGGGACGCCGTCCGCGCCAACCAGGAGCGCTTCGACGAGCTCGGGGGGGGAAACGGCTATGTCTTCAACGCCGATCCGAACGGCATCGAGGCCCCCCTCGGCGACATCCGCCTCCAAGACACCACGAATCTCGACGACCAGGCGACAACCCACGCCGCGCCCGACCTTCTCATCGCCAGCGACATCGCCGGTCCCGGCGCCGCAGCAGGGGCTGTCACGAGCGCACCCGATGGCGTGACGGAACCGGTGACCGGGCTGAATCCGGACGTTGCCATCGGAGCCGCTGGCGATGTCATGGGCGCACCGGACGGTGTGATGGAACCGGTGACCGGGTTGAGCCCGGACGTTGCCATCGGCGCCCTGGGCGCAACCGATGTCGATCAGCTGCCGACGGCCGACTACGAGCCGGTCGACGTGCCGCCCGGCGCGGACGTGCAGCTCAACCCGCAGCCCATTCCGCCCGGCGCGGACCTGTATCCCCCCGGTCCGATCATCGATGAACTCGACGCCGTCGGGGATGCGCCGGCCATCGGCGCGGACGTGCAGCTCAACCCGCAGCCGATCCCCCCGGGCATGGGTGCCGACATCGGCGCTCCGGTGGCATTTCCGCCCGGACCGGCGACCATCGGCGCCGACGTGCAGCTCAACCCGCAGCCCGTTCCGCCCGGCGCGGACCTGCATCCCCCCGGTCCGATCATCGATGAACTCGACGCCGCCGGGGCTGCGCCGGCCATCGGCGCCGACGTGCAGCTCAACCCGCAGCCGATCCCCCCGGGCATGGGTGCCGACATCGGGGAACCGCTGGCCGGGGCGACGGCCGCCGACGCGCCGAGCGTCGGAGACGCCTCGATCATCATCGTCGGCGGGGCCGAGGCATCGGTGCTCGCGGGCGACACTCCGGAGCTCGCGCCAGCCGACGACATCGCATCTACGCTGGCAGATGACGCGGACGGGCCGTCCTTCAGAGCCCACGGCATCGACGAGGCGCAGATCGACGTCGGGATCACCGAGGACGAGTTCGACGGCTGACCGTCGAGCGTGCTCAGTCAGCCTCCTTGACGCGAGCCATGTGCGCGCCCAGCTCTGCCCGCGATGAGATGCCGAGCTTCCGATAGACCTTCGCGAGGTTGGCCTCGACGGTCTTGGGACTGATGAACGCCTGCTCGGCGACCTGGCGGTTGGTGAGACCGGACGCGACGAGCGCTGCCACGCGGCGTTCGGTCCCCGTCAGCTCGAGCGAGGCTGCCGGTCGACTCCCGATCCTGCCCAGCTCCGCAGCCGCTCGCGCCGCCCACGCCTCGGCGCCGAGCTGGTCGAACGCGCGCTTGCACTCGATCAGCGCCTCACGCGCCAACCGCTTCTCCTTCGCTCGCCGATGCACGACGCCCTTCACGAACAGCGTTCGCGCCGTCTCGAACGGCACGCCAACCTCCTCGTGTAGCCGCAGCGCCTCGTCGAGGTGACGCACGGCCGCCTCGTGGTCGCCACCGCTCGCGGCGAGCATCCCGTAGCACCGAGCGGCGATGGCGGCAGCTGACACCCGGCCGGAGCGCGCCGCGACCGCAGCCAGCTCCAAGGTGAGCGCGGTCGCCTCGTCGATCGCACCAGTGGCCACCAACGCCTCGATGCGATCGCCGTGGTGCCGGCTGATGCCGGGATCGATGACCTCGTCGGCTTCCAAGGCGAGCGACCAACACTTGAGCCATCGGCAGGCATCGACGACGTCGCCGGAGCTGAGCGCGATGAAGCCGAGGACGCCCGTCGCACCCATCTCCAGCCACGAATCCTGTTCCTGCTCTGCCCAGGCGAGGACCTCGTTCGCGTTCGTCACCGCCTGCTCGAGTCGGCCGGCGTGAGCGTCGGCCGCCGCGACGTTGTGCAGCGCCTGGATCCGCTGCCCGCTCTGGCCAGTCGCGTCGGCGTGGAAGAGATGGTCGGTGGCGACGGCCGCGGCCTCGGCAAACCGTCCCATGTGCAGCAGAGTGTTCGACCGGTGACCGAGGACGTAGGGGAGGACGCCTTCGTTGCCCTCCTCCACCGCCCGAGCCTCGAGCTCGGCCAACGCAACGAGCGCGTCCACGTGGCGATCGGACCACTTCAACAGGACGGGACGCACGGCGGCCACCTGGTCATCGCTCGACCACGAGCGTCCGGTGCGCTCCACGGCGAGGGCGCGGTCGAGCGCTGCGAGATCGAGTCCATCGCCTGCGCGGAACTGCGCGTAGACCCCTTCGCACAGCGCCCAGGCCAGGAGTCCGGGGTCGCCGAGCTCCCCCTCCTCGATGCAGCGTCTCGCCTCGCCCGAGTAGCGCGCCCGGTCGGCGTTGTTGCTCGCCAACGACGACAGGGACAGCAGCGCGTGGGCGCGGAGCTCGACGTCCTCGGCAGCATCAGCCAGAGCGTGTGACGCGCACTCCCGGGCTCGATGCTCGGAGCTGGTGTTGTAAGCGACCTGGGTGAGCAGGAGCCAGCCGCGGCCGCGCACCGAGCCGGGAGGGCAACTCGTGTCGAGCTCGTCGAGGAGCGCTGCCGCCTCCGCGGTGTCCCCCGAGGTGTAGACGAGCTCTGCTGCTCGCACCCTGCGCGTCCAACCTGACGCGCCCGCACGGTCCTCGGTTCGCGCTAGTGCCAGCAGCGCCAGCTCGACGGCCGTGGAGCTGGCGCCCCTCAAGGCGGATGACTCCGCGGCGGCACCGAGCGCGGCGGCGACCCCCTCGTCTGGCCCTTGCGTCGCCAGCGCCCGATGGTGGGCGACCTCTTCCGGATCATCCGACCGCTCCGCCAGGCGCTTGTGCATCGCCCGCTGGGCCGGCGCGGTCGCGAGCTCGATCGCCGCGGTGCAGAGCAAGGGGTGCGCGAACTCGACTCGCCCGTCCACGAGACTTACCACTCCAGCGGCCTCGACCTCGTCGAGATGTCCTCGCAGGCCGAGGGCGTCTAGGCGGCTGAGCGTCGGCCGGGGCATGCACGCGGCGGCGAGCAACGCCTCACGCGCGCCAGCCGAAAGGTGCGACAAGCGATCCACGGAGAGCCCGTGCAGCGTGTCAGGTACGGCGGGGTTGTCGATGCCCGCGCGCGATAGCTCGAGGGCGACGTAGGGATTGCCGCGCGAGGCCTCGGCGATGCGCACGAGCGCGGGACGGGCAAGGGTGATCCCGAGCTGTCCGCGGACCACGTGGAAGAGCGCCGCTGGGCTCAGCGCCTCGAGCTGCAGCGCGCTCTGCCACGCTGGGTCAACGATCACCTCGGCGAGACCGACGCCTGCGTTGGTGCCGGTCCGCCGGCTCGAAAGCACGCCGAGCGGAACACCCGACACCCGTCGGAGGGCGAACCCGACGACCTCGGCCGTGGCGCGGTCAAGCCATTGGGCGTCGTCGATCACGATGACGACCGGACCTTTCGCAGCGAGCGTGGCCACGAGCGTCTGCAACCCGGTGCCGACGGCCCGCTCGTCCGGCGGCGTTCCGGATGGCTCTTCGCGGAGCGCGGCGACCGCCAGCGCATGGCGCTGTGGAGCCGGGAGGCTGTCGAACACCTCGTCGCTCAACCCAGCGAGCAGATCGGTGAGCCCAGCGAAGCTCAGCGACGACTCCGCCGCCGTCGGACGGCAGGCGAGCACGACAGACCCCGCTTCCCGCGCCCGCTCTAGGCAGTATCCGCACAGCGTCGTCTTCCCGATGCCAGCCTCGCCCTCGATGCTCAGAGAAGCGGGCGCCGACGCAGCTGCGGCGAGAAACGTCGCCACCACGTCGCGCTCGCCATCCCGTCCCACCAGCTCGGCCACAGGCCAACGGTACGACACCCCTGGGATCACCCCGCTTGGGTCAGCTCTTGCACGCGACGGGGATTCGACGCGGCCAGCAGCTCGTCGACGAGGGCGACGCTCATGCTCACCCTCGGACCCATCGACCGCGTCCGGGCTGACGACCGCGAACGAACCGCAGATCCCTCGACTGACCCACATGCATGCCGGGAGACCCACATCTACTTGCTCTCCACCGTCTCGAGGATCCTGGTCTGGGGGGCGCCGACGAGAGCGGGCGAGGCCGCGGGCGTCTGCCAGATCTTGTTCAACTCCACCAGGAACCCCTCCGCGGCAGTTACGTTGTCGAAGGTCAGGTCGATCATCAGGTAGGACGGGTCATCGACGGGCTGACGGATGTCGTAGCCGCGTACGCCGTGCTGCGCTCGGAGTCCGGCAGCACGCTCGAACGCCTCCCGCCACATGTCCAGATCCTTGATCGCGTGTTCGATGTGCAGCGTCGTCATGTCCACTCCTTCGGGTTGGTCTCCTGCTTCGGGACGGTAAGCCCGGCGCCGCTCCTGTCCCATCCCAGACTTGTGGGGTTTATGTCCTTGTCGGCCATGTCACGTCGTTTCTGGGGCGTACGGTCGCTGTGTGGCAACGAGCACGAAGCTGACGCGATCGCGTGAACGCGTCGAGCGGATCTGTGCATCGGGTTCCGACGCGCGAGCGCTGCGGGTCGAGCTGCTCGAGGAGATCCGCCGAGTCGTCGCCTTCGACGCCCATGCGTGGCTGATGACGGACCCGCGTACCGCCGTCGGGGCGGCACCCCTCGCCGATGTGCCGTGCCTGCACGAGCTGCCGCGCTTGATCAGACTCAAGTACCTCACCGAGGTGAACCGATGGACGAAGTTGGCCCAGGCCGGCGCACCGGTGGGATTGCTGCGGCGTGAGACGAGTGACGACCCGACGCGCAGCCTGATGTGGCGCGACATCCAGAGCGGCTACGCGGTGGTCGACGCCGCCTCGACGGTGTTCACGGATCGCTTCGGCTGTTGGGGCTTCCTCGACCTCTGGCGCCTGAACCCAGCAACAGCATTCGACGAAGCCGATGCCTCCTTCCTGTCCTCTGTGGCTGCGCCGATCACCGTGGCCCTTCGGACCAGCCAGTCACAAACCTTCGCGGCCCCTCCCCCGGGTGCGCGCGGTGGTCTGGGTCCGATGGTGCTGCTGCTCGACAACGACCTGCGAGTCGAGAGTCAGACTGAGGCGACCGCGGAATGGCTCGAGGTGCTCCTGCCAGCGGCGGAGGGTGTTCCGCCGATCCCCGCCGCCGCCTACAACGTGGCCGCCCAGCTGCTGGCCGTCGAGGATGGGGTCGACGACAACCCTCCCGCGGCACGGGTCCACCTCGCCGATGGGCTATGGGTGACGTTGCGAGCAGCCCGGCTCGGCCCGGACTCCATCGCAGTGACGATCGAAGAGACCACGGCAGCCGACCGACTCGACATGTTCTGCAGGTGCTTCGGTCTCAGCACTCGGGAAGCCGAGTTGCTCGGACACCTGGCCACCGGGTGCAACACCCGGGACCTGGCCGAGCGCATGTACGTGTCCGAGCACACCGTGCAGGACCACCTGAAGTCCATCTTCGCCAAGACCTCGGCACACAACCGTCGCAGCCTTCTGTCACGGGCGTTGGGCACGCGCTAGCCGAAACCCAAGCTCCTCGCTCTGCCCTACTGCCTCGCTCACCGTCGGGCGGTGACCTCGTCACGCCACCTCGAGGTGGTCGCGCAGCCGGCTCTCGGCGCGCGGCGGCGCTGGACCAGTCCGAGCGAGGCCGACCCTGTCATCGGCTGCTCTGATTCGGCAGCAGGGTGCGTCTCGCTATGCAGGAGGAGAACGAACGCAAGGCCGCTGCGGCCGATGAGCAGGGGAAACAGCCGGCTGCTGACCGTGAGAATCGCCAGTTGCCAGCTGTGAAGGGCACGTAGCGGGCACGACGGTGGTACTCACGACCTCACGTTCGCGCGCCTCGATCTGCTGGCGTTCTACCCCTGACGGCGTGCACCTGGCGATGATCGCCCCTGCCCCGGTCGACGGAGGACCGCTCAGC
>CAYSAC010000028.1:10625-23115 GCA_964428815.1 uncultured Acidimicrobiaceae bacterium | reverse complement strand
CATGGGGCGGTGGGCGCGCGTCGCGGACACGGGAGGTCGGGAGGCGAGCTCAGCAATCGATGTGTGCGATCGGCGCATGTCAGACACGACCGTAGGCTACGGCGCGCCCGTGACGCCGGTCGGGCATCGAGTGAGGCCTTACGTGCCGCTGCGTAGGGCGTCGACGGGCTCCATGCGGGCGGCCCGCATCGGGGGATTCAGCCTCCGCGCGGTGCGAACCGGATCGACAGCGCTTCGGGGCCGAAGATGCCGAACGGAGGCCGCCACGTTGGTTCGCCGTCAAGGGCGAGCTCCGGCATGCTCGCCGCGAGCATGGGAAGCGCCTCTTGCATCTCGGCCCGTGCGAGGCTCGCGCCGAGGCAGAAGTGCGGACCTCCGCCGAAGGTGAAGTGGGCCTCGCGCTCGACGGTGATGTCGAAGGTCCGTGGGTTCTCGTAGGCGCCGGGATCGTGGTTGGCGGCCGCGGTCGAGAGGGCCAGGATCGTGCCAGCCGCGAGGTGATAGCCGTCGAGGTCGATGTCCTCGACCACCATGCGCGGAGCGGCGCTGACCGCGCCACGGAACCGCATCACCTCCTCGACGGCACTCGCCGCCAGGCTGGGGTCGGCAGCGAGGCGCTGCCACTGGTCCGGGTGCTCAGCGAAGAGCCACATCGCGAGGCCGAGCTGGTTGCGGGTGGTGTCGTAGCCCGCAAAGAGCAGGGCGGCGATCATCGTTTGCACCTCGATGTCCGACAGGCGATCGTCCGCCTCCTCGGCCTGGACGAGCGCGGTGATCATGTCGTCGCGGGCATGACGGCGGCGGTCGGCCATGAGTCCGGCGACGTAGCCGTCCATTTGCGCCATGCCCCACTCGACGTCGGCGCGGTGCTCGCTCAGCTGGAGCGACAGCGCCCAGGTGATCGCCCGGTTCCATTGCGCGAAGTCCTCGTGGTCCTCGTCGGGCACGCCGAGCAGGTGGCACATCACCTGGATCGGATAGTGGTCGGCCACCGCCGCCATGAAGTCGCAGCGCCCATCGCCGAGCAGCGGGTCGATCAGGCGAGTGAGGGTGTCTCGCATGTGCCCGCGGTGCGCGTCGATGGCACGGGGCGTGAACGCGCGGCTGACGAGCTTGCGCACCCGGACATGATCCTCGCCCTCCAAGGCGAGGATCGAGCTCGACAGCCGTTCGAACAGCGGACCGTCGGTGACGCCTTGCAGTCGCACGATGTCGGGGACAGAGCTGCGCAGTCGCCGGTCGGCTAGCAAGGCCTGCACTTGGGTGCGCCCGATCGCCAGACCGCCGATCGGTGTGCGGACGAGCCAGGACTGCTCGCGCAGCGATTCGATCGCTGCTGCTGGGTCCGCCGCGACCTCCTCGGAGAACATGTCCAGGAACGGGGCCTCGTCAAGCGTCTTGGTCATGGCTCGAACTCCTCGGGGATGTCGATGGTGAGGCCGGTCAGCTCCTCGGAGCGCTCCCAGAGGCGACGGGCATCATCGGCGCGGCGGGCTCGGCGGCTCGGCGTCTCGACGACCGGGTAGCCGCGGACCATCAGCCGGGGTCCGTAGAACTGGCCGCTCTGGGCGTCCGGATCGGTGGCGGCCCGCACGATCGGAAGCGCGCCAAGCCACGCCGGCTGCATGAGCGGCGTGAACGGCTTGAACAGCTTGTTGGTGATGCCGCTTCCCTCGTGACCGAGGTCGGTGTGGGACCCGCCGGGGTGAGCCGTGAGCGCCATCGTGTCCGCGTTCGCTTGGGCGAGGCGGCGGTGGAGCTCGGCGGTGAAGAGGAGGTTGGCCAGCTTGCTCTGGAAGTAGGGCCGCCAGCGGTCGTAGCCGCGCCGCTCGAAGAACAGGTCGTCGAGGTGCAGTCGGCCCAACCGATGACCCATGCTCGACATGGTCACGATCCGGGATCCGGGTGTGGCCAACACCAACGGCGCGAGGCCAGCGGTCAGGGCGAAGTGGCCGAGGTGGTTGACGCCGAGCTGCGTCTCGAAGCCGTCCTCGGTCGTGGACTTGTCGATGGCCATGAGTCCGGCGTTGTTCAGCAGCAGGTCGAGTCGCGACTCGCTGTCGCGGACGAGCTTGGCGGCCGCGGCGATCGAGGTGAGGCTGGCCAGATCGAGGGGGATGATCTCCACTCCTGCGGTGGCAACCGCCCGCACGTCCTCGGCTGCAGCCTCGGCCTTCTGGACGTTTCGGCAGGCGAGCAGCACCTTGGCGCCGTGGCCGGCCAGCACCTTGGTGGCCGCCAGCCCGAGGCCGGCGTTGGCGCCGGTCACGAGGGCGACCTTCCCAGCCAGCGACGGCACCTTCTTCTCATCCCAACGGTTGCTCATCACGACATGATGACCGGCCGACCGCCCGCCTCGGTCAGATCAGCTCGAAGTGGGCCCGGTCGGGGTGAGCCATCACCTCGCGGAAGCGCGTGAAGCTCCATGGCCACGCGGCAGGCACGCCGCGGTCGTCGAGGTACCAGCTGCGACAGCCGGTGACCCACACCGTTCGCTGGGCGGCCTCCGTCCGCGCCTCCTCGAACTGCTCGAGAGCGTCGGCGGTCGCGCTCACCTCGTTGCACTGGCCGCCGCGCATGAGGTCGATCAGCTGCATGACGTAGTCGAACTGCAGCTCGGCGACGTCGATGAGGGAGAAGTTGCCAACGGGTCCGTTTGGGCCGTTGAGCATGAACAGGTTGGGGAACTCGGGCACGGAGATGCCGAGGTACGCGGAGGGCCGCTCCGCCCATACCTCGTCGAGAGTGATGCCGTCGCGGCCGGTGACCTCGATCGGACGCAGGAACCGATCGACTCGGAAACCCGTCGCGAGCACCAGCACGTCGAGCTCGTGCAGCTGCCCATCGACCGTGCGAACGCCGCCCGGCTCGACCTTCTCGATCCGCTCGGTGACGAGGCGCGCGCTCGGGTGCTGGATGGCTTGGTAGAAGGTCGGCGACACGACGAGGCGCTTGCACGCGGCCCGGTAGTCCGGTCGCAGGCGCTCGCGGAGGATCGGGTCGGTCACGCTCTCCTCGAGGTTCGAGCGGCACAGCTCCTCGATCAGCTTCAGCTGTGGCGACTCGGCGTCGACGACGGCGTTGGCGAACCGCTCCTCGAAGGTGTCGGCGAGGTGCGCGCGCAGCTCACGCATGGCTGACGGGTCGGTGCGGAACCGCTCGCGCTCCTCATCCGCGATGGGTGCGTTCGGGATCGGCAGGATCCATTGCGCGGTGCGCTGGAAGAGGTGCAGCTCGCTGACGGTGCCTGCGAGCGCAGTCGTGATCTGCACTGCCGTCGACCCGGTGCCGATCACGCCGACCCGGTGGCCCTCGAGGGGGACCGAGTGGTCCCACCGCGCGCTGTGGAAGCAGGCGCCGGCGAACGTCTCGAGCCCACTGATGTCCGGGAGATGCGGGTGGTGCAGCACGCCGGTGGCGGCGATCACGATGTCGGCGCGGTCCGTGACGCCGCCGTCGGCCTCGAGGTGCCACGACCCTTCGCGGAAGGCCATGCTTCGGATCTCGGCGCCGTACCGGATGCACTCATCGACGCCGAACCGCTCGGCTACCGCGGCGAGGTAGGCCTGGATCTCGGGGCCGGGGCTGAAGATCTGGCTCCAGTCGGCGTTGGGGGCGAACGAGTAGCTGTACAGATGCGACGGCACGTCGCAGGCGACACCGGGATAGGTGTTCTCCCGCCACGTCCCGCCCAGCCGGTCTGCCTTCTCATAGACGGTGACGTCGCGCAGCCCGGCTTCGCGCAGCTTGATGGCGGCGAGGATGCCGGCCATGCCCGCGCCGATGACGACGACGCGGGGGGAGCGGGTTGCCATCAGTCCTCCGCCCGGCGGATGGTGCCGCGCACGTAGTCGGCGGCGGCTCGGCGGTACTCGTCCTCGGTGAACGCCCACTGCTGATGGTCGGCGTCACCCCAGCCCGCGACCATCGCAGGATGGGTCCGGCCGATCGCGGAGGTCATCGCGCGCGTCATCGCCAGTGGACCGGGCGGGACGGCGAGGAGCTGGTCGATGCACGCCTCCACCGCGGCGTCGAGGTCGTCGCGCGGCACCACCCGCTGGGCGAACCCGCTGCGCAGCAGCTCGTCGGCTCGGACCTCACGGGCGGTCATCACCCAGTCTCGGGTGAGTGGCAGACCGACCTCTCGGACGAGCAGCGGGATGCCGGCCCATGTGAGCGGGATGCCGATCGCGAGCTCAGGGATGCGGAGCACGACGTCGTCGGCGCTGACGCGGAGGTCGCACGCCGCGGCGAGGAGGGCGGCGCCACCGATCACGTGACCGTGGAGGCGCGCGACGGTCACCTGAGGGATGCGGTCGAGGTGTTCGAGCACCCGCTGCCAGGTCCCGGTGATGCGGCGGCGAGACGCCCAATCCCCCTCGATGGGCGGGTAGGCCGTTTGCCGCAGGTCTGCGCCCGCCGAGAAGGCCCGCCCGCTCCCAGAGAGCACGACGATCCGAACGTCGGGCCGCTCATCGAGCTCGACGAGCACCTCAGCCAACGCTCGCCGCATGCCGTCATCGAGCGCGTTGAGTTGGTCGGGACGGAACAACGTGAGCCGTGCGACGGTTCCGTCCCGGTCGTAGGTGACCTCGAGCCCGCGTTCGTCGTTGCTCACAGCGTTCACCTCTAGACCTTCGCATCTCGGCGATCAACGTGCGCGGCCCGATGAGTTTCGTCGAGTCGTTGCGGTCCCGGACAGGAGGCCCAACGCGAAGGGCCCTTCGGACCGGTGGTCGACGTGGCGGAGGACGCACCACTGCTCGATTGCATGCTCGGAGCCGATCGAGGACGAGGAACTCCGCCGCCTACAGGTAGGCGAGGGCTCGGGCTTCCCGGCGGAGCTGGTCTCGGAACTTTGGGTGCGCGAGGTCGATGAGCGCCCTGGCCCGCTGCGAGATGGTGCGCCCGCGCATGTCAGCAATCCCATACTCGGTGACGATGTGATCGACGGTGTTCTTCAACGTCGTCACCATCGAGCCCGGAGTGAGCGTGACGCGGATGCGGGAGACCTCACCTCCAGCCGCCGTCGACGGCATCACGACGAAGGCCATGCCATTCGGTGAGTACATCGCGCCCCGCGCGAAGTCGGCCTGGCCGCCGCTGGAGGACCAGTAGCGGCCATTGACCGTCTCCGACGCGCATTGGCCTACGAGATCGACCTCGGTCGTGGCGTTGATGGAGACGAAGCAGTTCTCCTCGGCGATCACCCGCGGGTCGTTCACATGGTCGACGGGCAGGAACTCCACCGCTGAGTTCTCGTGTAGGAAGTCATAGAGTCGGCGGGTGCCGAGTGCGAAGGTGGTCACCGCCTTGCCAGGCGCAAGCTTCTTGCGTGTACCGGTGACGACGCCCGCCTCGATCAGGTCGATGAGGGAGTCCGACAGCAGCTCGGTGTGCACGCCGAGGTCGCGGTGGTCCCGCAGCGTGGCCAGCAGCGCGTTCGGTATCGAACCGATCCCGGCTTGGATGGTCGCCCCGTCGGGGATGCGGGCGGCAACGTGCGATGCGATCTGGTCGTCCACCAGCGACGGCGCTGAGGGCGCGACCTCCACGAGGGGTCGGTCGACCTCGACCCAGCCGGCGACCTGGCTGTGGTGCAGCTGGTTGCGGCCGAAGGTTCGCGGCATCTGGGCGTTCACCTCGAGGAAGAACGGAGCTTGCCCGATGAACGGCGCCACGTAGTCGCAGCTCGTGCCTAGCGAGAAGTAGCCGTGTCGGTCCATGGGCGAGGCTGCCGCGAGGACCAATGAGCAGCGGGTCGTCTCCCGCAGCAGCCGCGGCACCTCGCTGAAGTGGTTGGGCATGAGCTCACAACCCCGGCTGTGGAACGCCGGCCGCGTGACCGGCGACAGGAAGTAGGAGACGTGGAGCAGGTGCTCGCGCAGCGAACCGTGTATGTAGGGCCGATCGTGCAGCGCATGCATCTGATGGATGCGCACGCCGGTCCACCGCGTTGCGTTGTTCTCGATTGCGTCGAGGACTGAGACGGGCTCACCGTTGGCGAGGGGGACGATCAGATCGGCGTCGTCCTCGATGAGATCGAAGACGTCCTCAGCCGTACCTGCGACCGTCGGTGCTGTCACCCCCCGAGCATCGCACGGTGGTCAGGCGTCGTCGTCCACCGTGCGGCCCTGCCAGATCCGCCGCCCCGTCACTTCGGTCGGGCGGCCTTTCGCACAGGATGTCGGAGGGCGAGGCTCAGAGGTAGCCGCGGGAGCTCAACGCCACGTCGGGGAGCCGGATCGTGCGGCCGGTGATTGCTGTCGGCAAGATGCGGATCCAGTGGTGCTTGTCGCCCGGTGGCCACGGTTCGACGATGAGATGCTCGACCTCGTGGCGGGTGGCCTCGTGGGCGACCCCGCGGATGAGCACGCTCCAGCCGGTCCGGTGAATCGAGTCGATGAGGTCGACCTGGAAGCTCACTGGCGTATCCCGCAACGCGTGCAACTTCGTGCCCGGGCCGGACCGGAAGACCACGATCTCGCCGTCGAGCACGTAGTTCACTGGCACCACCAGCGGCCCGCGCTCCTCGACGGCTACGGCAAGTCGACCGATGGACATCGAGGCCACCAACTTCAGGCATTCCTCGTGTTCGAGCTCCTCGAGCACTCCGATGTCGATGTCGTCCTGCATCTTGCGATGATCCGGCCGCCGGGTTGCCACTGCCAGGGTCGATGGTCGCCGACCCTCAGGACGTTGGTCCCGAATCTTTCCATTACTGCACGACCACGGCGGTGACCATGCCGAACATGCCGTCCGCTGAGTCGACGTGGTTGAGGATGTGGCAGTGCCACACCCACGTACCCGCTGCGGATGCGTTGAAGAGCACGGTGTAGCGCTCGCCGGGTGCGATGAGGACCGTGTCGGCCGCGTAGGGCTGGTCGAGCGGTTCGCCGTCCTTGGCGACGACGATCTGCTCGAAGCCGTGCAGGTGCATGGGATGGACCTGCAGGCCTTCGTTGAAATAGGTGATGCGAAGCCAGTCGCCGATGGCGGCGACGACGGGTGCGGTGGCGGGGAAGCTCTTGCCGTCGAGGCTGAGCCCGATGACCCCGGCGTCGTTGAGGACCATCGGGAGGTCCTGCGCGATCTGCAGGTCGGCGGGGATCGGGATGCCCGAGACCGTGCGGCCGACCGGCAGCGGGAGGTCGCCGACGTAGAGGGTGCCGAACATGCCGTTGGGGACCGCCTCGTGGGCGTGGGCATGCGCGTGGTACATGCCGATGGCCGGTTCGGTGACGGTGAAGCGGTAGGTGTAGCTCTCCCCGCTTACCACGAGCTCCTGGGTGATCGGTGAGACGCCGTCCTGGTCGTTGGGGACGTCGATGCCGTGCCAGTGGATGTCGGTGCCGATGGGAAGCTCGTTCGTGAGCTCGACCTCGACACGGTCGCCGACGTCGAGGTCGATCCTGGGCCCCGGCACCGTGCCGTTGTAGGCCCAAGCCTGCACGACCTCGCCGGGACGAACCTCCCAGTCGATGATCGATGCGGTGAGCTCGAAGCGCTTGGTCCCGTCAGGGAGCAGCTGGGGGCTGAGGGGCTGGTTGCCCCGGCCTTCGGTCTCGGCCGGGAACTGCATGATCGACTCCATCATCGTCCGGTCCTGCGCAGCGCCCTCTTCGGGGGTCATGGCGTGCTCGCTGTCGTCGCCTGCAGCGGCGTCGCCGCCACTACCGATGGTGAGCGCAGCGGTCATGCCCGCCGCCTCGTGGCCGGGGATGGTGCAGTAGAGCTCGTAGGTGCCGGCGTCGAGGCCGCTGAGATCCAAGCTTGCCGACGCGCCCGCTTCGAGATCCGGTGACCCGAGGTCTGCGTCGCGCACGGTGAGGTTGTGGACCATCGTTCCGTTGTTGCGGACCGAAATGTCGCCACCTGCCGCGATCTGGTCGGACGACAGGTCGATGGCGAACTCCGACAGGTCAGCCTCGACGGTGCCGGCGCCCTCGGTGCCGAGGTTGTTCTTGCTCTCGTCGATGGCCCGCATGGCGAAGCCGACGCCGACGATGCTTGCCAGCAGCGCGACCGCGGCGAAGGCGCCGATGATGAGGGTCCAGCTGTCGCGGCTCACCCGGGCGCGTTCCACCTCGCGCTCAAGCTCGTCGAGGCGCGTGTTGTCGTCGATGGCGTCGCTCATGGATCGATTGTCTGATCCGGCGCCATCCATTGAGCAGTGCCGAAGGTCAGGACGCGTAGGACATAGGTCCCAATCTCGACATGCGCGCGACGCGCAGCGTGGCCCGCATGGTGACCTTCGCCTCTACCTGGCCGCGCTCGCCCGGCGCATCGTGGACGTCACGACGACCAGGAGGTCTGCAATGAAGGCGCTCGTCTACCACGGACCCGGCCAGAAGGCTTGGGAAGACGCACCGAAGCCCACGATCCTGAGCGACACCGACGCGATCGTCCGCGTCGACGCCGTCACCATCTGCGGTACTGATCTGCACATCCTCAAGGGCGACGTTCCGGCGGTGACCGATGGACGGATCCTTGGCCACGAGGCGGTCGGGACCGTCGAGGTGGTCGGGGCCGGCGTCAAGATGGTCAAGGCAGGCGACCGGGTGCTCGTCTCCTGCATCACGTCATGCGGCGCGTGCCGCTTCTGTCGACAGGGCCGCTACGGGCAGTGCCTCGGTGGCGGCGGGTGGATCCTTGGTCACACGATCGACGGCACCCAAGCCGAGTATGTGCGCGTCCCGTTCGTCGACACGTCCACCTACCAGGTGCCGGCCGGCGCCTCAGAGGAGCAGATTCTGATGCTCGCGGACATCCTGCCGACCGGCTACGAGGTCGGTGTCCTCAACGGCAGCGTGCAGCCCGGCGACGTCGTGGCAGTCGTGGGTGCAGGCCCGATCGGGCTTGCTGCCATCATGGGCGCCCAGCTGTTCAGCCCGAGCCAAATCGTGGCCATCGACCTGGCCGACAGCCGGTTGGAGGCCGCCAAGCAGTTCGGCGCCGATGTCGTCGTCAACAACTCGCGAGAGGACGCCGAGACGATCATCGCCGAGCTGACCGGAGGTTTGGGGGCCGACGTGTCGATCGAGGCCGTCGGTGTGCCGGCCACCTTCGAGCTGGCGGTCCGGCTGGCCCGGCCCGGCGGACACATCGCCAACATCGGCGTCCACGGCGAACCGGCAACACTGCACCTCGAAGAGCTCTGGAGCCGCGACGTCACCATCACCACGGGACTGGTCGACACCTACACGACCCCGACGCTGCTCCGGCTCGTGATGAGCCAGCAGCTCGACGCCGGCCGGTTCGTAACCCACCACTTCACCCTCGACCAGTTCGAGGAGGCGTACGACGTCTTCGGCCACGCCGGCGACACCGGTGCACTGAAGGTCGTGCTGACCCGGACATGAGGTGCCGCAGGTCCATCCGATCCGGGACCTTTGTCCCTACTGGCGGGCAGGCCCTCAGCGGATGATCACGACAGCGCCGCGGTTCGCGGCAGATCGCAAACTCCAAGGAGAAGAAAGATGAAACGCAGAACCCTCGATGTCCTCTTCAGCGTCGGCGGGATCGCACTCGCAGGCCTCCTGCTCGTGCTCGGACTCGTGATGACCAGCAACGCGAACTTCTCGAAGAACTACGTGAAGGACCAGCTGAGCCAGCAGAACATCACGTTCAAGCCGGCCAGCGCCCTCACCGACGAGGAGAAGCAGTCAGCGTGCCTCGTCAAGTTCGCCGGCCAGCCGCTCACCACCGGCAAGCAGGCCGAGTGCTATGCCAACGACTTCATCGGCCTGCACACCAAGGCCATTGCCGACGGCCAGACCTACGCCGACCTCGGCGTCCCTCAGAGCGCCCTGAGGGACGAGGTCGCGGCCGCTGAGAAGGCCAACGACCCTGCCCTCGCCGGCCTGGAGACGGAGCTGGCAGCCGTCACAGGACAGCGTGACTCGCTCTTCAAGGGCGAGACCCTCCGTGGTCTGCTGCTGACCTCGTACGGGTTCAGCGTCTTCGGCGTGAAGGGTGGGCAAGTCGCGACGGTGGCCTACATCGTCGCCGCGCTGCTGGCGCTCCTGTCCATGGCCGGCTTCGTCCATGCGTTCAAGACCCCGAGGGA
Organism: uncultured Acidimicrobiaceae bacterium; assembly: GCA_964428815.1. GTDB lineage: Bacteria > Actinomycetota > Acidimicrobiia > Acidimicrobiales > CAYSAC01 > CAYSAC01. The sequence goes on along the minus strand of CAYSAC010000028.1, from coordinate 13,046 downwards.
CAAGACCTTCGCAGCGCCTGAGCACGTGGACGTCAAGGCAGACGACAAGCCGTTCGTCGGCGTCTGAACGTCATAGGGACGGGGCGGCGGATCCACAGGGGGTCCGCCGCCCTTGTCGCGTCAGTCGTTGTAAAAGATCTCCTCCATGTGCGACCACGACTGCTCGCCCGGGAGGGGCACCTGCATGGCGTCGGTCACTGCCAGCCACACCTGGTTGCGGGGCTCGGTGGCGAGCGCCGCCATGTCGGCGTCGTAGTCGTCGCCCGTGTACTCGACGTACGCGAACTCGAAGTAGCGGCCATTGATCTCCTTGACGAAGATCGAGAAGCTGCTGAGGTTGTAATGCTGCAGGAGGTCGCGCACGGGGCATTCGTCGCCCGTGTGCAGTCGCTTGTACTCCGCGACCTGGTCGGCCTTCAGCTCGATCACCATCCCGATTCGACGCATCGTAGAGAGGATCGCGCATGTCACTGATCGACACCCACGTCGACCTGTACGAGCTCGAGGCGCTGGGGACGCCGTGAAGTTCACACTGCCGACGCTCGGCATCGGGTGCGCCCCGTTGGGCAACCTCTTCGGCTCCGTCACCGACGAGCAGGCGATCGAGACCATCGACGCCGCGTGGGAAACGGGGATCAGGTTCTTCGACACCGCGCCGCTGTACGGGTTCGGCGAGAGCGAGCGCCGGCTGGGTCTGGCGCTGCGCGATCGGCCTCGGGACGAGGTGGTGATCGCCACGAAGGTCGGTCGCGTGCTCGCCGACGGGCAGGCAAGTCAGGCGGAGCAGCACCCCTTCGTCGACGTGCCGGCCGTCCGCCCCGTCTTCGACTTCTCGCGTGACGGCGTGCTGCGATCGTTCGAGTCGAGCCTCGAGCGACTGCGGACCGACCGGATCGACTTGCTCCACGTCCACGACCCCGATGACCACATGGACCAGGCGATCGCCGAGGCGTTCCCGGCCATCGCCGAGCTTCGCGACCAAGGCGTGGTCGGCGCCATCGGGTGCGGGATGAACGTCGCGTCGCTCCTGGCGAGGGTGGTGGCAGAGGCGCCCGTCGACGCTGTGCTCATCGCCGGTCGCTACACGCTCCTGGAGCAGCCTGCGCTCGACGAGCTGTTCCCCGCGTGCGAGGCGAACGGGGTCAAGGTGATCGCCGCCGGCGTGTTCAACTCGGGCGTCCTCGCCGGCGCCGACACCTACAACTACGGGGCGGTCACCGAGGTGGTGCGTCAGCGTGTCGACGCCCTGCGCGCGCTGTGCGAGCGCCACGACGTCGCCCTCACGGCCGCCGCGCTGCAGTTCCCCAGCCGTCACCCGGTCGTGCAGTCGCTGCTGTTCGGTGCCCGCAACGGCGAGGAGGTTCGCCGCAACGTGGGCGACCTCGAGCTGACGATCCCGGAGGACTTCTGGGAGGAGCTGGACCAACTCGGGTGAGCGGGCGCACCGCGCACGGCCCGGTCGACATCGTCGGCGGACAATACTGCCCGATGATGACCGACTTTGACGGCCTCGTTGCGGTGGTGACGGGTGGTGCATCGGGCATCGGCCGTGCCACTGCGTCGCTGCTGGCGGCGCGCGGCGCTCGGGTCGCGGTGCTCGACCTCGACATCAGCGGAGCACCGGAAGGATCGCTCGGCGTGGTCGCCGACGTGTCGGACGATGCATCCGTGATCGCGGCCGTGGGCGAGGTGGTCGATCGGCTGGGCGGGATCGACGTCCTGGTGAACAACGCTGGCATCGGAGCGCGCGGAACGGTCGCCGACAACAGCGATGAGGAATGGCATCGCGTGCTCGACGTCAACGTCGTCGGGATGGTACGGGTGACGCGGGCCGCCCTCCCGCACCTGCGACGGTCAAGCGCAGCGGCGATCGTGAACACCTGCTCCATCGCCGCTTCCGCCGGCCTGCCCCAGCGGGCGCTCTACAGCGCGTCGAAAGGGGCGGTGCAGTCGCTCACCTTGGCGATGGCTGCGGACCACGTGCACGAGGGGATCCGGGTGTCATGCGTGAACCCGGGCACCGCCGATACGCCCTGGGTCGGGCGGCTGCTCGACGCAGCGACCGATCCCGTTGTCGAGCGCGCCGCGCTCGAAGCGCGCCAGCCGATGGGCCGGCTGGTGACGGCCGAGGAGGTCGCGGAGGCGATCGCCTACCTCGCCAGCCCGCGTGCGTCGTCGACGACGGGGACGGTGCTCGAGGTTGATGGCGGGATGCAGGGCCTGCGCCTCCCACCCCGCCGATAGCGACTATGAGGTCGCGATGTCAGCAGCGGGCCGAACTCGTGCTGCAGCGTTCTGTGGCGACAATCATGGCGACCCGAGCGCCGTGAGCGGCAGTGGCAACCCGTGCGTGGGCCCGCACGGCAACTTTCCCTGCGTCGCCGGCGCGACCGGGTGGGGGAGCTATACGTACACCGTCGA
>CAYSAC010000028.1:0-10525 GCA_964428815.1 uncultured Acidimicrobiaceae bacterium | reverse complement strand
ACTTTCCCTGCGTCGCCGGCGCGACCGGGTGGGGGAGCTATACGTACACCGTCGAGCACTACACCAACAGCGCCGGCCGCTCGGTCGTGGACTGGTGGCTCATCACCGCGCCTGAGCGCGAGGTGGTAAGGCTTAGGTCGTGAGCGACACCGATCGCGGGCGAAACGCGTTCGCTCACCGTCTTCAGGGCCGGCCGAGCATCACCGCCGAAGCCGTGACGATGGCCAGGGCCATCGAGCATCTCAAGCCCGCTGGTCAGCGAGTCGTCGACGACCCGTACGCCCATCTGTTCCTCTCCCGGGCGAGCCGCGCCGCCCTCGCCGCGTGGTCGGGCAGCTTGACCGGTCGCGCGCTCCGGCGGCTGGGCACCACCGGCACGACCTGGGTGCCGATCCGGCACCGCTTCATCGACGACCATCTGACCTCGGCGCTTGACGACGGCGCAGAGCAGGTGGTGTTGCTCGGAGCCGGCTACGACACTCGGGCGTACCGCTTCGCCGATCAGCTCGCCGGTCGGCCGGTGTTCGAGGTTGACCTGGCCGCGATCAGCCGCGCCAAGTCGGCCACGATCGCCAAGCACGCCGACCTGTTCCCCAAGACGAGCGTCGTTCGGGTGGAGATCGACTTCGAGCACGAGAACCTCGAGGTGACGCTCGCTGAAGCCGGTTTCACGGTCGGGGCACGCACATTCTTCACGTGGGAGGGAGTGCCCATGTACCTCACCCGCGCCGCGGTGAAGGCGACGCTGGACGCGGTCTGGAACATGAGCGGTGCCGGGTCGATCATCGCCCACGACATGTGGCACATCATCGACGACCCTGGACCGAGGGGCACCGCTAGCCGCCTCGCGCCGAGCGCGCTGAGCTTCATCGGCGAACCCGTCACCTTCGGTGTCCATCCCGAGGAGATGGACCACTTCCTCAGCCGCCATCGGTTCCGGATCATCGACCTTGCGCAGGCCCGCGATCTCCAGGATCGCTACGCCCCTGGCGAGCGGGCGCTGCTTGACGAATCGATGTACGTGCTGGCTGCCGAGCGGATCACGTAGCCGGCATTCCCAGGGCTTTCGCCCAGCGGTGTCCCGGGTGCGCGACTTCGAGAGCGAGCTGCAACCACTGACGCGCCGCGGCATCAAGGGTGGGGGCCACCAGGCGGAAGGGCCAGCGAATCTTCCCCCTTGACATGCAAGTTACGTGGGTGTAACTTGAGAGCTTCCCCTTCGGGACCTACCCGGTCCCCGTTCGTTGGTCGAACCGCGTCCCGGAGGAGGTGCCAATGGTCGGCTACGCCGGTTGCACACCTGATGAGCGCACCTCGGCGATCGACGCGCTCACTGGGTTGAGCGCTGCGGTGCACGCGGAGATCTTGCGGATCGTGGCCGCTGCGAACCGGGCCGAGGACTTCAAGGCCGATGGCGCCACCTCGATGGCTGGGTGGCTGGCGTGCCGCTACAACCTCTCGGTGTCGACCGCCTCGGACTGGGTGCGCGCCGCCGATGCGCTCGAGCAGCTCCCCGCGTTGCGGGCGGTGTATGTCAGCGGCGCCGTTTCCTTCGACCAGGTCCGCCATGTCGTCACCTTCGCCACCCCGGCCGAGGACGCGTGGCTGGCGGAGAAGCTGCCCGGTCTGAACGCAGCGCAGGTCAAGGCGCTGGCCCAGGCTCGGCGCACCGTCCGCGACGACGAAGCCGCGGAGGCGCGGCGGCGCCGCTTCCTACGCTTCCGCAAGGACCGCTCAGGTTTGGGGTCGAGGGTGTCAGGGTTCCTGCCCACCGAGGCGGCCGCCACCATCGAAGAGGATCTCCGCCGCCGCGCCGAAGCCGCTGGCGCCGACCCGGTGACCGGCATGTGGGACCCCTATGAGTCCCGTTGCGTCGACGCGCTCGACGACCTCTGCGCCGCCGACCTCGCGGGCGCGGCTGATGCCTCCTCCAGCCCCGACGCCGCGGTCGTGGTGATCCACGCCGACGCCGACGTCGTTGACGGGCTGCGCGACGCCAACGCCACCATCGACGGCGAACCGATCACCCCCACCGCCCTGCAACGCCGGCTGTGCGACGCCGATGTCGAGTTCAGCATCGACGACACCGACGGCCGCACACTCGGCATCGGCCGCAAGTCACGCACCATCCCGCGCTGGCTGCGCCGCCGGATCGTGAAGCGCGACGGCGGCTGCTGCCGCTGGCCTGGCTGTGGCCGACCGATCCGCCACATCCACCACATGCGCCACTGGACCCGCGGCGGGCCCACCAACGCCCACAACCTCATCGGCGTCTGCTGGTACCACCACCACCACCACCTCCTCCACGAAGGAGGCTGGAACGCCACCGGCAACGCCGACGACCTCATCACCTTCACCAGCCCCACCGGCCGCACCATCAACGCCCGCGCCGGACCACTCCTCGCGGCGTAACCGCGCGCTCCTTGTCAGCCTGGAACCACGCTCCGCCCTACCTCGACTTCACAGGCAAACCGTGTAGCTGGTTTTGTGTACAGCTTGAGCTGGAGCCCGTCGGGATCGTTGAAGCTGAGCAGCCAACCGAGGGCTCCAGCGCGGACAGGTGCATGGTCGATGCCGAGATCGTCCAAGCGCCGCGCCCAGGCGTCTATTCCTGACGACTCTCAACCAGGATCGCGATCGGATCGAAGCCGATCATGGCCTGAGCGAGAGCAGGGCTCTCGCGCAGGGCAAGTGTGAAGCCTCGTTTGGCTCGGTAGGACACTCCCCGGACGACGCCAGCGGCATCGGGGAACTCGATGTTCGGCACCAACTCGAAGACCCGCTCGTACCATGCCCGGCTCCGGGCCAGGTCCGCGACCGGCAGCTTGACGTGATGGAGCCCAAGGATCTCGCCGATCGCCATTCCGCACCTCCGCGCATGTGCGACTGCGATCGAACGGTACGTCAGGTCAAGCTCGCCCAGGGCGCGCACGCCATCTCACGTCGCCTCCGCCGGCTCGGCGACGCTCACACGGCCGTGGTGTAGCGAAGGAAGTTGCCGCGCGCGTTGGCCCGCCCGTCGCCGGTGAACTCCCAAGTTCGTGACTCGTAGAACTCTCGCGCTCGGATGTTCTCCGCCTGGACCCACAGCTCTGCCGCGGCCATCCCACGAGTCTTGAGATGGTCAAGAGCGCGTGTCAGCAAGCGACTTCCGATGCCGTGGCTCCATCGTGACGGCTCGACGTAGAGCGCGTAGATGTGTCCCCTCCGCTCACCGGAGGCGTAGTGCACCGGTCCGACGCTGACGAATCCCCGTACTGCTCCATCGTCGAACACGTCGATTGCGGCGTCGGGTTCCGGCCGGAGCAGCGGAGCCCACATCGCATGGCGCCCCGCTGCGGGCGATCGCCTCAGAGTCAGCGCGCTCGGCGCGACGGACCTTGTCAGCCACGTCTGCAGATTGCCAGACGATCCGCGCCTCACCGCCGGCGTTTTCTTGCTACAGGTGTCGCCTAGCGCCGGCTTGTGGTCGCGCTTGCCGGTCGCCGAGCGGCACCTCCGGGACGGTCGTGCGCGAGCATCGAGCCGTGGCACTCGAACTCGCAGGCCGTCTGGTCTCGCTCCGCGACTTCACGAAAGCTGACGGCCAAGCGTTTGCGGACCTCGCAGACGACGAAGCGATGTTCGAGTTCATGAGGTTCCGTATCGACCGCCTGACGGTCGGCCAGACCGTCCTGTACCTCCTCCAAGAACCACAGCTGTTGAGTCCGCGTCGGACCTTCAACCTTGCTGTGATCGCAGATGGAGAGTTCGTTGGCTGGGCCGCGCTCGGCGGCATGACTCCTGAGGGACAAGCGGAGTTCGGCTGGTACCTCCGTTCCGATGCGTGGGGTCGCGGCTTCGCGACCGAGGCGACCTCGATCCTGCTGCGCTTCGCGTTCGAGGACCTCACGTTGAAGCGGTTGATCGCAACCGCGGATCCCGAGAACCTCGCCTCGATCCGAGTGCTCACCACGTCAGGCCTCGCGGATGAGGGGTCGACGGCGCCAGTCGAGACCTGGCGTGGCATCCGTCCGCGGGTGCTGTTCTCTATCGACGAAACGAACTGGCGGTCGAACCACGGCGAAACTCATGCGATGATCGCGACATGGCACACGCACTCGTCTCGCACGTGAATCTTGAAGGCCGGCGGCCAGAGGATGCCGAGCGGCTGTTGAACGATCAGGTGATCCCCGTGGTGAAGCAGCTGCCTGGCTTCGAGCGTGGCGTGTGGCTTCGCTCGGAGGACGGATCGACGGGCATGGGCATCGTGGTGTTCGATTCCGAAGAGCACGCGGTTGCAGCGCGCGACGGAATGGACGCCATGCGTCCTGCAGACGCGCCACCCATCACGAGCGCTGCGATCTACGTCGTAACTGGTCTCGCGTAAGAAGCTGTTCGCCTGAGCGATCGCGTCATACCGGGGGCTGATCAGCGCGTTTCCCGGAACAGGTTGCGTAGGACGCCGACCTCAGCGGTGTGATGGATCGCTTCGAGGATCGCCTTGTCGAGTAGAAGCCACCGCGGCTTCTGGAAGTCGCCGTCGAGCGGGCCGGCGAGCACGTCGTCGGTCGCGCCAGCGAGCTGCTTCTGTAGGCGGTGCACCGCCTCGGTCATGAGAGCGACCGCTCCGGCAGCCGTACCGGGCACCTCGATCGAGTTCCAGTCCTGTCCGCCATCACCGAACGCTCGACTCGTGAAGTCGGTTGTGCAGTCGTACGCGTGCATGAGACGCCACCCGACCGTTGTCATCGACGGCACTGATGTTCCGTCGAGCGAAGTCTCGACTGCCCACGCACCACGGCCCCAACAGTCAGGTGACCGGACGTCGTCTCGTTGACGGACGGCCCAACAACCCGGCGCAGGCTCCCAGAAGTACTCCTCGTCGGTGAGGCCTTCGAGGTTCGGCTCCATCACGGACCAGGCCTCATCAACCAGCCCCGCCAACACGACCATCACCCTCCGGTCGGCCCAAGCGGAACTATCGGGCTCCATCCCGACGAGGCTAGGACGCAGACTTCAATTCGCGTCTTGGCGCCGAAGGCTTTGGTCGGGTTGGTCAACCGACCGACCGTCTGACGACCTAGGAGACAGCCTTCGCGCGCTTGCGCCGGACCCGCGCGGCGACCGGCGCGGCGCCGGAGCGGTTGATGGCGGCGAGGTCGGTGCCGAGGTAGGACTCGATCACCCTCGGATGATCGAGCACCTCGGCGGGTGTGCCTTGGGCGATGACCTCGCCGAGCTCGAGGGCGTACATCTCGTCGCAGATGCTCGAGAGCAGCGGCATGTCGTGCTCGATGACCAGGATCGAGGTGCGAGTGAGCACCTGCACCCGTTGGAGCAGCGGGCCGAGCGCCTCTGACTCCTTCTGTGCGACCCCACCGGACGGCTCGTCGAGCACGATGACGGCGGGATCCGAGGCCAGCAGGCACGCGAGCTCGACGATGCGGCGCGTGCCCGTCGACAGCTCGCCGGTGAGCTTCTCCCGGAACGCGGCGAGACCCATCAGCTCGATGAGCAGCTCGACCTTCTCGGCGACGTCGGCCTCGCCGTCTCGTGACACCGGCTGGCCGAACGCGGCGGCGATCATGGCCCGCGTGAGCATGTGGCGCTCGCGTGCGACGGCCAGCGTCTCGGCCGTGGTGAGCGAGGGGAAGAGGCGCGCCTCCTGGAAGGAGCGTCCGAGGCCGCGCTGGGCGCGCTCGTGTGGTGGCATCTCGCTGATGTCGTCGCCTCTGAGGAAGATGCGGCCGCCGTCGATCGGAAGGAAGCCGGACACGCAGTCGAAGAGCGTGGTCTTGCCCGCGCCGTTCTGGCCGATCAGTCCGAGGATCTGGCCCTCGCGCAGATGCAGGTCGACCCGGTTGACCGCGGTGATGCCGCCAAAGCGCTTCACGACCTCCCGGCACTCGAGGATGACGGGCGCATCGGCTGCGGGTGCGACGCGCAGCAGCGTGACAGCTTCGACCTGCGTGCCACGTCCGGCGCGGCGCTTCGGGGACGCAGGTGCGTTCTTCGCCTCCGCGCCTGCTGACGCTCCGGCGATGAACACCGACCGCAGGATGTCGGGACGCTCGAGCAGCTCCTTGGTCGAGCCCGTAAAGCGGAACTCGCCCTTCTCCATGAACACCGCTCGCTCCGCCAACCGAAGCGCGACGTTGATCGACTGCTCGACGACGACGACGGTCAGACCGGTCGCGTGGATCTGGCGCACGACGTCGATCAGCTGGCCGACGATCGTCGGGGCCAGCCCGAGCGAGAGCTCGTCGATGAGCAGCAGCTTCGGGTCGGGGATCAGCGCCTGGCTGACGGCCAGCATCTGCTGCTCGCCGCCGGAGAGGTCACCGGCGAGCTGGCCGATCCGCTCCCTCAGCCGCGGGAACAGCTCGAGCACCCGCTCCTCGGCGTCGCGCACCGCAGCCGGATCGCCGCGCTTCATCCAGCACGCGAGCCGCAGGTTCTCGCGGACGCTCAGCGTCGGGAAGACGCTCTTGCCGCCCGGCATCATGATGACGCCGCGCTCGGCGATCTCGTTCGTCGGCAGCCCGCTGATGCTCTCGCCCGCGAAGCGGATGTCGCCGGCCCCCGTCTCGAGCAGCCCGGTGATGCACTTGAACAAGGTCGACTTACCTGCGCCGTTCGTGCCGAGGAGCGCGACGATCTCGCCCTCAGCGATGTCGAGGTCGAGCCCGAACAGGATCTGGACCGGGCCGTACGAGGCGTCGAGCCCCTGCACCTCGAGGATCGCGCCGCTCATGCCAGGGCCCCGGTGATGACGCCGGTCTCGTCCTCCGCGTGGTCCGTGTCGTCGTCGACCCGCTTGTCGGCCACGAGGCTCGGGACGAGGAGGCCTCGTTTGTTGGCAACCCGGCGGAGGTAGCGGTCGCGCTGGCGTTGAACGAACTGCCACAGGCCGCCCGGCAAGAAGTAGAGGATGAACAGGAGGCCGGCACCGCCGAGGCTGAGGCGAAGGATGGCCGCGACCTGCCCATCGAAGTTCTTCAGCAGCACGAAGTCGAGCAGCTGGAAGAGGAAGACACCGGAGATCGCGCCGGCCACCGTGCCGAGCCCGCCGATCACCGCGAACGAGAACACCTCGAGGGACATCGTCGGCTTGAACGTGCCCTGTCCCGAGCCTTGGAGGACGATGACGTACAGCGCCCCGGCCAGCCCGGCAAGGCAGCCGGAGAAGATGAACGTCTGCAGCTTCACGCGCGTCGTCGGCACGGCCATCGCGTCTGCCGCGCGCTGGTTGTCGCGCGTGCCGATCATCACCCGGCCCGGACGGGAACGACGGATGGCGCGCACGACCAGCGACGAGAGCACGAGCATGGTGAGGCAGAAGTAGAAGGTCACCCACTGGCTGTCCATGTCGAAGCGCTTGAAGAGCACGGGGCGGAGGATCGACTCTGGCACGAAGCTCGAGAAGTTGACCGGGTTCAGGAAGTAGGAGTCGAGCGCGACCGCGAACGCGAGCGTCGTGACCGCGAGGTACAAGCCACGGATGCGCAGCGCCGGCAGACCGATCAGCACCGCCACGACCGCACCGATGACGATGGCGAAGCCGATCGCCACGAACAGGTCGAGGTTCCATCGCATCAACACGTTGCCGGCCGCCATGGCGCCGACGCCGACGATGCCGAACTGCCCGAGGCTGATGCTCCCGCCCCAACCGGTGAGCACGACGAGCGACACCGCCACGAGCCCCCAGACCAGGGCGAAGCTCATCGCCACCACGGTGCTCGGCGCCGCGTTCAGCGGCACGATCAGGAGCAGCAGGCCGGCCGCGACGGCCAGCCCGATCAGCGGTCGCCGCACCTCGGGCAAGCCTCGCAGCTCGGACGGCACGGGCTTCAGCACGCCCGCCATGTCCCAGGTGCTCTCGCCGGTCTCGGCTCGGCTCGTGCGCTCGCGGCGCAACAGCAGCGCGGCCAGGATCACCACGAGGAAGGCGACATCGAAGATCGACTCGGCGTGCACGTTCCACCGGATCGTCCACTCGGCGATGCCGAGCCCGATGCCCGCCCACAGCGCGGTCGGCAGCGACTGGAAGCGGGCGATCACCGCGACGGCGAGGCCGGGCAGGATCGTGGTCGCGCCCGTGAGCGCTTCGGGGACGACTCCGGTGAACGGCGCCTTGGTGATGAAGGTCAGCGTCGACAGTCCACCGGCGACGGCCCACACGATCGTCTGCAGACGTCGCACGGGGACGCCGAGCAGCAGCGCTCGGTCTTGGTTCTCCGCCGCGGCCCGAACCGCCCGGCCGGCATCGGTGCGCAGCAGGAACCAACCGAGGCCTGCGACGGCGATGGGCGCGCAGCCGATCATCAGCAGGTGGTCGCCGCGCACCGGATACGGGCGGATGAACCAGCTGCCGCTGAGCGGGGTGTCGATGTTGCCGATCAGCGCGTCGGTACCGAGGGCGACGCCGATGACGAGCCCGATGGCGCCAAGGATCTGTGAGAGCCCGATCGTCGCAACCGTGAGGACGAGGCGCGATGAGCGGGCAAAGCGCCGGATGACGAGCACGTCGATGGCAGCGCCCGATGCGGTGCCGACCACGAGCCCCACCAAGATCGCGAGCCAGTAGTTCCACCCTTTGGCGACGAAGAGCCCCACGGTGAGCGATCCAGGCATCGCGCCCATCGCTCCGTAGGCGAAGTTGACGATGCGCGTCGTCCGGTAGATGAGGATGAGCCCCATCGCGAGCAGCGCGTACGAGCTGCCGAAGATGACCCCTTGTGCGATGACGCCCCATGGCATGACCTCGGGGAGCGGCGAGCGGGGCACCCAGTAGAGCAGCGAGTAGGCGACGACCAAGCCGAGCGCGATCTGCGCGGGGCGGTTCGTACGCAGCTGGTTCACGGCGAGGTCACGACGGTCGTCGCGCTGACGGGACGCTCCACCACGCGCTCGCGCGCGACTGAGGGTGCGAGCAGGACGACGAGCACGAAGAGGATCAGGCCGACAGCGAGCGGGCCGTAGCCGCGCAGGAGGTGCGGGTTGTCAGGCTCGAGCTTGAGCGCCGCGATCGCAGCTGACGCGGCGGTCTCGTCCCCGGGTGTGGTCATGGCCGTCCGAAGTAGGCGGCGCGCCCGTTGGGCACGCGGCCGGGGAAGTAGCGAGCTCCGCCGTTGAGCTGGATCCACGCGCCCGGCTTGTTGTTCTGTGGCGACACCGCGTTCGGATCCCACCAGATCTCGCGGAAGTCATCCATCGGTGTGTAGTCACCCTCACCGAAGTGCCATGTGCCGCGCGGACCCGACCCGCCCGGATAGGCGAACATGCCCGCCTCGAAGGTCTGGGGCGTCAGGTTCGGCCCGGCCAGCTGGATGCCGAGCGCCATCATGTACATCTGGTAGTAGATCTCCTCCACACCGAACGCGGGCTCGTCGTTCGGTCGCATCTGTTTGTAGGCGGCGTGGGGGAACGAGCGACCTTGCGGCTCCGATTCGGCGTTGTACGCGATGCCGAAGGCGCGGCCCCACTGCCGCTCGTCGATGAGCTGGCTGACGATGTCCTGATCCACGAAGGCGAGCCCGGCGGTGATCCACTCGGGCTCGTAGCCCTGCTCGTTGGCCTTCGGGGTGAGGCCGAGCGCCAGCATCACGGGGTCACACGCGCAGATGACCGACGTGATGCCAGCGTCCTTCATCTGGGCGACGATGTTCGAAGCCTGGTTCGGCATCGAGTTCAGGTCGAGCTTGTACTTGAGGTTCAGCGCGATGTTGAACCCCGCGCCGCCGACGAGGTTGATGTACTGGTTGACCGACTCCTGGTACTCGTCGTTCTCCGGCGCGACGACCGCGTACTTCCGAGGCTTGTCCTTGTACGCGGCACCCGCGTACTCGGCCGTCTTCTGGTCGACGAGCCGCGCCTTGATCCATGAGACCGAGGCCTCGACCACGTTCGTGCCGTCCGGGAAGAGGCTCCAGGAGTACGGCCGCCTTTCCACGAACCACTTTCGCGAGGGGTACGGCGACCCGACGTTTACCACGTGTTCTTTTGCGAGCGAGTCGGCGTAGGGGATCGTCAGCGCGCTCAGATCGGCGAACGCGCCGAATTCCTGCGACGCGCGGACCGCGTCGGCATACGCCTTCTCCTTGCCGCCACCGAGGAGCTCGGACGCGCCGTTGCCAGAGCCCTTGAAGAACTCGATCTTGAGCTTGCGGCCGTAGAAGTTGAAGTGCGAGGAGAAGTATTCCGAGAGGGCCAGGATCGTGTCGTGCACCGCCTCGGGTGAGTCGTTCACGCTCTCGCCAGAGATGCTGGCGAAGATCTCCGCGGCTGTCGGCCCCTCGAGCTCGCGGACCGTGACGACGATCTCGTCCTTGGTCACGCCCTTGTGCGTGACACCGCCGTTGTCGCCGCCGAAGGTCACGCACGGCGGCGAGTACGGGTCGCCTGACACCTGCTTGGCCCGGTCCTTGCAGGCCTGGACGCCGCCGTTCGCGCCCCCGCCGGCGGGCGCGCCAGAGCCGGCGATCGTGGCGCCCGGGGTCCCGGGTGCGCCGGGCGTTCCAGCGACGCTGGCCGGCCCGCCACC